>JANOOJ010000062.1:0-4143 GCA_031421295.1 Novosphingobium sp.
TGGGGGGTAACCGGGCTGGTCCTGCCCTTCGCGGTGGGCTTGTATGCCTTCATCGACAGCTGGGTAGTCGGGCTATACCGCCCCGACACGGAAACCAGCTTTACCCAACTGTTCATCGGGGTGTTTTACCTCGACGCGACGCTGCTCGGGGCGTGGACCGCGCTGTATTACGCGGTCAACTTCTTCCTCCAGGTCGAGGAGCAGAACGACCAGCTGCTGCGGCTGGAAAACCAGGCTACCAGCGCGCAGCTGGCCATGCTGCGCTATCAGCTCAACCCGCATTTCCTGTTCAATACGCTCAATTCGATTTCGACGCTGGTGCTGCTCAAACAGACCGAACCGGCCAACGCCATGCTCAGCCGCTTGTCCTCGTTTCTGCGCTACACCCTGATCAACGAGCCGGCCGGGCGGGTGACCGTGGCGCAGGAGGTCGAGACGCTGAAGCTCTACCTCGACATCGAACGGATGCGGTTCGAGGAACGGCTGCGCACGACTTTCGTTATCGACCCGGTAACGCAAGGTGCGCTGCTGCCCTCGCTGCTGCTCCAGCCGCTGGTCGAGAATGCGATCAAATATGCGGTCAGTCCGCAGGAAAGTGGGGCCGAAATCACCATTGCGACACAACTCGTCGGTCAGAACCTTCGCATCACCGTCTCGGACACCGGGCCGGGATTGCAAAGCCCGGGCAGCGACAACAGACTGAGCGGCGTCACGTTCGACGGCGGCGAACCGGTTTCGACCGGAGTCGGCCTCGCCAACATTCGCGACCGTCTGATGCAAGCCTATGGCGAGGACCACCGCTTTGAAACGCTGGATCCGCCCGAGGGGGGATTTGCCGTATTGATCGAAATTCCGTTCGAGCGCCGCGCCGCTGCGGCACCTGCGGCGGAGTCACCCAAGTTACCGGCGCTCGCGGGGGTGGGCTAAGCGCCGGCAATGCCCCGCTGCCCCCCAATGCAGCCAGCAGGAATGAACGCATGACCATCCGCACGATCCTTGTCGATGACGAAAAGCTGGCCATTCAAGGCCTGCAGCTGAGGCTCGAGAAATATCCCGATGTCGAGATCATCGACACTTGCGCCAATGGGCGCGAGGCAATCCGCAAGATCAAGACCGAGAAGCCCGATCTGGTGTTCCTCGACATCCAGATGCCCGGGTTCGACGGGTTCAGCGTGGTCAAGGGGGTGATGGAGATCGAGCCGCCGCTGTTCGTCTTCGTCACCGGCTACCAGGAACACGCGGTTCGCGCGTTCGAGGCCAATGCGGTCAATTACCTGATGAAGCCGGTCGATGACGACAAGCTGGCCGATACGCTCGACCGGGTTCGCACCCGGCTGGCGGAGAAACGCTCGGCGGAAGAGGCGGAAAAGCTCAAGAGCGTGCTCCAGGAAGTCGCGCCCGAAGCAATGGACGCGATGCCGGACGAACCCGACGGCGGGGGGGCGGCGGCAAACCGCTTCGAACGGCTGATCAACATCAAGGATCGCGGGCAGATTTTCCGGGTCGACGTCGATACGCTCGAGCGGATCGAAGCGGCCGGCGATTACATGTGCATTTACACCGCCGACAATTCGCTGATCCTGCGCGAGACCATGAAAGATCTCGAACGGCGGCTCGACCCGCGCGTGTTCCAGCGGGTCCATCGCTCGTGGATCGTCAACCTCAACAACGTCCGCCAGGTCAAGCCGCACACCAATGGCGAGTGCTTCCTCGTGCTGGAAAGCGGGGCCGATGTAAAGGTCAGCCGTTCGTACCGCGATGTTGTCGCGCGGTTCGTGCACTGAGCCTGGCATGACCGGGGGCTGGGAACTGGCGGGGTTCGACCTCGCTACTTTCGTTCGCGCAGTGCTGGACGAGGATCTTGGCGTCGGTCTGCCGGGAGGCGGGCATGACGTCACCTCGCAAAGCGTGATCCCCGCCGATGCGCGGTTCGCCGGGGTGATGGATACCCGCGATGCGATCACCGTCGCCGGACTGCCGATTGCGGCAGCATTCTTTCGGGCGCTCGACCCTGAGATGGAAATCGAAATTCTCACCGAAGAGGGGGCCCAGCTGCCCGCCGGATCGGACCTGATGGGCTTGGCGGGCAATGCCCGGGCGATGCTGACAGCCGAGCGCAGCGCGCTCAACACGGTCCAGCATCTGTCGGGGATCGCGACGCTGACCCGCGCCTATGTCGACGCGATGGCGGGCACCAAGGCGGTGCTGCTCGATACCCGCAAGACCATCCCCGGGCTGCGCCATCTCGAGAAGTACGCGGTCCGGATGGGGGGAGCGCAGAACCACCGGATGGGGCTGTGGGACGCGGCGATGATCAAGGACAACCATGTGCTGGTCGCGGGCGGGGTCGCCGAAGCGGTGCGGCGAGCCAGGGCGGCGGGTGTCGCGCGGATCATTTGCGAGGTGGACCATATCGCGCAGATCGAACCTGCGGTGGGAGCCGGGGCCAACCACCTGCTGCTCGACAACATGAGCGTCGCGGAGCTGCAGGAGGCAGTGTCGCTCATCGCCGGGCGGGTGACGTGCGAGGCCTCGGGCGGGGTGCGGCTCGAGACCATCGGCGCGATCGCCGCCACCGGGGTCGATTTCGTATCGGTCGGCCGCCTCACCCAGAGCGCTCCGGCGGCCGACATCGGGCTCGATTTCACCCCGCTTTGACGCGCGCGCCGCGCTGCGCCATCATCGCGGGCGACAGGGAGGAAC
Organism: Novosphingobium sp.; assembly: GCA_031421295.1. Lineage (GTDB taxonomy): Bacteria > Pseudomonadota > Alphaproteobacteria > Sphingomonadales > Sphingomonadaceae > Novosphingobium. Next base: position 2,704 of record JANOOJ010000062.1, read on the forward strand.
CATGCGGCCACGATCCATCATCCGCTTCGAGCAGCTCTATCTGGCGTCGATCCTGGTGTCGCTGCCGAGCACCCTGCTGTCGTTCGACCAGACCCGTGCCGAGCTGGCCGGAGATCCGGGGGCGTCGCAGCTCGGGCTGGGCGGCGGGTTCCTGGTCGCAACGATCGTGGTCAGCCTCGCGCTGACGCTGCTGTTGTGGTTTCTGATCGCCCGGCGTGCCAGCGTTGTCGCCAAGTGGATTCTCGTCGCGCTGACCGCGCTGGGGCTGTTCATGATGGTCGGGATTGTCGCCAATCCGGCACCGTTCATGAGCCTTCCGGGTGCCTTGACCCTGCTCGGCACCGCGTTGGGTGTCGTCGCGGTTGCATTCCTGTTCCGCCGCGACGCGCGCGCGTGGCTGGCGAACAAGGGCCGCGACCCGGTCGAGCCGGGCGTCTTTGAATAGGATTGCGCTGGTTGCGCTAACCGCTGCGGTGGTGCCGACCAGTGCTCTGGCGCAGGCCTACCAGTGCACTGCCCCGGCGCGGCTGCCCCCGGCGCGTCCCGTCGAACCCGATGGCCCCACGCGCCGAGCCGTCACCTCCTGGTACACCCTGGCCCTGAGCTGGAGCCCCGAATACTGCCGGGGCGAGCTGGCGCGGCGACCCGCCAATGCCATGCAGTGCGGCGGCGCCAACGGGCGGTTCGGCTTCGTGTTGCACGGTCTGTGGCCCGAGGCGAGGCGCGGCCCGCCGCCGCAATGGTGCGCGCTCACCCTGCGGCCCCGGCCCGAGACCATCCGCCGCAACCTGTGCATGACCCCGGTGCCGTGGCTGATCGAGCACGAATGGGCCAAGCACGGCAGCTGCATGGCGAAGTCGCCCGAGGGCTATTACCGGGTCGCCGGGATCCTGTGGCACGCGCTCCGCTTCCCCGACACCGACCACCTTTCGCGCGATCCGGCGCTGACCACCGGCGCCTTGCGCCAGGCATTCGTCGCCGCCAATCCCGGCTGGCGCGCCGATGCCGTGGGCGTCACGACCAGCCGCACCGGGTGGCTGCGCGAACTGCACCTGTGCTATTCGCGCCGGTTCCGGCCGATGCCCTGCCCGCGCGGCAGCTTCGGCCCGCCCGATTCCGCTCCGCTGAAGATCTGGCGGGGGTTGTAAGGGTTCACACGAAGCCACGAAGATGTGGTGCCGACCGCAGGTCAGTGCTGCCCCTCACGCCGCGTCTGGACCGAAGACCGGTTTGGACATGCGGCTTCGCCGCAAGCGAGACCTCTTCGTGTCTTTGTGTGAACCAAAAACCTCAGCGCCGCGCAGCGAAAAACGTTCGGAGCAACTCGGCCGATTCGGCCTCGCCCATCCCCGAGTACACTTCCGGCCGGTGCAGGCACTGCGGCTGCTCGAACACCCGTGCGCCGTGTTCGACCGCGCCGCCTTTGGGATCGGGCGCGGC
>JANOOJ010000063.1:0-11992 GCA_031421295.1 Novosphingobium sp.
CGGCCGTTGATCTCGTCGCGCTTCGACAGCGTCTCGTCGAGGTCCATCGAGCCCATCACGGTGCGCAGATTGGTGGTCGTCAGCTGCATGATCGCGAGATAGAGGTTCGAGACCTCATAGGCCGCCTTGCCGGCATCGAGCACCTGGAAGAACACGATCGCATCGACCCCGACCATCGCGTTGTCCTTGGTGATGATCTCCTGCCCCGGAATATCGAGCACCTGCTCCATCATGTTGACCTTGTTGCCGACCCGGTCGACGAAGGGGATGATCAAATGCAGCCCGGGATGCGCGGCGAGGCTGAACTTGCCGAGCCGCTCGATCGTATAGACATAGCCCTGCCGCACGACGCGCACGCCCATCAGCAGGAACAACACCACCAGCACAACCAGCGCAATCAGAAAGCCGCCCATCACAAACCCCCAAATTTACCAAGATCGACATGGTAGCGCGGGGGTGGCCGGTATCAAGCGAAACCCTTCGAGACGTGTTTCAGCCTGCGGCTTCAGCACTCCTCAGGGCGAACGGGGTTGGGCTACCAATTGGCCGTTCGTGGTGAGGAGCGACTGAGCCCTTCGACTGCCCGCCAGGGCGGGCGCTCAGGATAAACTTCACCGGAGGCGAAGCGAAGGCGCGTCTCGAACCACCTAAACCGGCACCGCGATCTGCTTGCCGCCGAACACCGCCTGCCAGTTCTCGATCTCGGCGAACACAATCTCGTCAGCGGCATGGGCCAGCTCGGCGACCCGGCCGTAGTTGAGCTGGCTGTCGGGTGCGGCGGCGAGGACGACGATGCGCTTGTGAACCGCATCGAGCTTTTCCGCAGTGACTTCCGAAATCGCCGCAAAGCGCTCGAAATCGCCGAAATAGCGGATGCCGGCGATGCCCGCTCCGAAGGTCGGGAACAGCACCCCCAGCACGGTGAACCACTTCGATTGCTGGTCGAGCCATTCCTCGCTGAGGAATCCGCCTGCGGCAACCCCGCGCAGCACAAGATACAGCGCGACCGACAGCACCGCGAGCTGGAACAGCCGTTCGGACAGCGCATCGAGGCGGTGGTGGACCGTGGTCAGCCGCTCGGCCTTGCCATAGTGATAGTCGCGCTGGCTGACGACATGCGCGTCGAGCAGATCGGTCAGCACGGCGCGCAGATAGGCCGGGGTAATCACCATGGCCGGGAGGCCGATCTCGCGCAGCGCGTGGCGGGCGTAGAATTCGGGCCAGCTGGTGTCGGCACCCTGCGGCCAGCGGCCCGGCGCGCGCGCTGCGCCCAGTGTCAGCAGAATCGGGCTATGGCGGAGATACTCCGCCACGCGCCGCGTCTCGAACCAGCGGCCGTGCCAGCGCCGCTTCTGACCCAGCATGGTGATTCCCAGGATCGCGCAGAGCAACACCAGTTCGAACAGCGCAAACAGCCATTTGTTGGGCGCGGCGACGAACGGCAGATACGACATCCCGCCGACGATCGCAAAGCTGGAGAGCACGAAATTGACGATCATCCCGCCGCGATAGCTGTCCGACAGATGCGCCGAGATGCCGTCCATCCAGGCAAAGCGCCGCAACACGCCCTGCTCCATCCGGTCGGTCAGCGCCGGATCGATCGACGGCAGCCCGCGCGCGGTGGCCAGCATCGCCGAACCCTCACCGGCGGTGGCGGGGACTTCGTAGTTCACGCGAATGTTGCGCAGGCGGCGACGCCAGCGATCCTCACCGAACAGCGCCTCGATCCGGCGATAGCCCTGCGCAAAGCCGCTGCTGCGGGGATGCCAGCGCTCTTTCGCGAGCATGCCGATACCCGGATGGTCGGGCTCGTCGCCCGGATCGAGCGCGGCGCGGACAATCGCCTCGATCAACTGGAGACGATCTTCGCTGCTCGCATGGTCGAGCGCGGCCAGCGATTCGGGCGTGCGCAGGATGCACCACTGCTCGGGCCGGACCGGATCGATCCAGATCACCGGGCAGCCCTGTTCGAGCGCGGCGGCAATCGTATGACCGGTCCCGCCGACATGCGCGGTGGTGGTCCCGTCCCACACCGCGATCAGGACGTCGGACTGTTCGATCACGATCCGCCCGGCCAGCGCCACCCGGCGCGAACTCTCGGCGGAGAACAGCTGCGCCTTGGCAAAATCGGCTGGTGCATCGAGCTTGGCGAGATAGAGCGCGGCGATCGTCTCATCCTCGTCGGCGAGGCCGAGCACCGTCGCCCGATCGGCGAGGCGGCGGATGTCGCCGGCGCGCCGCTCGGTGGCGGGGTCGCTCGCGGCCTCGCCCGCCAGCAAGGCGCGGGCCTCGGCAGCATTCAGGGGCAACGCATTGATCGCCTTGTTGAGCCGCCGCCCGAACGGCAGTGGCGCGACCAGCTCGTAACCATGTGCCAGAGCCAGATCGGCGGTGACGCTGTCGGTCCCGTCGGCCAGCAAGGTGTGGAACCGCGTGGGGCTGGGCGCGCCTGCCCCGGGCACCGCCGGAGAGGCCGCGATTGCGGCATCGAACAGCGCGAAGATCGCGGTGACCACCGCCGCGATCCTGGCTTCACCCTGGGCAAAGCCGGGATGCGCGGCGCGGTGGCCGGTGACCCCCAGGCTGAGGCGCAGGCCCGGCGCGGGCGGCGCAGCGGGGCCAGTCGCGGCAGAGGTATCGGCACGGCGCAATGAAATGTCCTTCCCCCGGCGAACAGATAGCGACCTTGCCGCAAGCGGGCGCGCAATTCCAGTCCCCTGCACGCCCCCCGCGCAAACCGATTGCGCGGACCAGCCGTGCTCGTTAGGCGACTGGCAAGGACTATTCGCCGATGGGTGACTTGTCCTCTGACCCCTCGATGCGGTAAATTCATTCGATGTCGCAATTGGCTGCCCTGTCGGAAATTCTCGTCCGCGCTGCGGATCAAGGTGATTCCGATGGTGATAACGGTGACGGCGGGGGCAATGACGCGGGCAATGACGGGGGTGGGCAGGACCAGCTCGGCGTCGCCACCAAGACCCGGACGAAGCCCAAAAAGCCGAGCATGTTCAAAGTTCTGCTGCTCAACGACGATTACACGCCGATGGAATTCGTCGTCATGGTGCTCAAGCGGTTTTTCACCATGGATCTGGAGCAAGCGACTCGCGTGATGCTCCACGTCCACCAGAAGGGCGTCGGCGTCTGCGGGATATTCCCCTACGAAATCGCCGAAACTAAAGTGAACCAGGTGATGGACTTCGCCAAACAGAACCAGCACCCGCTGCAATGCACGCTGGAAAAGGCTTAGGCCGCGTTTTAGCGATCAATCGTCTTTGAGATCTTCCGAACCGGCTGGAGCCGGTCCGTGCTGCTCTAGGAACAGGCGATGATAGCGGACCAAGCGCTCGAAGTGGGCTTCCATCGAAACGCGAAGTTCGGGCGAGTCCTTTACGTTAAGATAATGATCGACCAATCGACCATAGTGCTCAATTTGACGAGGTAGGCGGACGGTCGGCTGAAGTCGGCTTGCGATCTCATCGGAATCCATGACCTGAATCCGCTGCGCAGGTTCCCGCATTGTGAATTGGGCAGGTGCAATGGGTACGCTCCCATTCATCAACGCGCTTTTGGCGTTGAAATAGTGAAATAAATTAGCTTCAAGTTCTCCGATATGGCGCGCGTCATCGACTGGCCACGCATGCACCCAAGCGACTTCCCAGACATCGACCTGCCGATTCGCGATCACATCGGAGCGGGCAGAAGTCAGATGGCGGCGCACCCGCTGACGAATGCCGTCAACCGATTGGCCGACATAAATCGGCACGCCATCCAGATCGCACAGCGCGTAAACTCCGATTTGCGTCGTCAACTCGCCAACTGCCGAGTGCCGGAACACAAGCGCGGCAGGCCTCAGGGAATTCCTAGCCGGCAATGACGCTGTCCCGGCCAAAATTCTGCTCGAGCAGGAACGGTTCAATCAATTCTTTAACAAGATGGCGCACGACCGGGACAGCCAAGCCGTCACCTGTAACATGATAGGCTTCGTTATAGTTTGCCGGCAGCCAATAGTCGTCTGGCAAACCCATAAGGCGCGCAGTCTCGCGGGCCGAAATGAGTCGCGAACGAATATTACCGTTCTCGATAACAAGCATAATCTGACGGCTTGAGCCCCCTCCCGGGGTGCGAAGACAACCCGCAAGATCGAAGCGAACCTCGGCGCGCTGGACCTTGGTGCCATGCTCGATCCTTGTTCGCTTGTAGATGGCACCCACAGACCGGCCGCCATTCCGCGCTACCAGATCAACTTTGGCCCGATTAACCGGACTCATCATCCCGAGCAACTGCCCGGTCGCGGCGGGGCTATGCCATGGAACGCTGGTCGGCTGGTCTTCGAGCAGATCGATCAGCCTGGCATTCGATTTTGCAGGAGCGGCAGGATTAAACCAAAACCATCTTGAACGCAGCGATTCATTCAGGGCGGCTTGCGCCAAGCGCAACCTAGCGGGGTGCCAAAGGTCGACCGCAAACGGACTCTGCAATCTACCCGGCAGCCGGGCATCCTGATCAAGCGCGACCACAAACAGACGCGGACGCGATTGGGGCAGAAACATCGAGGCGTCAGCCACGACCGCTCCGATCCAGTATCCAGCATCGCCGACGGTTTGACAAAGGGCGGCAAAATCCTGCCCCCCGCGCGACGTCATAAGGCCGCACACGTTTTCAAGCACTATGGCCTTGGGCTTCCGGCCTCCATTTGCAAGATCGCGCATCAATCGCCAGAATGCCCAGAAAGTCCCCGATCGCGAACCCGCCAGTCCCGCACCATTCCCGGCAAGCGACAAATCCTGACATGGGAACGATGCCCAGACAAAGTCTGCCCTTCCGGGCAACTGCTGGGCCGAAAGCTTGGTCACGTCGCCCACGTGGAGATTTTCGCCACCCCAGTTGCGCTTGTAGACCGCCGCTTTCTTCGGATCGAAGTCGTTAGAAAACAAGCAATTCCAAGCCGATCCAAGACCCGCCCGGGCCATTCCGCCGCCCGCAAAAAACTCGTAAAATGAGAAGTCCGGCATTCGCTTCCTCATCAACTTTTCCACCGCACTAGGCAAGTCCAAGCGCACGAGCGCTTTGTTCCTATCTTGTTCCTAAATGTTACGCAAGAGAGTGAACGCTGTTTAACACGGCTCCCCGTTTTCCTACATCGCCGCCGCCTGCTATCGTTGGCTCCGATCCCTTCGACATGCTCAGGACATGCTTTCTCCGCGTCGGCCCCCTCGCCTCCCGCGCCGCGCGATTCCCGGCCGCGCCGCGGAAGCGTTTTGGTGTGACCTTCGTGTGACTTTCCGCGCTGCAACAAGCCCATGATTGACCTCTCCGCCCCGCCCCGCCATTACCACCCCGGTGAAATTCCTTACCGCCACCGACCGTTACATCTTCCGCCTGGTGCTGATGCCGATGCTCGCGGTGTTCGTGATTGCGGCGTCGCTGCTGGTGCTCGACAAGATGCTCAAGCTGTTCGATTTCGTCGCGACCGAAGGCGGGCCGGTCAGCGTGGTGTTCAAGATGCTCGCCAATCTGCTGCCCGAATATGCCAGCCTGGCGATCCCGCTGGGGCTGATGCTGGGCATATTGCTCGCCTTCCGCAAGCTCGCGACCTCGAGCGAACTCGACGTGATGCGCGCGGTCGGGCTGAGCTATAACCGGCTGCTGCGCGTGCCTTATCTGATCACGCTGGCGCTAGCGGCGCTCAATCTGCTGATCGTCGGCTACCTCCAGCCGCTGTCGCGCTATTATTACGAGCAGCAGCAATACGATCTGCGCTCGGGCGCGCTGGGGGCCTCGATCAAGGTCGGCGAGTTCACCACGCTCAAGGACCGGGTCGCGCTGCGGATCGAGGAGAGCGAGGACGACGGGCGAAAGCTGATCGGGATCTTCGCGCGGGTCGCCGATGCCAAGGGGCAGGTGCTGGCGATCTCGGCCCGGGAAGGCCGGTTCCTCGCGCTCAAGGATAGCCCCGACACGATCGTGCTGCGGCTGACCGACGGCCAGATCGTGCAGGACGCGGGGCCTGTAAACTCGGGAGGGCAAAGCTCACGCGTGCTGACGTTCTCGCGCTACGATCTGCCGATCGATCTGCCGACGGTCGAAAAGTTCCGCTCGCGCGGCGGCAAGGAGCGCGAATATATCCTGCCCGAGCTGCTCAGGATCGGCTGGAGCAAGAACGCGACCGAGGATTTGCGCAACCAGAGCCAGGCGAGCTTCAACTACCGGCTGGTCGAAGTGGTGATGATGTTGCTGCTGCCGCTGCTGGCGGTGGCGCTGGCGATCCCGCCCAAGCGCTCGACCTCGGGGCTGGGGATCTTCGTCTCGATCGTGATGGTGGTCGCCTATCACAAGATCAACGAATACGGGCAGGCGGTGGCCGCGCTGGGGCGGTTCGATCCGGCGATCGCGCTGTGGGGGCCGTTCTTCCTGTTCGCCGCGCTGATCGTGTGGATGTACTGGCGCGTGGCCTACGTGCCCGGCGGGCAGGCGATCGGCGCGCTTGAGAAGTTTGCCGCCAGCCTCGGCAAATGGCTGCGCCGCCTCGCGCGGCGGCGCGGACCGCAGGGGGCAATCGCCTGATGCAGCTCGAATTCTTCCCCTCGAGAACGCTGACGCTGTACCTTGCGCGGCTGTTTATCGTGCGCATCCTGAGCGTGCTGGTGATGCTGGTGCTGATCCTGCAAATGCTCGATTTGCTCAGCGAAAGCGGCAAGATCCTCGGCTACAAGGGCAACGGCCAACCCGAGCTGTGGACCTATGTGACGCTGCGCACCCCGCAGCTGATCGCGCGGTTCCTGCCCTATTCGGTGCTGCTGGCAACAATCATCACGCTCGCCACGCTCAACCAGAACAGCGAGGTCGTGGCGATGAAAGCGGCGGGCCTCTCGGCGCATCAGGTGCTGGCCCCGCTGCTGATTACCGCAGCGGTGGTCAGCCTCGTCAGCTTCGCCTTCAACGAGCGCGTGGTGACCCGCTCGAGCGCGACGCTCAAGGCCTGGACTGCGGTCGAGTATGGCCCGGTGCCCAGGGATTCGGGCGTGCGCAGCAATGTCTATCTGCGCGACGGCCCCCATATCCTCAACGCCGCGACCGTCACCGGCGAGGGCGAGAAGGTGGTGATGACCAATGTCACCTGGTATCGCCGCGACGCCGTGGGCACGATCGTCGAAGAACTGCGCAGCCCGCGCGCGACCTACGCCGCCCCCGGCTGGAAGCTCGAAAGCCCCGAACGCTTCGATGTAAAGGCAACGATGCAGACGCGGCTTGCCCCGCTGGTGGTGGCACCGGGCGTCACCCCGGCGCAGGTCGCGCTGAGCAAGGTCGATGCCGACGGCCAGAATTTGATGGAGCTGCACCGCTCGATCGTCGCGCTCAAGGCCGCCGGGCGCCGCACCAGCGAGCTCGAGGGCAAGTGGTGGCACAAGCTCTCGGGGCCGCTCTCGGCGCTGCTGATGCCGCTGCTCGGCGCAGTCGCCGCCTTCGGCCTCGCGCGCTCGGGCCAGCTGATCATCCGCGCGGTGATCGGCATGGCGCTGGGCTTCGCCTATTTCGTGGTCGACAACGCCGCGCTGGCGATGGGCAATTTCGGCGGCTACCCCCCGCTGATCGCCGCCTGGGCCCCGTTCCTGCTGTTCCTGCTGGTCGGCGAAACGGTGCTGGTCAGGACCGAGGAATAGCTGCAACTTGCCGGACGGGAGTTCTGTTTGCCCCAGACATCCCTCTCTCCACCAACCGGAGGATTGCGCACAGACCCCTTGACGAACCAGCGCGCTGATTGTAGCTTCATAGCTACAAAAGGAGCGCTGCCATGCCTGCCACCTTCACCGCGCGCGAATACAATCAGGATGCCAGTCGCGTGAAGCGGGCGGCCAGCAAGGGGCCGGTGATCATCACCGAACGTGGCAAGCCTGCGCATGTGCTGATGACGATGGCGGCTTATGAGCGGCTCAGGGGCGGTAAGGCGAAAGTGCCGCTGGTGGCGTTTATGGAAGGCCTCGCGCTCGAAGGCATCGATCTGACGCGGGAGCGGGACATAGGCCGGGATGCGCCGCTTTGATGGGCTGGCTGCTCGATACCAATGTGATCGCCTCGTTGATCGCCGCCAATGGCGCAGTCAGCGTCAAGGCTTGGGCGGCGGCGCAGGATGAGGAGCGGCTGTTCCTTTCGGTGCTGACGCTGGGCGAATATGACAAGGGCATTGCCAGGCTGGCCGACGATCACCCGGATCGGGCGCGATATACGCAAGCTCGGGACCAGATGGAGGCGCGGTTTGAGGGTCGGGTGGTCCCGCTTTCGGACGCGGTGGTGCGGCGCTGGGGCACGCTCTCGGGCCAAATCCAGCGCGTCACTGGCCATCCCCCACCTGTGATCGACACAATGTTCGCTGCCACTGCGATTGAACAGGGCTTGTGCTTCGTTACTCGCAATGTGAAAGATGTTTCAAAGACGGGCGCACAAATCCTCAATCCATGGGACGCCCAGTGACCGCCACCCCCGACATCTTCCTCTCCTACAACCGCGAAGACGCCGCAGTGGCCGCGCGCTATGCCGATGCCTTTGCCGCCGAGGGGCTGAACGTCTGGTGGGATACCGCACTGCGTTCCGGTGAAGCCTATGACGAAGTGACCGAGGCGGCCCTGCGCGGGGCCAAGGCGGTGGTGGTGCTGTGGTCGCCGCGCTCGGTGGTCTCGCGCTGGGTGCGGGCGGAGGCGACGATCGCGGATCGCTGCAAGACGCTGGTGCCGGTGACGATCGAGCCGTGCGAGCGCCCGATCATGTTCGAGCTGACCCAGACGGCGGAACTCTCGCACTGGACGGGGGATGCGGGGGATCGGGCGTGGTTGGCGTTTCTAGGCGATGTGCGGCGGTTTGTCGGCAAGGAGCGCGCGGTGCTGGTGCCGATGCCGTCGCTGGCGGCGGTTGCGGCCAAATCGGCACCGGCGCCCGAAACCTTGCTCGCCGTGCTGCCGTTCGACAATCTTTCGAGCGATGCCGAGATGGTGTTTTTCTCCGACGGGGTTTCGGACGATATCCTGGGGCGGATCATGCGTGGATCGAAACTGCGGGTGATCGGGCGCACCTCGAGCTTCCAGTTCCGGGGCGCGGACAAGCCCAGAGCTGCCGCCGCTCTGGGGGCGAGCCATGTCCTCGACGGCTCGATCCGCCGCGCCGGCACAAAGGTGCGGATCGCGGCGCACCTGACCGAAGCTGCAAGCCAGACCACGCTGTGGTCGGACAAATATGACCGCGAGCTGGAAGATATCTTCGCGGTGCAGGACGAGATTTCGCAAGCCATCGCCGATGCGCTCAATGCCGCGTTCTTTCCGACCAAGACCGCGAAGATCGATCCGCTGGCCTATGATCTCTACCTGCGCGGCAAGGATTACGATACCAACCCGGAGCACATTCGCGACAAAATCGGCCTGCTCGAAACCGCAGTCAAGATCGCGCCCGAATTTGGCGCTGCCTGGGGATCGCTGGCGCTCCAGCGGCAATATTCGAATATGCTGACCCCCTATGCCGAGCGAGCGCCGATTGACGCGGCGATTACCGATGAAATTAATCGCAGCCTGACGCTCGATCCGGAGGATGTCGGCGCTAGTTTGGCGGAGTATTGGCGGCTTGATCCATTCGGAGACTTTCTAGGCCAGCACGCGGTAATCCAGCACCTGCAAAAGATCGGGCAGGATTCTCCCGAAGCCCGGGCGATTGTCGGCTTTCACTTAGGTTCCGTGGGTCGTACTAGAGAATCGGCTGCGTCGGCTGCACAAGGCAAGGCGCTCGACCCACTGAGCTCTCTGGCCAATGCCCTTTATGGCAGTTCCCTCTGGCGGTCAGGCCAGTTCGACAGAGGTCGCGCCGAACTGCTTCGCGTCATCGAAATCTGGCCAAACGACCTCAACATTTATGTCCAGTGCATATATGCATATGCACACGCGCACGATTGGGCTACGGTTGACCGCCTTATAGATCCGGCGCGGCTGGAGCGTTATCCCTTGCGCGAGGCCCATAATACTGTCCGGTGGATCGCAGCCCTGCGCGACCCGGCACCTGAAAAGCGGCAGCTTTTTTTTGAAACATTCGCTCGTCATACCCTATTGACCGGCCATATCGACGCGAGAAATCTCACCTTCTACGCGGAATTGGATTTTGTGGATGAATCGTATGAGTTGCTCGATCGCGCCAAGCTGGGTCCATCAGGCGGGCCGAAAGACACCCTCGGCTACTTCGCCTACCGCACGCCGTTACTATTCCTGGCGGCCTTCCCAAAGCTGAACGCCGACCCGCGCTTTGTGAAGCTGTGCGCGCGGCTGGGGCTGGTCGAATACTGGCTGACCACGCAGAGCTGGCCCGATTGCGCCGATGTGGTGCCCTATGACTTCCGCGCCGAATGCGAGAAATACCGCGACTTTCCCAAGGACGTGTTTTTCGCATGAGCACCCCCGACATCTTCCTCTCCTACAACCGCAGCGTGACATTCGCCGGTTCGGGCGAACTGGTCGCGCACTCGGTGCTGGAATTCGCGTTCTAACGCAGCTTCATCGTGCTGCGCGCGATCTTGGCGACCAGCGGGGCCATCCCGGCGTAGCTCGCCTTGGCGTAGGTCACGCTGCCGCTCGTATGCGCCGCCAGCCGCCGGTGCGCTTCGGGATAAGCGTGGTAGGGCATGCTCGGCAGCAGGTGGTGCAGCGCGTGGTAGCGCAGCCCGACCGGGGCCCAGAGCTCGGCCCACAGGCCCGGCGGGGGGACATTGACCGTATCGAGATATTGCGCGGTCACGGTCATCGGCTCGCCCTCGTTCTCCCACAGATGCGCAACCAGCGTGCGTAGCTGGTTGAGCACGGCGGTGAGCGAGATTACCGCCAGCCCGATCGCCAGCGGACGCCAGTCGTAAAGCACCGCAGTGCCGATCAGGAACCACGACCACAGCGCGGCACCCGCCTCCTGCCAGCGCACCATCGCGGCGAACTTGCCCTCGGCCGGGCGGCGGCGGAAGAGGGGGTTGATCGAGAGCGCCGAGGCGCGTTCCCACACCAGGCGGCGCAGCGGGGGGATCAGCGCGCCGAGCGGCACCAAGACTGCCGAGCGCAGCAGCAAGCCGATGGGCAGCAGCATCGCGATGAGGATGAACAGCGGCAGCGACCACGGCTTCATCAGCGCAAGCGGGAGGTACTCGGGATCGTCTGCGGTGCCGTAGCGGGTGCGGGCATGATGGAGCGTGTGGACGTTCTCATACATCAGCGAGGGCATCATCATCGGCACCCCGACCAGCGCATTCCACGCCAGCCGGAACCCCGGTAGCGCGGTGGGATGGATATGCGTCAGCTCATGAATGAACAACAGCGCGCGATAAAGCGCCAGCGCCGCGACAACGCCCGAAGCGACTGCGAGGAACGGGTTGTCCAGCAGGATCGCACCCGCCAGCGCGGCGTAGCCCAGCGTTGCCGAGCCCAGCATATCCGCCCAGTAGATCGTCGGCCGGGCGACCGAAATATCGCGGCTCAGCTCGACCGCCGCGCGCAGCAGCTCCTTGTCGTCGGGAATCGCAACCCGAACCGGCGGGATGCCCGAGCGAGCCAAGGTCGCCGTATCGGCGTCGATGAGTCCATGCGCAGTCATTAGAGCCATTCCAGAGCGACCATTCCCGCCTGCCCGCAGCCCGGCTTGACAAGGTGCCGGGTCCACCCGCAGGTCGCGGGTTCGAGATTCCGCTATCCGCAAACAAAGGCAAGATCGTGGCCCCCGCGCAAACAGACCACGCCGAAATAGTCATTGCCCCGGTTTCCGGCAAGGCCGACACCAAGGCCTTCATCGATCTGCCCTATCGGCTCTACGCCAGCGACCCCAACTGGGTGCCGCCGCTGCGCGCCGAAGCGCTTGAGCAGATCACCCCGGGCAAGAACCCGTTTTTCGAACACGCGACGCACCAATTTTTCCTTGCCCGGCGGGGCGGCAGGGTGGTCGGGCGGATTTCGGCGCATATCGATCATCTGGCGCTGAGCATGCC
>JANOOJ010000064.1:0-10706 GCA_031421295.1 Novosphingobium sp.
CGCCTCGTCGATCACCGCAGCGAGTTCGGACGGGTCCTTGACCAGATAGTTATGCTTGCAGCAGTGGCGGGTGATGCCGATCGTATCGGCTTCCTGAAACGCGTCCGAGCCAATCAGATTGGTCGCGACCTGGCCGGTGATCACCACCATCGGGATCGAATCCATGAAAGCGTCGGCGATCCCGGTGATCGCATTGGTCGCGCCGGGGCCGGAGGTCACCAGCACTACGCCGGGCTTGCCGGTCGAGCGGGCATAGCCCTCTGCCGCATGCGCCGCACCGGCTTCATGCCGGACCAGGATATGGCGGATGCGCTGTTCGGCAAACAGCGCATCGTAGATCGGCAGCACCGCGCCGCCGGGATAGCCGAACACGAATTCGACCCCCTGGCGGACCAGGCTTTCGATCAGGATATTGGCGCCGCTGCGCTCCTCACTCACGTCTTCGTCCCTTTAATCGCTGTGCCCCGGAAAGAATGACCCGGCACAGTCGAGCTGTGCCGGGCCTTCCTCTCCAACCTCACGCATTCCCGCCATAGCAGGAAGTTGAGCGCGCCCTAAGCGACATGAAATAACGTGTCAACCGCTAAATGCGTAACAATGATGCGAACACGCTCGCTACAGCGTAATCTTCTTCTAGCTTCGGCCAGTCCGCCGGGGGTTGGCGGCGGAACCAGGTGTATTGCCGCTTGGCATAATTGCGAGTCGCCTGCGCGCCGCGCGAGCAGGCCTCGTCGAGCGACCATTCGCCGGAAAGATAGCCCGTGATTTCCGCTACCCCGATAGCCCGCATCACCGGCAGGGCCGGATCGAGTTCGCGGGCTAGCAGCGCGCGCACCTCATCGATCGCCCCGTTCTCCAGCATCGCCGCAAACCGGGCATCGCAGCGGCTGTAAAGTTCCTCCCGATCGGGCAGCAGAACGAGCGGGTGCAGCCGAACCGCAGCGCCAATCCCACCGGTCTTCTCGCACTGCCACTCCGCCAGCGTCCGCCCGGTCGAGCGGACCACTTCGAGCGCGCGCGAAATCCGGGCGCTGTCGGCGGGGGCGAGCTTCGCCGCGCGTGCCGTGTCCTCGTGCTGGAGAGCGGCGTAGGCATCGGACAGCGCCAGTGACCGGACATCATCCCGAACATTGGGATCAATCGCAGGAACCGGGGCGATGCCATCGAGCAGTGTGCGCAGATAGAGCCCGGTGCCGCCGACCAGGATCGGCACGCCGCCCTCGCCGTGAACCTCGGCAATGACTTTGCGCGCCTGCGCCGCCCAATCCGCCGCCGAACAGGCCACAGCGCCGTCCCATTCACCGAACAGCCGGTGGGCAATTCCGCCCATCTCCGCTTCACCCGGTCGCGCGCTCAGTACGGCGAGATCGGCATAGACTTGCGCACTGTCCGCGTTGATCACCACCGCGCGGCGACCTTGCGCTTCCACCATTTGCGCGAGGCGCACCGCGCAATCGCTCTTGCCGCTCGCGGTCGGCCCTGCAATGAGCGCCAGCGGCGGCAATCCAAAGGAATGATCGGTGCTCATTGCCCGGCTGATAGCAGATGCAGACAGCCTGTCCGCAAATCTCGAACGTGCGAGCGCCGCGATCGCCGCGCAGGGAATGCGCATCGCCCAAGCGACGATGCTCGATTTCTGCGGCGATGTGCTTGAGCTGGAACTGCCTGAAGGTGATGCTGCGGCGCTGCGCCCGATCCTCGATACCCATTTTGCGCCGTCGGACCTGCTGGTTGCGACGGACATTATTCAAATTCCGCACCTGTTCGTGTCCGACATGGATTCGACCATGATCGGGCAGGAATGCATCGACGAGCTGGCCGACTTCGCCGGGCTCAAGCCGCAGATCGCGGCGATTACCGAACGCGCGATGCAAGGCGAGCTCGATTTCGCGCAGGCCCTGACCGAGCGGGTCGCGCTGCTCGCCGGGCTGGACGAGCGCGCTATTGGGCAATGCCTTGCCGAACGGATCACGCCGATGCCCGGTGCCCGGACTTTGGTGGCAACGCTCAAATCGCGCGGCTGTCACACCGTGCTGGTAACCGGCGGGTTCCACCAGTTCGCCGATCCGGTGGCCCAGCAGCTGGGGTTCGAGGAAGTCTTTGCCAACTGCCTCGCCATCGACAGCGGGATGCTAACTGGCGGACTGGTCGGCGAAATCACCGACAGCGCGGTCAAGCGGCAGGTGCTGGTAGACCAGATGGCGGGACTGGGGCAGGGCGCTGTCAGCCTTGCCACCGGGGACGGCGCCAACGATATCCCGATGATCGCGGCGGCGACCTATGGTATGGCCTACCACGCCAAGCCCAAGGCGCGCGCTGCCGCCGATGGCTGGATCGATCGCGGCGATTTGACCAGCCTGCTCAAGCTGCTCGGCATTCCCGAAAGCGAATGGGTTGCCGGTTAGGCTTGCGGCTCAGGTAAAGGCGCTGCGGCGCGACCGCGCCTTGAGCGCCGCAGCAATTCGCAGCCCCAGCGCGCCGATCGCGGTCCCCAGCGCCAGCGCGGCGTAAGGCATTTCCACCCCTTCGGCGACACGTCCGGCGTAGGAGAATGCGAAGATCGCCCACAGCCAGTGGATCCCAACGGTATGCAGCCGCTTCCAGTTGCGCCCCAGCGCCCGGCGCGCGCTGTCGCTCGAGGTCAAGACCATGGCGTAGAGCAGTGCATAGCCCAGTCCGCCGCCCAGTATTACCGGCAGCGGGCGGCCTTCGCCGCTCAATACCAGAAACGTCACCAATGCCCCCAGATGGACCGTGTGGCAGGCGGCAAAGCCCAATCCCCACCAGCGCCGGTCGCGGACCAGCGCCTTGGTCAAATCGCCCGGCACCAGTCGCAGCAGCGACGATGCCGAATAAATCAGGATGAACAGCGGGAAACCAACCCGCGCGGTCCAGCGCGCGGCGAGTTGCCATTGCTCGATATTCGTTGTTCCGGTCGCAAAACCGGCGGCCACGGCCAGCAGTCCGAACACCAGTCCCAGCCACATCGGCCAGCGCCGCGCAGTCATAATCGCATTCCCCCAAATCCCGGGGCAGAAGCTAACGCCATTTTCAGCTTCGCGCTACTACGGTGAAAGACTATTGACATTGGTGTCAGCAAGAGGCACTTTTACCCGTATGGACAGCCAGACCTCCTCCGCGCAGTTCGTGACCGACGATCTGCCCGTCGAAATCGCAGCTGCGGCTGCTGCCCGCCCCATGTTCGATGAGGGGCGGCCCGAGCCAGTGCTGCGCCCGCTCAAGGCCTGGGGCCATTTCCGCGAGCTGATCAAGGACAAGGAAAACACCGAGGAAGTGTTCCACATCTTCGAATCGCTGCCGTGGAAGGGACTGCGCCCGGCCGCCGAAGCCTTCCTGAGCAGCGCGCGCGGCCAGGCGATTCGGGCCAGTGAGCCGCATCTGCCGACCATCCTCGACGATCACGCCGCGCTGCGCCGCCTGCCCGAAGGCAGCGTCGCCCAGGCCTATTGCACCTTCATGGAGCGCGAAGGGCTCAGCGCGCAGGGGCTGGTCGATGAGTTCGACCGCTTCAACAACGGCCGCTACGAGTTCAACGACCAGTTCGAATGGTACATGAACCGGCTGCGCGATACGCACGATCTGCTCCACATCCTGACCGGCTACGGCCGCGACGCGCTGGGCGAACAATGCGTGCTGGCCTTCACCTACAGCCAGCAGCCGGCCCCGGCGCATCTGTTCATCGCCTATGCCGGCGGGCTCAACATGAAGAGCCGCGTCAAGAGCAGTGCCCCGGTGCTGCGCGCGATTCGCGAGGGGCAGCGGCTGGGCAAAACCTGCCCGCGAATCGTCGAGATGCCGATCCGCGAGCTGCTGGCGATGCAGGTGGACGAGGCACGCGCCAAGCTGGGGATCACGCCGGCGAGCTATTACGCGCAGGCGCATCAAGTGTGGCGAGCCGAGGGGATCGATCCCTATGATTTGTTGCTGGCGGAGGCGGCCTGAACTTCGCTCAGCCGAGCCGCGCGATTAATGCCTGTGCGGCGGCAGGGTTGCGGTTTTTCTCCCCCGAGATGAAGAACACATAGGCCTCGCGGCCAGTCGCCGCCCATTGCCGTGAACGGTCAGCCCAGCCATCGAGCGCGGCTGCGTCATAGCCGGTCTCGATGTCGGTGCTGCGCTGCAGGCGGGCGTAGGTGAAATCGGCGGTCGGTTCGTCGATCTCGGGAAATTCGTCGCTGTCCGCAAACGCGATCGCGATGTTGCGGGCGCGGGCGAGATCATAGAAGGCGGCGTCGCGGAAACTCTCGTGACGGACTTCGAGGACGTGCTGCAGCCTCGCACCGTCCTGTGTTTCGGGCAGCAGATCGAGGAAGCGCGCGAAATCCTCGCGCTCGAATCGTTTGGTCGCCATGAATTGCCACAGGATCGGCCCGAGCCGGTCGCCGAGCTCGGTGAAACCTTGGTTCAGGAACTTTTCGATGGAATCCGCGCCATCGGCCAGCGCCTTGCGGTTCGTCGCATAGCGCGAGGCCTTCACGCTGAACTTGAACCCGTCGGGCACTGCCTTGGCCCAGTTGGCAAAGCTCGCGGGCTTCTGGCGACCATAGTAAGTCGCATTGATCTCGATCGCGGTGACGTGCTGCCCGGCGTATTCAAGCTCGCGCTTGTGCGGCAGCCCCGCTGGATAAAACACCCCGCGCCACGGCTCGTAAGTCCACCCGCCGATGCCGACGCGGATGGTCATGCGGGCTTGTAGGCCACGCCGAGGCGTTCGGCTTGCACGTGAAGGCGTTTGTCGCGCGTCCAAAGAAACCCATCGGGGCTGACCCGCGCGGAGGCCAGAAGGTGTGCGTCGGTGTAGCCTATGCCGGTCCCCCAGAGGCCGAACTCGTCGATCATGTACCGAACGTGACCTTCGCGGGCGATGTTGGGGACCGGAAGACGCTCAAGTCGCGTCAATATGCGCGCGCGGTCGCTAAAACTGCCTAGCGCTATCTCGCCCAGAACATGCGGGTGCATTGCGGCCTCGTCATTGAGTAACAACTCGTCCAGCGCTGGATCGATGCGTCCTCGCAGGTGATCGATCCAGACGTTGGCATCTACGACGATCATTTGCCGGGGGAGCGCCGCCGTTCCGGAATCCAGGCATTGGGCTCAGTTCCGCGCAAAGCGATGATGGCCCGAGCGTTTTCTCGGGCGATCAAAGCACGAAGACCATCATGCAAGAGCCGCGTGCGCTCAGTTTCACCTGTTGCCTCAATCGCTTCGTCAAGCAGGCGGTCATCGAGATTGATTGTCGTACGCATGCGACTCAAATAGCATCAAATGATGCTCATCACAATGCGCGTCAGGCGTCCATCCAGTCGCGGAAGAAGCTGTCGCTGGCTTCGCGGAGCGCGGTGAGGGGGACGTTGCCAACATTCCCTGAATAGCCTGGGTTATCTCCGATCTGGATTGTCTCGCCACCAGTCGAGCCAATGCACCGACAATCTAGACCCGCTGCACTGGCCAAGGCTTGGATTGCAAGCCCAGCATCATGGCTTGCTGGTGTGCAGATGTAGCGACCTTGAGACTCACCGAACAACATCTCTTCGGCTGTGCTTGCCTCGTAGTCCCAATAGATGTCGACATGCGCGCCGATGGAGCTTGCCAAAGCCATCTCCGCCACCGCCACCAAAATTCCACCATCAGAACAATCGTGAACCGCCGTTACCAAGCCTTCGCCGATCAGTTTGCGAATGAGCTCTCCGGCGTCTCGTTCTGCTTGGAGGTCGGTGCGTGGGGGCTGTCCAGCCTCTGTTCCGTGACACTCGCGCAGATAGAGCGATTGGTCGTAGCTTCCGCCAGTGGTCCCGAGCAGGTAGATCAATTCTCCCTCAGCCTTAAACCCACTCGTCGCCATCTTCTCATGGTCGGCCATCAGCCCGACGCCGCCAATCGCGGGCGTCGGCAGGATCGCGGAGCCGCCGCCCGTAGCCTTGCTCTCATTGTACAGCGACACATTCCCGCTCACGATCGGAAAATCCAGGGCGCGGCAGGCGTCGGCCATGCCTTCGAGGCAGTGGACGATCTGAGCCATGATTTCGGGGCGTTGGGGGTTGGCGAAGTTGAGGCAATTGGTGATTGCCAAGGGCTTGGCCCCCACTGCTGACAAATTGCGATAACATTCGGCGACCGCCTGCTTGCCGCCTTCGTAGGGGTCGGCGTAGCAATAGCGCGGGGTGCAGTCGGTGCTCATCGCCAGCGCCTTTTGGGTGCCGTGGATCCGCACCACCGCCGCGTCGCCGCCGCTTTTTTGCAGCGTGTCCGCGCCGACCTGGCTGTCGTATTGCTCCCAGATCCAGCGGCGCGAGGCGAGATCGGGGCAGGCCATCAGCTTGAGTAGGTCCGCGCCGATGTCGGTGCTTTCGGGGATCTCGCCCAGCGGCTTGACCGCCGCCCAAGTCTTGTATTCCTCGCGGCTCAGATACGGCCGGTCGTACAGCGGCGCATCCTCCGCCAACGGTCCGAGCGGGATGTCGCAGACCGTTTCGCCCTGCCACGTCAGCACCATGTGCCCGGTATCGGTGACCTCGCCGATCACCGCGAAGTCCAGCTCCCACTTGCGGAATATCGCCTCGGCCATGGCCTCCTTGCCGGGCTTGAGCACCATAAGCATGCGCTCCTGGCTCTCGCTCAGCATCATCTCGTAAGGGGTCATGCCTTCTTCGCGGCACGGCACCTTGTCCATGTCGAGAATGATTCCCGCCTTGCCGTTGGTCGCCATTTCGACCGAGCTGGAAGTCAGTCCCGCCGCGCCCATGTCCTGGATCGCAACGATTGCATCGGTCGCCATCAGCTCGAGGCAGGCCTCGATCAGCAGCTTTTCGGTGAAGGGATCGCCGACCTGCACCGTCGGGCGCTTGGCGTCGGCGTCCTCGCCGAAATCGGCGCTGGCCATGGTCGCACCGTGGATGCCGTCGCGCCCGGTCTTGGAGCCGACATAGACGATCGAATTGCCGAGGCCGGTGGCGGCGGAATAGAAAATCTTGTCCTGATCGGCGACCCCGACGGTCATCGCATTGACCAGGATATTGCCGTCGTAAGCGGCATGGAAATTGGTCTCGCCGCCGACCGTGGGCACGCCCACGCAATTGCCATAACCGCCGATCCCCGCGACCACGCCCTTGACCAGCGCTTTCATCTTGGGGTGATCGGGACTGCCGAAGCGCAATGCGTTGAGGTTGGCAATCGGTCGCGCGCCCATCGTGAAGACATCGCGCAGGATGCCGCCCACCCCGGTCGCCGCCCCTTGGTAGGGTTCGATGTAGCTCGGGTGGTTGTGGCTCTCCATCTTGAAGATGCAGGCCTGCCGAACCCCACCCGGACCTTCGCCGATGTCGATCACGCCGGCGTTCTCGCCCGGACCGCAGATCACCCACGGCGCCTCGGTAGGAAGCTTCTTGAGGTGCAAGCGGCTCGATTTATACGAGCAGTGCTCGGACCACATCACCGAGAAGATGCCGAGTTCGACCATGTTCGGTTCGCGCCCCAATGCATGGAGCACGCGGGTGTATTCTTCTTCGGACAGCCCGTGGGCAGCGACGACATCGGGGGTGATCGGGGAAGCGGTCAAGGTAGCCATGGCGCGCCCTTAGCCGCGCGGTACGATCACCGCTAGACCAAAGCGCGCCGCGCGATGTCGCTAAAGCCAGCCCGACCCGGAGCGAGAGACTGGCCGACCCGGAACGATTCGCCGCACCGACTGTTCAGGGGGGAGACGCCAGCGTGCCCAGATGCGCGCTTCCCGGCGTCCAAATTGCCAGGAGGCAAGCGCCATGTCCACGGAATCGGAGCAGCATGACGATATCGGAGTTAAGGCTTCGGTCGAGCACCTCGCAACGACGCGTCGCGACCTGTTCTTGAGAGGAACGATGCTGGTCTCGGCCGCAGCCTTGGCGACGCCGTTGGTGGCGGCTTGCACGCGCGCCGAAGACAAGGATCAAACTGCCGCTACCAAGTCACCCGACCAGACAGGTAACTCGCTCTATGATCGCCTCGGCGGCATATTCGCCATCGCCGCTGTCGTCGATTACTTCAGCGACGAAGTTGTCAAGGACCCGGTAGCCGGAGCGCAATCGAAAAATCCTGCCTTGCGCGAATGGCACACCAAAAATCTCGACCGCCTGCCTGGCCTGAAGTGGATGCGCACCTTGTGGGTCGCGTCGGTCTCGGGCGGACCCTATCAATACACGCCGACCAAGCCGGGAAGCACGAACTTGGGCCTTGAGGAAGCGCACCGCAATCTCAAGATCTCATCCGAAGAGTTCGACGCCGTCGCGGCGGTGCTGGCCCGCTCGCTCGATCACTTCAAGGTTCCGGAGAAGGAAAAGTCCGAGGTTCTTGCAGCTTTTGCCGCGCATAAGAATGAAGTGACTGCGGGTTCGAAGGCGAACGCCGGTTAGGCTCCGCGCCTCAGCCGCTGTTCAGGAGTAGGCAGTCGCGAGCTTTATCACCGCCATCGCAGCTATCCCGCTGGCGAGAGCGGTCGCGGCTGACCCCCATGCGATATCGATCACGGTGATCGCGGTTGGCCAAGTTCTGAGCGTCGCCTGATTGGTCAAATTGTAGGTCGCGTAAGCGATGCCGCCGAACAGCGCGCCGTTGACGACCGCATGGGGAACGCCCAGAGCGACGCCCGGACGCACCGCGAACCACACCATCGCCGCAACATACAGCAGGTAGAAAACGATCGCAGGGACCAGGCGAAAGCTCGGTGCCAGCAGATCGCCCAGCGCGGGGCGGTAGAGATTGGGCCCGGCCCAGCGCAGCCACAGCGCGTCGAGCACACCGAACGAGACACCGGCGGCGAGGTATGCAATCAAGAACTTCATTCGGGTTCCCCTTTGATGCCAGCTTGACCGCTTGGCCCGGCCCGGTCAATGCTCCGGCCCATGAGCGAAGCAGTTGCCGATACAGCCGGGATGACCTTCGAGGATGCGCTCCGCGCATTGGAGGACGTGGTCCGCAGGCTGGAGGGCGGGGAAGTGCCGCTCGACGATTCGATCACGCTCTACGAACGCGGCGAGGCGCTGCGCAAGCATTGTCAGGCGCGCCTCGATGCGGCGCAGGCGCGGATCGAGAAAATCGTGGCGGGAGCCGACGGCAAGGCGACCGGCACTGCGCCGTTCGACGACGCCTGAGATGGCGCTTGCGGTGGTCGCCGATGCTCGCCTGGCCGATGCGCTGGCGCGAATCGGGCAGGATGTCGACGCGGGGTTCGACGCCATGCTGCCGGTGCCGCACGATGCCCGGGCGAAACTGATCGAGGCGATGCGCTATGCGGCGATCGGCGGGGGCAAGCGGATCCGCCCGCTGCTGCTGACCGCGACCGCCGAAATGTACGGCGTCGACCGTCACCTCGCGGTGCGGGCGAGCCTCGCGATCGAGGCGATCCACGTCTATTCGCTGATCCATGACGATCTGCCCTGCATGGACAATGACGATCTGCGCCACGGCAAGCCGACGCTGCACCGCCACTATGCCGCGGCGACGGCAGTGCTGGCGGGCGATGCGCTGCACGCCTTCGCGTTCGAGGTTCTGTCCGATCCCGCCATCTTCGGCGATCCGTTCACCCGCGCCGAACTGGTCGCCACCCTGGCCGGGGCGAGCGGGGCGGGCGGCATGGCCGGGGGGCAGATGATGGACATCGTTGCCGAAGGCTCCGACTTCGATCTCCAGACCATCACCCGGCTGCAGCAACTCAAGACCGGCGCGCTGCTCGCAGCGGCGGTCGAGATGGGCGCGATCCTCGCCAAGGTTCCGGTCGAGGGCCGCACGCATCTGCGCGGCTATGCCCGGGACATCGGGCTCGCGTTCCAGATCGTCGACGATCTGATCGATCATGAAGGCGATGCGGCGGCGGCGGGCAAAGCAGTGGGCAAGGATGCCGGCGCGGGCAAGCAGACCTTCGTCTCGCTGCTCGGCCCGGGTCGCGCGCGCGAACAGGCACGAATGCTGGTCGAACAGGCGGTGACGCAGCTGGGCCAGCACGGTGAGGAAGCCGCGCTGCTGCGCGCATTGGCGCGATATATAGTGGAGAGGGACCGCTAGATGGTGACACGCATCGGGGTCTATCCCGGCACATTCGACCCGATCACGCTGGGCCACGCCGACATCATCCGGCGCGGGTCCAAGCTGGTCGATCAGCTGATCCTGGGGGTCACCACCAATCCGTCGAAGAACCCGATGTTCAGCCCGGAAGAGCGGATGGCCATGGTCACGCGCGAAGTCGGATTGATGGGGATAACCAATGTCTCGGTGGTCGGGTTCAACGCGCTGCTGATGCGTTTCGCCGAAAAACAGGGGGCGACGGTGATTATCCGCGGTCTGCGCGCGGTGGCGGACTTTGAATATGAATACCAGATGGCGGGGATGAACCAGCAGATCAACGCCGGGATCGAAACGGTCTTCCTGATGGCCGACGTCAGCTTGCAGCCGATCGCTTCCAAGCTGGTCAAGGAGATCGCGGTGTTCGGCGGCGACATCTCGCCATTCGTCAGCCCGACGGTGCGCGACGATGTCGTGGCGCGAATTGCCAAGACCGGGACCTTGGGCGACTACTAAACGCTCCGTTCATTGCCACGACAGCCTTGCGACGCTATTCCGTGCCCAAGCATTACCAGCATCCCGATTTTGGAATCCTATTCGTATGAACCGACTGCTCATTGCCGCCGCTATCGGCCTGTCGCTATTTGCCGCGCCGG
>JANOOJ010000065.1:0-11435 GCA_031421295.1 Novosphingobium sp.
CGCGGCGCTTGTCCGGCCACATGCCGAGGCCGAGGAAAGCGGTGCCGGTCTTCGCGCCGATCGCCTTGACCTGATCGAGGTGGCGCCCGGTTTCGGCGCAGGTCTCATGCAGGGTTTCAAGCGGCGCGCCCGACAGTTCGAGCTGCCCGGCAGGTTCAAGGCTGACCGCACCGTCGCTGCCCGACAGCGCGATGATATTGCCGCTTTCGATCACCGGCTCCCAGCCGAAATCTTCCAGCGCCACCAGCAGATCGCGGATTCCGCCGGGCTCGTCGTAGCTGGGGGCGTGGTGATCGGCGGTGGAGAAAACCAGCTTCTCGTGTTCGGTGCCGATCCGCCAGGCTTCGCGCGGCTTCTCGCCCTTGGCCATGGGCTGGACAAGCTGATCGCGGCTTTCGATCACCGGTTCGTTGCGTTCTGAAACTTGTCTGGTGCTCATGGTTGCCCGTTAGGTGAGCGCGAAATGTTGCGCCAGCATTAATTCCGCCAGTCGCCTGCCAGCGCCATCCACAAGGCGGTCGCCGAAATTGCCGCGGTTTCGCCGCGTAATATGCGCGGGCCGAGGGAAATCGCGCGGGCGTGCGGCACGGCGCGGATCGCGGCGCGCTCGGCCTCGTCGAACCCGCCCTCGGGGCCGATCAGCAGCGCGGCGGGGCCGGGATTTGCGGCAAAGACGGCCGCCGCCGGCTCGCCGCCATTCTCGTCGGCGAAGAACAATGTCCGGTCCTCGGGCCAGTCGCGCAGCAAAGCATCGAGCTTCACCGGTTCGCCCAGTTCGGGCAGCGCGGTGCGGGCGCATTGTTCGGCGGCCTCGGTGACGATTGCAGCCGCGCGCTCGGGTTTGAGCTTGTCGGCCACGCAGCGCCGGGTGATCACCGGCTGGACCCGTCGCACCCCCAGCTCGGTCGCCTTTTCGAGCACGAGATCGAAATTGGGCTTCTTGAGCAGCGCGGCGCACAGCGTGAAATCGGGTACGTCTTCGCGTGGCCTTGTGCGAGATTCGGCGATCAGCGTAACATCGCGTTTGCCCACTGCGGCGACCCGCGCAGTCCACTCGCCGGTCAGATTGTCGCACAGCACCACCGCGTCGCCCGCGTTCACCCGCATGACCTTGGCGAGATAGTGCGCCTGCGCGCCACCTATGGTTACGCTTGCGCCCTCCGCCAGCGGCCCGGCGATAAACAGGCGCGGGGCGCTTTTGGGCGGCCAGGCGGGGGTGGCGGGCATGGTGGGGGCATAACACATCGCCGCCCCCGCGAAAGCGGGGACCGCTGGCCGCTGGGCGCGACCTTGCGTCGATGAGGCCAGCGATCCCTGCTTTCGCGGGGATGACGGGACGGTTAAGGGTGCGCAATGTCGTCCGCCCCGCAGATCGTCCCCGACACCCAGCATCGCGGCCTCGTTGCCGCACTGCCTGAGGGCCTGCGCAACTATGCGTTGCTCGCGCGGTTCGACCGGCCGATCGGCTGGTGGCTGCTGTTCTGGCCCTGCGCCTGGGGGGTTCTGCTCGCCGGAGGACAGGCTCGGTGGGACCTCCTTCTGTGGCTGCTGGCGGGCGCTATCGCCATGCGCGGGGCGGGCTGCGTCTATAACGATATCGTCGATGCCGAGCTAGACCGGCAGGTCGCGCGCACCGCCGTGCGTCCGGTGGCGAGCGGCGCGGTGAGCAAGCGTGCGGCCTGGGTCTGGCTGCTCGCGCTGTGCCTGATCGGGCTGGTCGTGCTGCTCCAGCTGCGCCGCGAAGCGCAGCTGGTCGCGCTGGCAAGTGTCCTGCCGGTTGCAGCCTATCCATTCATGAAGCGAATCACCTGGTGGCCGCAGGCGTGGCTCGGGCTGGTGTTCAGCTGGGGCGCGCTGGTCGGCTGGGTGGCGTTGCGCGGCGATCATTTTGCCGTGCTCGCGGCGCTCTACGCGGGGAGCATCGCCTGGGTGATCGGCTATGACACGATCTACGCGCTGCAGGACCGCGAGGACGACGCGCTGGTTGGCATCCGCTCGAGCGCGCTGCGACTGGGCGCGAAAGTGCGCGGCGGCGTGGCGGGGTTCTATGCCGCGGCGGTTGCGCTGTGGGCGCTGGCGTTCTGGCTGCTACGGCCCGACTGGCTGGGGCTGGTGGCGCTGCTCCCGGCGGCGATGCATCTGCTGTGGCAGGTCGCAACGCTCGATCCGCAGGATGCCGACAACCCGCTCGCGCGGTTTCGCTCGAACCGCTTCGCCGGGCTGCTGGTCGCGCTGGCTTGCTGGGTGGTCGGGAACGCATGACCGGGGCGGGAGGTTCTGAAGCTATGGTACTACGACGTTCAATGACCTTGGCGCTGCTGGCCGCGCTGGCCGGTTGCCAAACCGCTCCCGTTGCCCCGCCCGCCCAGCGCCTCGTCGCGCTCGGCACCGAGCCGTTCTGGTCGATCGCGGTCGAGTCCGGAACGCTGACCTGGTCCTCGCCCGAGAATCAGAGCGGCACGCTGTTCAAGGCGAGCACGCGGCAGGATGGCACGGCGATGGTCTATGCGGGCACATTGGCAGGTCAACCGCTGACGCTGCGGATCGTGCCGGGCACTTGCAGCGACGGGATGTCGGATCAGGTGTACCCCTATTCGGCCACTGTCACGCAGCCCTCCGGCACGCTCAAGGGCTGCGCGCGATTGGCTGCGCGCTAGCCGTAACTCACCATCTCGAACTCGATCCCGTCCCAGTCGAAGAAATAGAACCGCCGCCCCGGCTCATAGTCGCCGTGGCTGTATGGTACGAGTCCGGCCGCGACGACGATGGCTTCCGCCGCGTCGAGATCGTCGACCACCAGCCCGACGTGGTTGAGCGGCGCGCCCTTCTTGTAAGGGCCGTGCGGCTGGTCGTTGGTATAGACGGCAAGGTAATCGCGTTCGCCCCCCACATGGATCGTCCAGCCGCCCAGCTGCGAGGCCCCGCGCCAGCGCTCGTGCCAGCCGCAGAGCTGTTGCAGCAGCGCCGAGGAGCGCTCGGGATCGCTGACAGTGATGTTGGCGTGTTCGAGAAATCCGACTGGCATATATCTATCCTTTTTTATCAATTATTTAATGCGGAAACGAATCGCCGCACTTGCCCATTGTGCAATCTCAAGTTAACTAGAGGTCAAGCATTTTCTGCGAGGGTGGCCGCAATGGACAAGAACGACCTTATCCCGATCGGCGTGCTGGCGCGGCGCACCGGCCTCGCGGTCTCCGCGATCCGCTTTTACGAAGACAAGGGCCTGCTCACTGCGATGCGGACCATGGGCAACCAGCGCCGCTTCCTGCGCTCGGACATAAGGCGGCTGAGCTTCATCCTGATCGCGCAAAAGCTCGGGCTGGGCCTCGCCGAGATCGAGGTCGAGCTGGCCAAGCTGCCGCAGGGCCGCACCCCGACCCAATCGGACTGGCAGCGCATCAGCCGCTCGCTGCGCGGCGCGATCGACGCCAAGATCCAGCTGCTCACCCGCACCAAGCTCAAGCTGGAAGAATGCATCGGCTGCGGCTGCCTCAGCCTCCAGCGCTGCCAGCTCTACAACCGCGA
The DNA here is from genome assembly GCA_031421295.1 of Novosphingobium sp. Lineage (GTDB taxonomy): Bacteria > Pseudomonadota > Alphaproteobacteria > Sphingomonadales > Sphingomonadaceae > Novosphingobium. Next base: position 3,529 of record JANOOJ010000065.1, read on the forward strand.
CGACCGCGCCTCGCTGGGCGGAGTAGGGCCGCGGTTTGTGCTGGGTTGAGGCACCTAGCTTTGCCCACGCCGTTCATGCTCAGCTTTTTGAAGCACCGTACTTTTCTTCGTGACGTGGCGCTTGGGGCAAATTGAAGAACGGCCCGTCGACAAGCTCCGGGTGAGCGGATTTAGAGATGGGAGATTGATCCACGCCGGACCAAGTTAACCCTCAATGACTTTTCTTCGCCGCTGGTTAGCCTAGTATCGGCGCAATGGAAATTGAACTCGCGCCCGGCTACACTTGGATTGTTACCTACAAATGGGACGGCGAAGCACCTGAGGAGATGCTCGTGCGGGCCATATCGCCTGAACGCGCAATCAAGGAAGCGCATTACGCGCTTGAGATTGGGGAACTGGACTACCAGATTTTCAGCTTGGTTCGGGCAATCAAGCAGGAGGCGCTGGGATAACGAGGCCACGCTCTCAGAAGAAGCGATTGTCCTGATCGTAGATCGCATCGATCAAAGGATATATCTGGTCCGCCATCGGTGTCCCGACGATCTCGTCTCTTTTTAACGCAATGGATGCAAGGGTTGGCTTCAGCTCTGCGTCCACAACCATCAATGACGGCGAGCCGTCCGGCATCTCCTTGTGCCAAAGCGAAATGGAGGATCGATCATTGACGGAAGTGCCGTCGCCCCACGATCCGATCACCAAATCGAGGTTTGCGCCGAGATCGAACAAATGGCCTTCGGTCCAGTGAACCCAATAGGCTGCAACAGTAGCGGGACCAAGATGAACCATCCCCCAAACTGAATGACTGTCACGTCCGCAGCAATCGCAATGCCCGCCGCTTTCTCCCAAAAACTCGATTTCGAAATCGCTTTTCACTCCGCCGCCAGCAGCTCTTCCGCTGCCCCCAGATCCACACTCACCAACCGCGAAATGCCCTGCTCGACCATCGTCACCCCGAACAGGCGGTGCATGCGGCTCATGGTCACGGCGTTGTGGGTGACGATCAGATAGCGCGTGTCGGTTTCGGCGACCATCGCGTCGAGCAGGTCGCAGAAGCGTTCGATATTGGCGTCGTCGAGCGGCGCGTCGACTTCGTCGAGCACGCAGATCGGCGCGGGGTTGGTGAGGAACAGCGCGAAGATCAGCGCAATCGCGGTCAAGGCCTGTTCGCCGCCCGAGAGCAAGGTAAGCGATTGCAGCCGCTTGCCCGGCGGCTGGGCGTAAATCTCCAGCCCGGCCTCGAGCGGATCGTCCGAATCGACCAGCGCGAGATGCGCCTGCCCGCCCTCGAACAACCGGGTGAACAGGTGGCGAAAATGGGTGTCGACCGCTTCGAAGGCGGCGCGTAGCCGTTCGCGGCCCTCGCGGTTGAGATTGCCGATCGAGCCGCGCAGCCGGTGGACCGCTTCGGTCAGTTCGCCCTGCTCGGCCAGGCTGTTGCCCTGCCGCGCCTCGGCCTCGGCGAGTTCGTCGGCGGCGACGAGATTGACCGGGCCAAGCCGCTCGCGGTCAGCGGTGAGCCGGTCCATCGCCGCCGATTCCTCGCCCGCGTGGGCGATATCTGCGGCGGCGAAGCCGAACCGTTCGGCCAGCAAGGGCGGCGGACACTGGAACCGCTCGCCCGAGATATGCGCCATCTCGGCGCGGCGCGCTTCCTCGTTTTCGGCGCGGGCAGCGGCGCCGGCGCGCGCTTCCCGCGCCGTCGCCAGTGCTTCGGTCGAAGTCGCCAGCGCAGCGTCGGCCAGCCGTGCGGCTTCGGTAGTGCTGGCAACGCCGGCCTCGGCCTCGGCCAGTTCGCCTGCCAGCCGGGCGCGGATCGTATCGCCCTGTTCGATTTCGCGCATCAGCGCGGCGGGCTTGGCCGCAACGACCGCGCGTTCTTCTGCAATCTCCTCGAGGCGGCGGCCCATTTCGGCGAGGCGGCCCGCAGCATCCCCGGCGCGCGATTGCCAGCCCCTGATGTCGCTGCGCTGGGCGTTGGTCCGTTCGCGGGCCACCGCCAGCCCCTGATCGTGCGCGGCGAGCGCGGCACTCGCGGCTTGCAACGCCTGCCGCGCCGCATCGTGCTTTGCTTGCGCTGCGGCCAGCGTCGCGCGGCCAGCGTCGGGCTGGGGCAGGCCCGCGCGCCGGGCCTCGGCGGTGCGTTGCTCGGCTTCGGCCTGACGGCGCTGATCGGCGAGATCGGTGGCGGCAGCGGCGAGTTCGCCGCGTCGGGACTCGAGCCGCGCCTTGGCGGCCTCGGCTTGATCGAACGCCCGCAGCGCGCCACGTTCGGCCTCGGCGGCAGCAGCGACCGCGCGGTCACCGGCGATCACCGTCAGTTGGAGTCCGGCCAATTCGGCTTGCACCGTAGCCTGCGCGGCTTCCGCATCCGACGCCGCTTTGCGCAGCGGCGGCAGCTCCTGTTCGAGTGCTTTGAAACGATTCTCTGCCTCAAGCCGCGCCGCTTCGGCTGCGCCTTCGCCGCGCGCGACGAACCCGTCCCAGCGCCGCAGCCGTCCGCTCAGCGTAACCAGCCACTCACCCGGGCCGAGCGTCCGCCCATCGTCGGCCTCCGCGACATGCACCAGCGCGAGCCGCGCGGCGAGTTCGGACGGGCACTCGGGGACCTGTGCGGCGAGGCTCTGTGCAACCGCCTGCGGGGCCAATGCACCGGTCCAGTAGCGGCCATCCGCGTCGCCCGGCGCGGCTCCGAGCGGCGACCGTGCATCGCGTCCCAGCACCGCCGCCAGCGCGCGTTCATAGCCCGGCGCTGCCCGCACCCGATCCAGCGCCACCGGCAACCCATGCTTGGCCCCGGCCTGCCGCGCCCGCGCCTCGCGATCGCGCTGAAGCGCGGTGTATTCGCGTTCGGTCCCGGCCAGTTCGGCCCTGGCGGTAGCGAGCGTGGATGCGGCAGTATCGCGTGCCGCTTGCAGTTCGCCTTTGCGCGTCTGCTGGGCGTCCAGTGCCGCGCGCGTGGTATCGAGCGCTGTCGTTGCCGCCTCCCGCTGCGCAGCGGCTGCAGCCAGCGCGGCATCCGGATCGCCCTCGCGCGCCAGTGCGGCGCGCAGCGCGTCCTGCCGCGCCAGCTCGTTGTCGAGTCGCGCCAGCCGCCCCGCCGCTGCGGCGACCTCGGCCTCGGCCACCCGCCATTCCGCCTCGACCCCGGCCTGCGCCGCCGTCGCCTGCGCCAGCGCCAGCTCGGCCCCGCGCAAGGCCCGGTCGGCATCGTCGAGCGCGGCCCCCAGCACGGGTCGGCGCTGCTCGTCGGCGGCGAGGACCGCTACACCATGCGCCAGATCGCGCTCAAGCCGCGCCAGCGCATCGGCGGCGTCATGCGTCAGGCGGTCGGCCTCGCCGCGATCTTCCTCAAGCCGCGTCTGCTGGCGTTCGAGATCCTTGAGACGATCCTCGGCGGCTTCGAGCTGGCTGGTCAGCGCCGCCATCCGGTGGCCATGCGCGCTGGCGTCGTCGCGCCGGTCGGCCAGGGTGTCGCGGGCCTGCGCCAGTGCCCCGGCTGCACCCTGCTGCGCCGCCTGTGCACCTTTGAGCAGCGCCTGTGCACCGCCCACCCGGGCATCGGCGGATTCGGCCTCGGCGCGCGCCGCTTCCGCCGCCGCCGCCGCATCGCGCCAGCGGGCGAACACCAGCCGCGCTTCGGCCAGCTTGATCTTGTCGGACAGCGCCCTGTAGCGCTCCGCCGCGCGCGCCTGCCGCCGCAGCGCAGAAATCTGCGCGTCGAGCCCGGCCATGATGTCTTCGAGCCGGGCGAGATTGGTCTCGGTCGCGCGCAGCTTCTGCTCTGCATCCTTGCGGCGGACATGCAGCCCGGCGATGCCCGCCGCTTCTTCCAGCATCATCCGGCGCTCGGCGGGCTTGGCGGCGATAACCGCCGCGATCCGCCCCTGGCTGACCAGCGCCGGGGAGTGCGCGCCAGTGGCGGCATCGGCGAACACCAGCGCGACGTCCTTGGCCCGCACATCGCGGCCATTGAGGCGGTAGGCGCTGCCCGCACCGCGTTCGATCCGGCGGACGACTTCCAGTTCCTCGCGGTCATCTCCCTCGGCATGGAGCACGACTTCGGCGAAATCGCGGGCTGGGCGCAGCGTCGTGCCTGCGAATATCACGTCGTCCATCCCGCCGCCGCGCATCGATTTGGGCGAGCTTTCGCCCATCACCCAGCGGATCGCTTCGAGCAGATTGGACTTGCCGCAGCCGTTGGGGCCGACGACTCCGGTCAGGCCGGTCTCGATCCGCAGTTCGGTCGGCTCAACGAAGCTCTTGAAGCCACTGAGCTTGAGCCGCTTGATGCGCATCGCCGGTCCCTGGCCCCCCGACCCGCCGCGCCCTACCGCGCGCCGGCGTTCTGGAGCAGCGGCTCAAGCGTTTCCCAGGTGAGCGTCCCGACGTTGGCCCCGTTGAGATAGAACGTCGGGGTGCCGGTGATGCCGTATTTCTCGCCCGATGCCTGGGTTTGCGCGACCAGCTTGGTGGCCTTGGCGCTGTCGGCCAGGCAGGCTGCGCCCTGCTCTGCGGCGATCCCGCGCGAGGCGAAGAAACTGTCCATCCCGCCCAGTCTGGCGATCGCGGCAAAGCGCTTGTCGGGCGTCAGCGCGCCCGCGGCTTGCACTTGGGCATCGCCAGCCTTTTGCAGATTTTCGAACATGGTGGGCTGGAATGCCCAGAACTGCTCGCTCAGCGGGATTACCGCCTCGGGCGAACCACAGGTGGCGAGCAGTGTGGCCGGCAGATCGAGCAGATTGAGCATGAACGGCCGGAATTCGAAACTGAGGCGCCCGCTCTGGACATATTCGTCGCGCAGCTTGGGGAAGCCCTTCACGGCAAAATCGGCGCAATGCGAACAGCTCAGCGCGCCGAATTCGATCAGCTTGATCGGTGCGTTCGGGTTGCCCATCTGGAAACCGCCCTCGGGGGTGACCGCGAAAACCTCGGCCCAGGCCTTGCCGGCCGGGGCGGCGATTTTGGCGACGGATTCGGTGCTCTTGGTTGCGGCGGGGTCTGCTTGCTGCTTGCAGGACGTGAGGCCAAGCGCAAGCGGCGCGGCGAGCGCGAGAATGGTCATGCGGCGAAGGGCCAGGGAAGTCATGGGAACGCATCCTTGAGGTTGATCCGCGCGAGGCTAGCCGAGCGGAGCGGGCGAATGAAGCATTGTGAGGCTCCGCTCTGGCCGTCGTCCACAGGATTCGTGCGGATGTAGCCCTAGAGGCGCGCGTCGATCTGCGGGCGGAGCGAGCTCCACTCCGAGGTGCCGGTCAGCAGCAAGCCGTTGAGCAGGAAGCTGGGGGTGCTGTTGACCCCGAGCGCGGCCCCTGCCTCGCCCTGCTTGACGAGCCGTTCGGCCATCGCCAGGTCGGCCAGGCAGCGGTCGGCGGTGGTCCGGTCGTAGCCGCGCGCGGCGGCGATCCGGTAGAGCTGGAAGTCGGTCGCAATATGACGCCGCCGGGTCACCGGATCGCCGGTTCCCCAGCGGTGCTGCTGCGCCGGGGTGATATTGGCCAAAGGCTGGATCCAGGTCGATTGGCTGCGCATGAAGGCGGCGTGGTTGAGGAAGAACTTCGACGGCGGACCGCAATTGGTCAGCATCGCGACCGTGAGATCGACCGGATCGCGCAACATGTGCCGCACTTCGACCGAGACTTTGCCCGAGGCGATATAGCCGACCCGCAGCGCGCCATCGGCCTGCACTTCGAATTGTGCGCAGTGCGAGCAAGTGTAGCTGACAAATTCGACCAGCTTGACCGGCGCGGCCGGGTTGCCGAGCACATGGCTTCCGCCGGGAGCCAGGGCGATGGTCGCGTTCCAGTTGGCGCGAACCGGGGGCGGGGTAGGCTTGCCCGCGCCGAGCGAGAGCGCAGCGATCAGGCTCAATGCGAGCAGGCGATAGATCGGCATCATTGTTCCTTATCCGGCGTGCCCAAGCTGCGCGCCAATGATTCGAGCACTGTCCGCAGCTCGGGATCGCCGATATCGCGCAGGCTGTCGCCCAGCTCCATCGGGATCGGCCGCAGCGACGGCGGTGCGGTGGTAACTGCCCCAGCAGGCGGCGGCTTAACCTCGCCTTGCCGAAGCTTGACCCGGGCTACCGCCTTGTAGCCGAAGAAGCGGTTCACCCGCTCGATGATTTCGGGAATGACGTGGCTGATCAGCGGCGCGTGAGCGGGAACCACCACCAGCTGGAGGATGCCGTCGCTCTTTTCGCCGGGCGGGAAGCGGATCGCTTCGGGGGTACAGACCCGGGCGTGGCGCTCGCCGACGATCTCGGGCCAGCGCGTCACCACGCTCGACTGGACGAAACCGAACTTGCGAAACGCAGTGCGCCCGATCTGCGGCATCAGCTCGGAAATCGCGCGCGCCTGCCCGCCGCGCGGCCGCTCGTAAGCGCGCGGGGCGCTGGCTTTCTTCGGAGGGGGATCCCGTTCCATTGCAGTTGCGCCCATGCCATAGCGCCCGGGTGGACGCCAGTACCGAGACCATCTCCGACCTGTTGCTTGGCTGGTACGATGCCCATGCCCGGAGCCTGCCGTGGCGCGCGCGCCCGGGCAGTTCAGCACCAGAACCTTACCGGGTGTGGCTGTCCGAAGTTATGCTTCAGCAGACTACGACTGCGGCAGTCGGGCCGTACTTCGCGAAATTCACCGAACGCTGGCCAACCGTCGAAGCGCTCGCCGCCGCCGATGAGGCGGAGGTTATGGCCGCCTGGGCGGGGCTGGGATATTATGCCCGCGCGCGCAATTTGCTCGGCTGCGCGCGAGCGGTGGCTGCGATGGGCGGACACTTCCCCCGCACCGAAGCCGAGCTGCGCCAGCTCCCGGGGCTGGGGGCCTATACCGCCGCCGCGGTTGCAGCGATCGCCTTCGGGAAGCGCGCGGTGGTGGTCGATGCCAATGTCGAGCGCGTGGTCAGTCGGCTCTTCGCGATCGAGGCACCGCTGCCCGGATCACGCCCGCTCATTCGGGGTCACGCCGATGCCCTGACCCCGGAACTGCGCCCCGGCGACTTTGCGCAGGCAATGATGGACCTTGGCGCGGGCGTGTGCACCACGCGCAATCCGCGCTGCCTGCTGTGTCCGCTGGCGAGCCATTGCGCGGCGCGCGAAACCGGCGATCCGGCGCGGTTTCCGGTGAAGGCGGCGAAGAAGCTCAAGCCCCAGCGCGTCGGGCAAGCCTTCTGGATCGAGCGGGACGGTGCGGTCTGGCTGGTCAAGCGGCCACCCACCGGAATGCTGGGCGGGATGCGCGCTTTGCCCGACGATGGCTGGAACTCGCGCGGCGATGGCCATGGCGCACCCCCGCTGGTCGGGACCTGGACCGGTGCCGGGGTGGTCCGGCACGGCTTCACCCATTTCGATCTCGAATTGCAATTGATGCTGTATTCGGGAAGCGATTTGGCTAGGCTCGATGGCGAAGGCGAGTGGTGGCCGCTCGCGCGGCTCGACGAAGCCGGGCTGCCGACGCTGTTTGCCAAGGCGGCGCGGCTGGCACTGGCGTAGGATCTGGGAGAATGAATTTGTCACAGGATTTGAATATGGTGCTGTCGCGCCGCGCGATCATGCGGGGCAGTGCGATGCTGGGTGCGGGCGCGCTGGCCGGAACGCTGCCGTTTGGGCGCGCGCTGGCCCTCGCCGCCGACGGGCCCCTAATCGATGCGCAATGGCCGACGGTCACGGCGCTGCTGGAGAAATATGTCGGGGGCAAGCAGGTCCCCGGAATGGTGGCGGCGCTCGGTTGGGGAACGATGGCGCCGGGTTACATCGTGCGCGGGCTGGAAGGGTTCGAGGATCCGGACAAGATCGGCGGCGAAAGCCTGTTCCGCGCCTATTCGCAGACCAAGCCGGTGACCGGCATGGCGGCGATGATGCTGATCGACGAGGGCAAGCTCGGCATGGACCAGAAGATCGCCGATTTCAT
>JANOOJ010000066.1:0-4901 GCA_031421295.1 Novosphingobium sp.
ACGCTCGCCGCCGAGCGCGGGCTCGACTGGCCCAGCCGCGATGGCTTTGTCGCGCGGATCATGCCCGAGCATGCGCGGCGCGGCGATGTCGAGGGGGTGGCGCTGATCGACGGGTCGGTGCTGGTCAACGCGCCGTTCGCCGATGCCATGGGGGTGTTGCGCGATCGCCCGGCGCAGCGCGAGGTCGACCGGCGGTTCGTCTATATCGATCCGCACCCCGATGCGGTGGGCCGCGAGGAACGCGCCGACCCCCGCCCGCCGGGGTTCTTCTCGGTGATCCTCGGCTCGCTCTCGGCGATCCCGCGCGAGCAGCCGGTGCGCGATAATCTCGAACAGATCGAGCAGCGCTCGCGCGAGCTGGCGCGGCTGCGCTCGATCGTCGATGCGCTGCGGCCCGATGTCGACGAGGCGGTGGAAAGGCTGTTCGGGCGAACCTTGTTCTTCAACCGGCCAACCGCAAAACGGCTCGCCGGGTGGCGCAACAAGGCCCAGCAGGCCGCCGCCGAGCAGGCCGGTTACACGTTTCAGGGCTATGCCCAGGTCAAGTTCGCCGAGATCGTCGACGAGCTGGCCGAGGTGATTCACCTCGCCGCGCCCGGGCTGGCGCTGGTGACGCGCGATCCGATTGCCCGCCATCTCTCCGCCTGGCTGGCGAGCCACGGGCTCGATCATCTGGCGATGAGCAAGGGCGGCGCGACGCCCGAGGCGATCAATTTCCTGCGCGCGCACGATCTCAGCTACCGCATCCGCCGCCTGCGGCTGCTCACCCGCCGTCTCGCGCAGGACTGGGATGAGGTGGACGGCGTGACTGCCGAGGCTCGCGAAGAAGCGCGTGAAGCGGTTTACAAGGCGCTGGCGCTATACTTTGCGCGCGAGCCGCTTGCCTCGCTCGGGAGCGATTTTCCCGAGATTGCCGCGCAGGTCTTCGCCGATCCGGGCGCGGTGCTTGCCGCGATTGCCGAGCGCCGCCAACTGGCGGCGACCGACCATGTGGTCGATGCGATGCTGGTGGCGGCGATGGCGCAGATGGAACCGCCGCTGCGCCGCCGGATGCTGCTCACCTACCTCGGATTCCCGTATTACGACACGGTCACCCTGCCGCTGCTGCGCGGCGAGGGGCTGACCGAATTCGATCCGGCCAAGGTCGACCGGATTTCGCCCGACGATTGCTCCTCGATCCGCACCGGCGGTTCGCGCGCGACTCTGCGCGGGGTCGAGTTCTACAATTTCGGTGCATTCTTCAGCCGCGCCTACCGCGAGAACGATTATCTGTGGGGCCGCTTGCACGGCGCCGAACGGATGATCGATCTGGTCGCCTCGACCTTGCCTGCTGGATCGATCATCGACGAGCGCGAACTGCGGCAGTTCAAGCACGAAGCGTTTGTGGCGATCCTCGATGAAGAGGCAACGCGGCTGCTGACCGATCCGGGGCTGGTCGCGGGCATCCGGGCGGAGATACAATCCCAGCCCCGTTCGTCCTGAGGAGCGGCAGAGCAGAGCGAAGACGCGTCTCGAAGGACAAGGCGCAGCGTGTGGTGGTTCGAGACGGGCCTTCGCAGGCTCAGTCCCTCCTCACCACGAACGGATGAGACGGGCGTTCGCTTTGCTCAGTCCCTTTCTCACCACGAACGGATTTCGTGATCCCGCTCAGCGCGCCTCAAGCACCATGTTGAACGGGCCCTCCGTTGCCCGCCGCACCGAGGCGAAGCCGCCCTCTTTGACGATTTGCGTCAGCCGCGCCTCTCCGGCTTGCGCCCCCAGCCCCTCGCCCACTTCCTGATCGAGCGAGGTCGGCACGCAGATCATGGTCGAGGCGTTGTAATAGAGCCGCCCGACCGGATTGAAGTTCTGCTCGGGGGCGTCGCCCGCGATCGGCTCGACAATCATCCAGCTGCCGCCGGGCGCAAGGATCCGCCGCATATGCGTGGCGCAGCCGCGCGGATCGCCCATGTCGTGCAAGCAATCGTACATGGTGATGAGGTCATAGCCGGTCTCGGCGATGTCCTTGGCTGCTGCGACCTCGAATTTCACCCGCTCGCCCAACCCGTGGTCCGCTGCGTGACGGCGCGCTTCCTCGATCGAGGGTTCGTGGAAATCGTAGCCGGTGAAGCGGCTTTCGGGATAGGCTTCGGCCATCAGCAGGGTCGAAAAGCCGACTCCGCAGCCGACGTCCGCGACCTTGGCCCCGCTCTTGAGGCGGGCTTCCATACCATTGAGCGCCGGAATCCAGCCCTGGACGATGTTGTTGACGTAGCCCGGACGGAAGAACGCGCCGGTCGCGCAGAACAGGCACCCGGCATGATCACCCCACCGCACCCCGGTGCCGTGGCGGAAGCATTCCTCGACCTTGGCTTCGGATTCGATCATCGCGGCAACCAGTTCGAAGGCTCCGGCCAGATAGACCGGGCTGTCCTTGTTGACGAAGACCATTGCCTGTTCGGGCGAAAGGCTGAAGCTGTCAGCCGCCGGATCGTAATCGACATAACCGTTGGCGCTTTGCGCCAGCGCCCATTCGCGGACATAGCGTTGATGCAGCCCGCCCGCGCGACTGGCGAGTTCTGCGGCGGTTGCCGGGCCCTGGGCCAAGGCATCGAACAGTCCCAGCCTGAACCCGATGCGGACCGTCGGCACGCTCATCGCGCCGCCAATGTCGCCGAGCATTTTGCCGATAAAGGCGTGGAATTTGGCTTCATCGAGAGCCTGGGCCATAGCGTGTTTCCTCATGCTGCTTGCGATAAGCAGTGAGCGACCCGGGCGCAGTCGTAGCACCTTGGCCCGAGAACAACAGCCCGTATTGAATAGTTTGGTGCGGGCTAAGCCGCTAGTCGGTCAGCCCGTCCCACACGCCCTTGAGCCGGTCGAAAAAGCCCTTGGACTGAGGAGTCTCGTCGCCGGTCTCGGTCGCCTGCAATTCGCGCAGCAATTCCTTCTGGCGGACCGAGAGCTTGCTCGGCGTCTCGACCTGAATCTCGATCACCATATCGCCGTGGCCGCGGCCTTGGAGCACCGGCATCCCCGCGCCGCGCTTGCGGAGCTGTTTGCCCGACTGGATGCCCGCCGGGATCGGGATCGCGTGACGCGCGCCGTCGAGGCCGGGGATTTCGATCTCTCCGCCCAGCGCGGCGGTGGTGAAAGCGATCGGCGCGCGGGTGATCAGCGTCGTCCCGTCGCGCTCGAACACCGCATGGCGGCGGATGTGAATGAAGATGTAGAGATCGCCCGGCGGCGCGCCGAACGGCCCGGCCTCGCCGCGTTCGGCCAGGCGGATGCGGGTGCCGGTATCGACGCCGGGCGGGACATTGACGTCGAGCGTCTGCCCTTTATCGACCCGGCCTTCGCCGCCGCACGAACGGCACGGCTTTTCGATCACTTCGCCGCGCCCGTGGCAGGTCGGGCAGGTCCGCTCGACCATGAAGAAGCCCTGCTGCGCGCGGACCTTGCCGTGGCCGCCGCACAGATTGCAGCGCCGCGTGCCGGTGCCGGGCTCGGCTCCCTTGCCCGCGCAGGGTTCGCAGGGGGTGGAGACTTCCAGCTCGATCTGCGCGGTCTTGCCGTGGAACGCCTCGTCGAGCGAGATTTCGAGATCGTAGCGCAAGTCCGCGCCGCGCCGCGCCTGCTGGCGTCCGCCGCCACCGAAGGCGCTGCCGAAGATCGTCTCGAAGATGTCGCCAAGGTCGGAGAAGCCCCCGGCCCCGCCGCCACCGCCGCCCATCCCGCCATTCTCGAACGCGGCATGACCGAACCGGTCATAGGCGGCGCGCTTCTGCGGATCGCTCAGACAGGCGTAGGCGGTGCTGATCGACTTGAACTTCGCTTCGGAATCGCCGCACCCCGGGTTCTTGTCGGGATGGCATTGCATCGCGAGGCGGCGGTACGACGATTTGATCGTCGCATCGTCCGCGCCGCGCTCGACTTCGAGCAGTTCGTAGAAATCGATTTCGGTGCTCACGCGCGCAACCCCGCCCCATGCAAAAGCCCCTCCCCGGCGGGGAGGGGTTGGGGTGGGGGTACGACATTGGCGTAGTGGCCCACCCCGCTGCGACTAGGCGGCAAAGCCGCCAAGTCTCGCTGCCCCTCCCCGCCGGGGAGGGGGTTCATTGTCAGCCCTTGTTTTCGTCGACTTCGGAGAATTCGGCGTCGACCACGTCTTCCTGGCTCTCCGCCGGAGCTTCGGCATCCGGCGATGCTGCCGATGCCTGTTCCTTCTCGTAGATCGCCTGGCCCATTTTCATCGCCACTTCGGTCAGCGCCTGGGTTTTGGCATTCATCGCTTCGGCGTCGCCGCTTTCGATCGCGGTCTTGGCTTCGGCGATCGCTGCTTCGATCTGGCCCTTGAGCTCGGCGTCGATCTTGTCGCCGTTCTCCTCGAGCTGGCGCTCGGTCGCGTGGACCAGGCTGTCGGCGTTGTTCTTCGCTTCGGCATCGGCGCGGCGCTTCTTGTCTTCCTCGGCAAACTGCTCGGCGTCCTTGACCATCTGGTCGATGTCCGCATCGCTGAGCCCGCCCGAAGCCTGAATCTTGATCTGCTGTTCCTTGCCGGTGCCCTTGTCCTTGGCACTGACGTTGACGATGCCGTTGGCGTCGATGTCGAACGTCACCTCGATCTGCGGCACGCCGCGCCGGGCGGGCGGAATACCGAGCAGGTCGAACTGGCCGAGCATCTTGTTGTCGGCGGCCTTCTCGCGCTCGCCCTGGAACACGCGGATCGTCACCGCCTGCTGATTGTCGTCGGCAGTCGAGTAGATCTGGCTCTTCTTGGTCGGGATCGTGGTGTTGCGATCGATCATGCGGGTGAACACGCCGCCCAGCGTCTCGATCCCCAGCGACAGCGGGGTCACGTCGAGCAGCAGCACATCCTTGACGTCGCCCTGCAGCACGCCGGCCTGGATCGCCGCGCCCAT
>JANOOJ010000067.1:0-5597 GCA_031421295.1 Novosphingobium sp.
GATCAAGTAGCGGTAGAAGCTGATCATTCGGCGGCCTCGCTAGTGTTTGCCAGTTCAAGAAGGCCGCAAGGCCGTTCGAGCGCGTCCAAAAACGCATCCTTGCCCTCGAGCAACGCCGCATCCCACGCCGCATTATCGACACTGTGTCCCAGCCGGGCAAGGCTGGTGACGCCGAATTCCTCGATGCCGCAGGGGACGATGCCCGAAAAATGGCTGAGGTCGGGCGAGAGGTTGACCGAAAAACCGTGCATGGTCACCCAGCGCCGGATGCGCACGCCGATCGCGCCGATTTTGGCTTCGCGGCCGTCGATGTCGCGGGTCCAGATGCCGATCCGGCCCTCCGCCCGCCAGCTCTCGACGCCGAAGGTGCCCAGCGTCGCGATCACCCAGCCTTCGAGCGCATGGACGAAGCCGCGCACATCGCGCGCGCGGCGCTTGAGATCGAGCAGGACATAGCCGACGCGCTGGCCCGGCCCGTGATACGTGTAGCGCCCACCGCGACCGGCTTCGACCACCTCAAACCGCGGATCGAGCAATTCACCCGCTACCGCGCTGGTCCCGGCGGTATAGACCGGCGGATGTTCCAGCAACCAGATCAGCTCGCGCGCGCGGCCTTCGGCAATTGCCGCGTTGCGTGCGGTCATTTCGTCCAGAGCGGCGCGATAGGGAGCCAGCGCCGAGTCCTGCCGCACTTCGATTGCGCTGTGGAGCGGATCGGTCATGCCGGTTGCGTGGCGGCAATCGCTGCGCTTATCAAGGGGCAGCAATTTGGGAGTATCGCGATGACCTTCGACAGCAACCGGGCATGGAAGGAAGCCGTAGCAGCGGTGGCGGCCAATCGCGAGGTTCTGCTGGCCTTGGCCGGGGTATTCTTCGTGCTGCCGAGCATCGCGTTTTCGCTGTTCTTCCCGCAGCCCGAACCTCCCGCCGGGGCAACCCCCGAACAGACGCTGGCGCTGATGCGCGAATTCTATCTCGGCGCAGCGCCGTATTTCATCCCGATCGGGCTGGTGCAGATGGGTGGCACGCTCGCCATGCTGACGCTGTTCACCGACCGTAGCCGCCCAACCGTGAGCGTTGCGATCAAGCAGGGCTTCATCGCGGTAATCCCCTATTTCCTCGCGCAGCTGATGCTGGGTCTGGGGATCGGGCTGGCAGCGGTGGTGCTGCTGGCGCTAGCCGGGCTGACCGGCGTAACCGCGATCGTGGTGCTGGCGGGGATCGCGCTGGCAGTGATCGTGGTCTACGCTGCGGTCAAAACCTCGCTGGTCGCCCCGGTGGTCGCGGTCGAATATGAGCGCAATCCGGTGGCCGCGCTGCGCCGCTCATGGGCGCTGACCAAGGGCAACAGCGTCCGGTTGGTGCTGTTCTACCTGCTGGTCGTCGTTGCCTTCGTGATCGTTGTGTCGATCGCCATGGGGATTGTCGGCGTGGCGCTCACGCTGCTTGTCGGTGGGGAAACCGCGCGGATTATCGCGGCGGTGGTGTCGGCGGTGCTAGGCGGGGTGTTTTCGGTCTATTTCGTGGCAATCCTGGCTTCGGTCCACCGCCAGCTGGCCGGCCCATCGACTGCTGCAGTCAGCGCTACCTTCGAGTGAATCAGGCGGTCTCGCCGTCTTTCCAGCCCCAGAACAGCTTGCACGGCAGCACATTCCACAATGCGAACCCGGCATCGATCCGGATGAAGTGCTTGGCCATGAAGTCGCGCGCCTTGGCGGTGAACTGATAGACCAGGAATGCCCCGCCTGGGCGCAGTACGCGATGGGTTGCAGCGGCGATCGCCGGGCCGACGCCGTCGGGCAGGGTCGAGAACGGCAGGCCGGTGAGCACGTAGTCGGCATGATCGTGGCCATGCGCCCGCACGATGTCCTCAACATCGGTGGCCGTGCCGAGCACTGCTACGAAGCGGCTGTCGGTAATCGTCGCACGCAAATAGTCGATAAACAGCGGATTGGTATCGATCACGATCAGCTGGCCGTCGCGGCGCAGGCGGCTGAGCACCGGGCGGCAGAACGTGCCGACGCCGGGGCCATATTCGACGAACAGCTGACATTCATCCCATTTCACCGGGCCCAGCATCTTGTCGACGGTGGAGCGCGACGACGGGATGATCGAGCCGACCATCACCGGATGTTCCATGAAGCCTTCGAGAAATACCCCCCACGGTCCCAGCTTGCGCATTAGCGCGCGGCGGAGCCGGTGGGGCAAAGCCTCGCGGGCGAGCTCGGTACTGGTCATGCGGGGGTGCGGTCCGAATAGTCGTGCGAAGCGCCGGGCGTTTGCAAATTTGGCGCTGCATTGCAAGCCGCTAAGCATTGCCAGCTGTGCGGCCTGCGACTAGCCGAGGGTTTCACCATGGCCGACGACCCCTTTCCCTTGAACCCCGCTGCGCCTCCGTTCGCCGCCGCCGCGCCGACCTCCAGCCTGCCGCGGGGGCGAATGGCGCTGCTGTTCATGGTGATGCTGGTGACCGCGGCGGGTAACACCGCAATGCAATCGGTGATGCCCTCGATCGGTACCGCACTCAAGGTGCACGATGTGTGGATCAGCCTGGCCTATACCTGGTCGGCGCTGCTGTGGATGCTCTGTGCGCCGATGTGGGCCCGGCGTTCGGACCAGCGCGGGCGCAAGGCGATGATGGCAATTGGGCTGATCGGGTTCATCGCCAGTTTCACGCTATGCGGGGTGATTCTGTGGTTCGGGCTCAATGGCTGGCTGTCGAGCCTGGCGACGCTGCTGCTGTTTGCCGCCGGACGCTCGCTCTATGGCGGCTTCGGTTCGGCTGCGCCGCCTGCGGTGCAAGCCTATGTCGCCAGCCGCACCTCGCGGGCAGAGCGGACGCAGGCGCTCTCGCTGGTTTCGTCGAGTTTCGGGCTGGGGACCATAGTCGGACCGGCGCTGGCACCGCTGTTGATCCTGCCGATGCTCGGACTGGTCAGTCCGTTCCTGGCATTTGCGCTGATCGCCGTGGTCGTATTGATCGCGCTGCGGATGCGCTTGCCCGACGATTCGCCTGCCTATGCCGGGCGCGGCGATGTGCTGGCCGCGCCCTTCAGCGCCAATTCCAACTCGAGCCCGCGCGAAGCCAGCAGCGACGATCCGGTGGATACTACTGCCGTTCCGCGTCTCACCTGGACCGACCGGCGGATGCGGTCCTGGCTAATTGCCGGACTGCTCGGCGGCCATGCCCAAGCCGCCATCATGGGGATCGCGGGGTTCCTGGTGCTCGACCGGCTCGGCCTGCGCGGCGATCCTGCGGCGGGTGCGGGTCCGATCGGGCTGGTCCTGATGAGCGGTGCGGTGGCGACCCTGCTGGCGCAGTGGGGCCTGATCCCGATGTTCCGCTTGGGGCCGCGGGCGTCGTGCCTGTCGGGAATGATCGCGGCATTGCTGGGGGTCGCGCTGCTCGCGGTGGGACAGACGCTCCACACGATCGCGATGGGGTTTTCGCTCGCTTCGCTCGGCTTCGGGTTGTTTCGTCCGGGCTTTACTGCCGGGGCTTCGCTTGCAGTGTCGCGCGCCGAGCAAGGCCAGTCCGCGGGGATCGTCGCCTCGGTCAATGGCGCGGCCTATATCGTCGCGCCCGCGATCGGCGTGTGGCTCTACGGGCATTCGGCGTGGATTGGCTTTGCCGTGATCGAGGCGCTGTGCGTCGCGGTGCTGCTGGTCAGCCTCAAAGGAATAAGCCGCGACCTGACCTACTAGAGGATTTCGCGCACCACATCCTGGGGACGACACAGCCGGACGCCCTTGTCGGTTTCGACCAGCGGGCGCTCGATCAGGATCGGCTCGGCGACCATAGCCGCAAGGATTGTAGCCTTGTCAGCATCCGGCAAGCCGCGCTCCGCCGCTTCGGTGCCGCGCAAGCGCAGCCCTTGCGCCGGGGCTATCCCGGCATCGCGGTAGAGTTGGGCGAGCTTGGCGACGCTCGGCGGGGCCTTGAGATATTCGACCACAGTCACCGCCACACCCGGCGTTTCCTCGAGAATCGCCAGGGTCTTGCGCGATGTGCCGCAAGCCGGGTTATGCCAGATCGTCGCTTCCATACCGTCTCCTCGGCGCGGCCATAGCGCAGCTGCGAAAAACCTCCAGATAGACCTTGCTCATGCGAACGATTCGCATTAGCGCATCTTTATTGAGAATGAATTGCAAAAGGGCTTGGTGTGGCGGTTCCGGTTTCCAGTAAGGCGCTGCTGCTCGGCGCGGTGACGATGAGCGCGTTCTGCACCCCGGCTATGGCCGAGGAAGTCGAGGCCGCGCCGACCATCGTCGTGACCGGCTATCATGACAGCTACGAAGTCGAAGCCGCCAGCGCCACCAAGACCGGAACGCCGCTGATCGATACCCCGCAAAGCGTCACCACGCTCAGCCGCGCGCAGCTTGACGATCAGGCGGTCGAACTGCTCAACGATGCGCTGCGTTATGTTCCCGGCGTAACATTGGCGCAGGGTGAAGGCCACCGCGACCAGATCGTGATTCGCGGCCAGTCGACCACCGCTGACTTCTTTCTCGACGGGATCCGCGACGACGCCCAATATTATCGCCCGCTTTACAACACCGAGCGGGTCGAAGTGCTCAAGGGTGCCAACGCGCTGCTGTTCGGGCGCGGCGGCGGCGGCGGGGTGGTCAACCGCGTATCCAAGGCCCCCGATTTCTCCAACGCGCGGAACAGTGTCGCAGCCAGCGGCGACAGCTTCGGCGCATGGTCGCTGGCGGGCGATCTCGGCCTCCCGGTCTCCGAGACAATCGCATTACGCCTGAACGGAATTTACGAGGAGTTCGCCAATCACCGTGACGGCTTTGGCGGCCATTTCATCGGCGTCGCACCGACCATCACAGTCCGGCTGGGTGAGAAAACAACGCTGACTGCGGCCTATGAATTCGCCGAGGACCAGCGGGTGACCGATCGCGGCGTGCCCTCGTTCGGCGGTGTGCCGATCACCGGCTTTAACACCACCGCTTTCGGTGACCCCGCGATCAACCGCAGCGACGTCACCGCGCACATCGCGCGCGTCCGGCTCGACCATGAACTGGCCGAAGGCCTCTCTCTCAACGCCACCGGCCAGTACGCCACCTACGACAAATATTACGGCAATATCCTGCCCGGCGCGGTCAATACGGCGCGCACCATGGTCTCGCTTACCGGATATCGCAGTTCCAACACGCGTGACAACTGGATCGGCCAGGCCAATCTGGTGTGGAAGGGCGCAACCGGCCCGCTGCGCCACACGCTGCTCGCCGGTATCGAGGTAGGCGACCAGGACTCCACCTCGTCGCGCGACGATATCCGCTTTAGCGGTGCAAACAGCGTTTCGGTGCCGCTGGCCTTGCGGATCACTGTTCCGGCCACAAGCTATTTGGTCACCAGCGCGGGTCGCTCCAACGTGCGGACCCTTTCGGCCTATTTGCAGGACCAGATCGAAATTGGCGAACATTTGCAGCTGATCGGCGGGGCGCGGTACGACGACTTCCGGATCGAGGCGACCGATCTGCGGAGCGGCATAGTCACGGCCCGCAGCGACGGCAAATGGTCGCCGCGCCTTGGGCTGATCGTCAAGCCGCGCGCCAACATCTCGCTCTACGCCAGCTACGCCAAA
>JANOOJ010000068.1:0-8154 GCA_031421295.1 Novosphingobium sp.
CCACGCGACCTTCATCGAGCCCAGCCAGTTGCCGCTGTTCGAGCGCGCGGGTTGGCTGATCCGCAGCGACATCCAGTTCCACTGGGAAAACCGCGGCTATCAGAGCTTCGACGATTTCCTTTCCGCGCTGTCCTCGCGCAAGCGCAAGGCGATCCGCAAGGAGCGCGAAGCGGCGCTGGAGGGAGTCGAGATCCGCAGACTGTCGGGCGCCGAGATCCGGCCCGAGCACTGGGACGCGTTCTGGGAGTTTTACCAGGACACCGGCGCGCGCAAATGGGGGCAGCCCTATCTGACCCGCGCGGCGTTCACGCTGTTCGGCGAGCGGCTGGCCGACCGGATCCTGCTGGTGATGGCCTATATCGGAGACCTGCCGATCGCAGGCGCGCTCAACTTCATTGGCGGCACCGGTCGGCATGGGGCGCTCTACGGGCGCTATTGGGGCGCCCGGTTCGACAAGCCGTTCCTGCATTTCGAGCTGTGCTACTATCAGGCGATCGACGCCGCAATCGCGCGGGGTCTGAGCCGGGTCGAAGCGGGAGCGCAGGGCCCGCACAAGCTGGCGCGGGGCTATTCGCCGGTGCAGACGTTTTCCGCCCACTATATCGCGCATCCGGGCTTTCGTGCGGCGGTCAGCGACTTTCTGGAGCGCGAACGCGCGGGCGTCGCGGCCGATCAATTGTTCCTGGGTGAACGGTTGCCGTTCAGAAAAGCCTAGGCCGCCCGGCGCGTGGTTGCGGCGATCCATTCGCGGGCGCGGCGCTGGGCTTCGGCGATTTCGCGGGCGGTCATTTCATCCGATATGTCGGCGCGGCACATCTGGGCTTCGGCGTGACCCGAGACTGCGGCAAGGTTGAACCATTTGTGGGCCTCAACCAGGTCGCAATCCACGCCGTGGCTGCCCGTCGAGTAAGCGACGCCCAGATCGTAATAGGCGCTGATATCGCCTTGCGCAGCAGCGGCGAGGCAGCTGGCGACCAGCAGGTCTTCGGCTACGCTATCGATGGCAGTGGCATGGGCGAAACCGCCGCTGCCGTCTTGCTGGATCCAGACCGTGGTCATCTCGAATTACCCCCGTTGGACGGACCCCTGCCCGTCACCGACAACCCGAAACTCGGCTGAACGTAGTCAACAAATGGTTAACGGCCGGGCAAAATTTCCTGAAGGGCTGCCCGGGCGCAATGACAGCCTCGTCGCAAGCGCCTGTTTCAGCTTGATGAAAGCGCGGAGTCCCGTCGTTTCGCAGGGCTTAAGATTTACCCGGCTACAGCACCCTGCATTCGCGCTTGTATGGGTTTCAACGCGCAACTATAGGCGCGGCGAACCGGAACAGAGCGGCGATACGGGAATACCCGGCGCAGCAGGACGCACGACGGCCGGGGGGCGTTTTTTCGGAGAGATTCATGGCAACGGTGCTTGGCGACGAAATCGACATTCTGGCGAAAGCGAAACGGGCGCTCGCCAATGATTATGTTCCCGATGACAGCGAAGCCTATATGTCCGAGCCGCAGCTCGATTATTTCCGGCGACTGTTGCTGGAATGGAAAAGGTCGATCCTTGCCTCTTCGGCGGATACGCTCCAGCAGCTTCAGGACGGCCCGATGCGCGAGCCCGATCTTAACGATCGCGCCTCGAGCGAGACCGACTGGGGGATCGAACTGCGCACCCGCGACCGTCAGCGCAAGCTGATCGCCAAGATCGATTCGGCGCTGCGCCGGATCGAGGAAGGCGAGTACGGCTATTGCGAGGTTACCGGCGAGCCGATCGGCCTGGGCCGTCTCTCGGCCCGCCCGATCGCGACGATGACCGTGGAAGCGCAACAAGCCCATGAGCGCCGCGAAAAGATTTCGCGCGACGACTGAGCGCACACTTTCCTGCGCGGCTATTAACCGCTTTTTTGCCAATCCGGCTTATCTCGCGTGGAGAGTGCCGGGGTTAAAGCCGGGATACACGCAGCAATGGCTGGCAAGATTGGAGCTGGATTTACGACCATGGGCGATAACGAGCATCGGCAGATCGCGCGCGACAGCCTGTTCGTGCTTGCCGACGTGCGTCTCGACGGGAGCGAAACCGTCCGGCGCGTCAAGGTGCGCAACCTCTCGGCAGGCGGGATGATGGCCGAAGGGCTCGACAAGCCGGTCCGCGGCCAGTTGATCTCGGTCGATGTCCGCAACATCGGCTGGGTCGAAGGCTCGGTCGCCTGGGTGCAGGACAACCGGGTCGGCATCGCTTTCCGCGAAGAGATCGATCCCAAGGTCGCTCGCGCGCCTGCCAGCGTGGGCGAGGCAACGCCCCGATTCGTGCGTCCGCCAATGGCCGGAACCGGCGAACCGGCCCCGCTGCTACGCAAGATTTAGCCTGAGCCTGCCACGCTTCACGAAGCGCATTTCCGAAGCGCCAAAATTTCCCTAGAACGACCGCATGGCGGTCCGGCTTTCTGTTGCATCAATAACTGCCTGCGCGCTGCTGGCAGCCTGCAATGGCGACAACGACCGTCCCGTCGAAATTGCGGTTATTGGCGATGCCAGTGTCCTGGCCCAGAGCGGCAAGTCGCTGCCCTATGCGGCGCGGCTGGTCCGCTCGGCGACTATCGAAGGGCTGGTCGGCTTCGACGAGCAGGGCCGGGTCATCCCGGCGCTGGCCGATCGCTGGATCGTCACCGATGATGGCCAGAGCTACATTTTCCGCCTGCGCGACGGTACCTGGCTGGATGGCAGCCCGATTACCGGACAATCGGCCCGCGCCGCGCTGCTGGCGGCGCTGGCGGGGCTCAAAGGCACCCCGCTCGCGCTGGACCTCGCGCCGGTCGATGAGGTCCGGACCATGGCGGGCCGGGTGATCGAGCTCCGCCTGTCGCGTCCCGAGCCCGATCTGCTCCAGTTGCTGGCCCAGCCCGAGCTTGGTCTGGCGCGCAAGGGGCGCGGGGCTGGACCGATGCTGGCGCGGCGCGACAAGAGCCTCGTGACCCTCAAGCCGATCGCCCCCACCGAGCGCGGCCTGCCCGAGATCGAGGGATGGAGCGAACTGAGCCGGCGGCTCAACCTGCGCAGCCTCGATGGGGCCAGCGCGATCGAACGGTTCGGCAAAGGCGAAGCCGACGCGGTGCTGAGCGGGCGGATCGAGGATTTCCCGCGCATCGATATTGCCGGGCTGTCGCGCGGGGCAATCCGCTTCGATCCGGTGCTCGGACTGTTCGGGCTGCAAGTGGTTCACGCCGACGGCTTTCTGTCCGCGCCCGAAAACCGCGAGGCGCTGGCGCTGGCGATCGATCGGGACGCGCTAATTGCTGCGTTCGGCCTCGGTGGCTGGGTCTCCTCGACCCGGGTGGTCTCGCCGGGTACCGAAGGCGATTCCGGTCAGGTGAGCGAGCGCTGGATTGGTCAGGATATTGCCGAACGCAGGCAAATCGCCGCAGCCCGCGTGGCGCGCTGGCGCGCCGCCGGCAAAGCGCCTGGCGCCTTGCGGATCGCGTTTCCTCGCGGCCCCGGTGCCGATCTGCTGTTCGCGCGACTAGGCGACGATTTCAAGTCCATCGGGCTGGCAACGGTCCGGGTCGATGCCAAGGCCACCGCCGACCTGCGTCTCGTCGATACCGCCGCGCGTTACGCGCGCGCCGGGTGGTTCCTCAACCAGCTGAGTTGCAGTACCGTGCAAGGCCTGTGCAGCTCGCTCGCCGACCGGCGCTTTTTCGAAGCCCGCGCCGAGCCGGACCCGGTCAAGCGCGCCGATCTGATGGCCGATGCCGAGGCCGAACTTACCAAGGCCAATGTCTTCATCCCGTTCGGTGCGCCGCTGCGCTGGTCGCTGGTCAGCGGCAGCGTGACCGGGTTCGCCGTCAATCGCTTTGGCGTCCATCCCTTGATGCCGCTGGCCATGCGCCCCAAATAGGCGGGACCGGCCGACCTGGGTCCGGAGGGAAGGGATATTCCGATGGTCCAATCCGATACCGTCCGGCGTCTGACCGATGATTTTCCGCTCGGCACCGACGTCCTGTCGATCCGCCGCCGGATCGAGGCGCTGGAAAAGCTGCTTGAGCGCAGCTTCACGATTCCGGTGCTCAATCGCCCGGTCGGGCTCGATGCCGTCGCGGGCCTGATCCCGGTGGCGGGCGACGTCGTCACCGCCGCCATGGGGCTCTATCTCGTATGGGAAGCGCGCAATTTGGGCCTGCCGCAGTGGAAGCTGTGGCGGATGATCGGCAATGTCGGGTTCGATACGCTGGTCGGGGCGGTCCCGGTCGCGGGCGATCTGTTCGACTTCCTGTTCCGTTCGAACAGCCGCAACCTCAAGATCATCAAGCGCCACCTCGACAAGCATCACCCGGCGACCAAGATCATCGAGGGGTAGGAGAGAGTGGTTGTCCGGCCTAATGGCTGGAAGGGCACCGCAAGCTCACGACGGACGTAATGAGCAGACTCCGGGCGGGGGAGCGGGATGGCACAGCGAAGGGAGGGCCGGAGGGCCTGACCGCACTCGATCACGACTCCCACGGATTCCAACTGTTTACGAGAAATTAACCTTTCATCTTCATTGGTCATATGGTTAATGGCGGGCAATAACCCTTGGCGACAGGGGTTAGCGACCGGGAAACGGGGCAAAGGGGAATCCCATGCGCGTGTTGCTTATCGAGGACGAGCCGACCACGGCCCGGGCTATCGAATTGATGCTGACGACCGAAGGCTTCAACGTCTATTCGACCGATCTGGGCGAAGAGGGTTTGGACCTTGGCAAACTCTATGATTACGACATCATTCTCCTCGATCTCAACCTGCCCGATATGCATGGTTACGATGTCCTGAAGAAGCTCCGCGTGGCCAAGGTGCAGACGCCGGTGCTGATCCTGTCGGGCATCGCCGAGATGGATTCAAAGGTCCGCAGCTTCGGCTTCGGGGCTGACGATTACGTGACCAAGCCGTTCCACCGCGAAGAGCTGGTGGCACGCATCCACGCGGTGGTCCGCCGCTCCAAGGGCCATTCGCAATCGATCATCCGCACCGGCAAGCTGGCGGTCAACCTCGACGCCAAGACCGTCGAAGTCGATAGCGCCCGCGTGCATCTGACGGGCAAGGAATATGCGATGCTCGAGCTGCTTTCGCTGCGCAAGGGCACCACGCTGACCAAGGAAATGTTCCTCAACCACCTTTACGGCGGGATGGACGAACCCGAACTCAAGATCATCGACGTGTTCATCTGCAAACTGCGCAAGAAGCTCGCGCATGCCTGCAATGGTGAAAACTACATCGAAACCGTCTGGGGCCGCGGCTATGTGCTGCGCGATCCGGACGAAAAGGCTCAGGCAGCTTGATGGCGTCCGCCTAGCAACCAGGTTCAGTCCGAACGACCCGAGTGCGGCTCGCTCCTTTGCGGAGCGGGCCGTTTTCGCGAGAAAGGAGGGCCGTTCATTATTTGACCTCCGGTGGCACCCTTTTCATCTCAGAAACAAAGACCACATTGCGGGCGCATCGGCTGGGTAAGTGCGGAGAAAATTCAGCACGGATCGAAGTGACGGACCAGCCGACGCTGGCGGAGCGAAGCACTGCCCCGGACACTTCGACCTCGTCAATAGTTCTCAGTTCGAACGCTTCACCGTTCAGCGTCAAATGCGGGTTCACCTCAAGTCCGGACAGTTTCGCAGGGGCTCGAAACAACAGGGTCCACTGCTGCGAATCGGCGGATCGTAGGGAAATGCAGTTGTTCGAAACCCCCAAAACACCCACAAGTCGTGCTTGGCCACCAAGCGCAAACGCCGGGCTGCCAACAAATATCTGGGCATTGGCGGGCAAGCGAGCGCACGACCCTAAAAGGACCAACGGAACGAGGCAAATGGGCCCAAGAGTCACTGGGGCTTCATGGTGTGATGAGCACTGCCAATGACGAAGCGGAGATGCGACTTACCGGCATAAACACAGCATCCAGACTGTTATCAGAGGCATCGTTCTGATGGACACCCCAAGCCTCACTGTAAGCGTCGTAGTACCAAGGACCACCGCTATCGCCCGGCGAGGAAAGATCGACGCCACCGCCGTTCACCCTTACGAACCCGCCGTTGCCCAGCGAGTTATAGTTTAGCGACGAGATGTTCCCACATGTAAATCCGGTCACGGCCCCCCACTTGCAGATGAAATCTCCTACATTCATGTTCGACATTGGCCAAACCGCTGTTATTTTGAGATTGCTTGATAACCCATCATATATTTCATTCGTGGGTTGCACAAATGCTCCACGGGAATGCCATTGGTAATCATAGACATCGTAAGCCACATACTTTTCGCCGACAAACGGCAGCGACACGCCATTGTATGTTAGCGTGTTCGGGCAATGCCCAGCCGTCAATATGTAGCGGGTTGCAGTGTTGCCCAAGCCGGTCTTGTACACGACGAATCCGCTTGTGCAGGAGAGCAATCCGCCATTGTTCAATGGCCGCCCTCCTTCAACCACGGCCTCGCCCCTGCTTAACCTCGAGGCCTTCTTGAATTTAATCTTTCCAGCGTGGCGTAGCTTGCCTCGAACTGACTCGGCTGCTGCCGGGTCTAGGACGAAGAATTCGACTGACCCATCGCGCTCCGAAATTTGGGAAGCGGACTCAATGTTGTTAGCTTTCAGGTCAGAGTATGTCTCGTTCTGAATCGCTCGGAGTGAACGCATGCTAAGTTCGGCAACATCTCCTTCGACGGGCAGATCGGTCACGTGTCGCGCCAATGCGCTTCGCGCATCGCCAGTGAAACGCACCACAACTCTGAATTTAGGAGAATGCTCAACGTACATGCCGGCAAACGTGTCAGGCTCCGCCGCCTCGATCTCTGCTCGGTACTTCCCGGCTTTGTGTTGGAGATCCAAATGGTCTTTAGCCTCATCGTTGGAAACACCTAGGCGTTTGGCTAACTCAGCAACCATCCGATAATCTCGATCGACCGGTTGGGCACTGACGGCTGTTTGAGAGGTGGTGGCCAGGAGCCCAGCAGCCGCGAGAAAGGAATATAGCTTGATCATTTTGACCTCGGAACCAGCATGATTCGTACTCGTAACTCTCACATATCGAAAATGTTCCAGTTATTTCTTGGATGGAGCCAACCGTTTCATGGTTCTGTTAGCTGACACAGGTCTTGACCGGTTTCAGGGTTTTGGTTCAATCCTGCCCTCTATGACCGCGCACAAACCCGGCGATCCGACCACGCTCAACCGGCTTTACGGCCGTTCCAAGGGCAAGCCGCTGCGCGCGGGCCAGCAAGGGCTGGTGGATACGCTGCTGCCGCGCATCGCCATGCCTCATGAAGGCCCGGTCACATCCAAGGTTCTGTTCGGCGACGAGCGCCCGCTGCACTTCGAGATCGGCTTTGGCGGCGGCGAGCATATGGCAGGACGCGCCGATATGCTGCCCGATCACGGCTTCATCGGGGCCGAGCCGTTCCTCAACGGCGTGGCGCAGGCGCTGGTCCATGTCGATGGCGATGGCGGGCAGCGCCCGCCGCTCGGCAACATCCGCATCCATCACGGCGACGCGCTCGAGGTGCTTGCGCGTATCCCCGACGGCGCGCTGTCCTTCGTCTATCTGCTCCATCCCGATCCCTGGCCCAAGGCCCGGCACGCCAAGCGGCGGATGATGAACGATGGCCCGCTGCAACTCATCGCGGCCAAGCTGCGGCCCGGCGGCGAGTTCCGCTTCGGGACCGATCACGCGATCTATCTGCGCCATGCGCTGATGCTGATGCGCCGCCACCGAGATGCCTTTGAGTGGTTGTGTCGGCAGCCGAGCGATTTCCAGATTCGCCCGGGCGGCTGGCCCGAAACCCGCTACGAAGTGAAAGCACGCAACGTCTACGACCACGAGGTGTGGTACTTCCGCTATCGGCGGCGCTGACGCATTTCGGCGCACAATAATTTCGCTTCGGCGCGGCACCGAAAAACTTTCTCGCGCGCGCCCCCCGTCAACTCTAGCAATCCGGTCGACTTTACGGAGATTCGGCCTGCATGGAATTCGGCGCATTCGATCTTGCCGCCCTCCTGCCCTTCATCGCGGTCGGCTTTGCCGCGCAGCTGGTCGATGGCGCGCTGGGCATGGCGTTCGGCGTAATCTCCAACACCTTGCTGGTGGGGGTCATGGGGGTTCCGCCAGCGCTCGCCTCGCAGCGGGTTCACCTGGTCGAGTGCTTCACCACC
>JANOOJ010000069.1:0-15068 GCA_031421295.1 Novosphingobium sp.
CGCGGCTTACAAGCCCGTTTTTGTCAGCGCCCGATCAAGGTCTTCGATCAGATCATCGGGATCTTCGAGGCCCACGTTGAGCCGCAGCAAGCCTTCGCTCACCCCCATTTCGGCGCGAGTCTCGGCGCTGACCGAATAATGTGTGGTCGAGGCCGGGTGGCACATCAGCGAACGCGAATCGCCAATATTGTTCGAGATATCGATCAGTTCCAGTCCGTCGAGCAGCGCATGGGCCTGCTCCCGCCCGTCGAGCTCGAAGGCAAAGATCGAACCGCAGGCATCCATCTGTTTCAGGGCAAGGTTGTGCTGAGGGTGGCTGGCAAGTCCTGGATGCAGCATCCGCGGTACCCGTCCTTCGAGAAATCTTCCAACTTTCAGCGCGTTTTCGCTCTGCTGCTTGACCCGCAGGTCGAGCGTTTCCAGCCCCTTGAGCACCACCCAGGCGTTGAACGGCGAGAGGTTTGGCCCGGTGTTGCGCTGGAACGGCAGCAGCTTATCGTTGATGAACTCGGCACTGCCGCAGACCGCGCCGGCCAGCACCCGGCCCTGCCCGTCCATCAACTTGGTCGCCGAATAGGCCACCACATCCGCCCCAAATTCGAGCGGGCGCTGGAGCGCGGCGGTGCAGAAGGCGTTATCGACCACCGTGGTGATGCCATGCGCCTTCGCCAGCCCGCAGACATAGGCAAGATCGACAATGTCCATCGTCGGGTTGGCCGGGGTCTCGAAGAAGAAAACCTTGGTATTGGACCGGATCGCGGCTTCCCATGCGGCGTTGTCGCGAGCATCGATCACCGTGGTCTCGATCCCGAAGCGCGGGCACAGGCTGTCGATCAGCCAGCGGCACGACCCGAACGCCGCCTTGGCCGCAACGACGTGATCGCCGACCGAAAGCTGGCACAGCAAGGCGGTGGTCATCGCCGCCATGCCGGTCGCCTGCGTGCGGCAAGCCTCGGCCCCTTCCATCAGCGCGATCCGCTCCTCGAGCATCGCCACCGTCGGGTTCTGCAGCCGCGAATAGGTCATCCCCTCGGCCTCGCCCGCAAAGCGCGCGGCGACGGTGGCGGCATCGTCGTAGGAAAAGCCCGAGGTCAGGAACAGCGCTTCGCTGGTTTCGCCCTGTTCGGAACGCCAGGTCCCGCCGCGCACCGCGCGCGTGGCGGGGCGCCATTTCGAGGTTATCGAGCGGTCCTGTCCGGCGGTGCGTTTCATGGCGTGGCCTTAAGTGCGGCGCCGGAGCGGTGCAAGTCCATTGCACGGGAGCGCGCCAGTCTCTATCCGCCCCGCCGATGCGCACCGGCTTTTCCCGCGAACAGGACCCCGCCGACTGGTGCGCGGTGATCGCGGTGTTTTTCCTCGCGCTGGTCTGGCACCGGCTCGGCATCCCCTCGCAGATCTATTTCGACGAGGTGCATTACGTCAAAGCCGCGCGGGCATTGCTCGAGCTCAAGCGCGCCAATCCCGAGCATCCGATGCTCGGCAAGGAAATCATCGCCGCCTCGATCCAGCTACTGGGCGACAAGCCGCTGTTCTGGCGCATACCCTCGGCGCTGTTCGGCGCACTCGGCCTGTTCGCGTTCGGGCGGGCATTGTGGTTCGCCAGCGGCAGCCGCTTTGCCACCCTCGCCGGGATGGGTCTGCTCGCCACCAATTTCGCCTGGTTCATCCAGAGCCGGATCGCGATGCTCGACATGTTCATGGCCGGCTTCGCGATGATCGCGCTGTGGATGCTGGCGGCTGCGGTGCGCTGCCCCGAACAGGGGCGCTGGCGACTGGCGCTGGCGGGCGTCGCGCTGGGTCTGGCGATCGCCTCGAAATGGAGCATCGTCCCCGCCGCGATGCTGCCGGGGCTGACCTTCCTGGCGATGAAGCTGAAAGCCAACGGGCGGCGTTTCCTGAGCGCGAAAGAGGGTGGCCCGGTCCCGGGCATTTCGCTGGTCGAAGCGGCGCTGTGGCTGGGGGCGCTACCGCTCGCGGTCTATTGGGCGACGTTTGCGCCCTCGTTCTATTACACCGAGCACGCGATCCGGCCCTTCGCCTTCGTCGAGCATCACCGCTACATGCTCCGACTGCAGGACAGCGTCATCAAGCCGCATCCCTATATGAGCCAGTGGTACCAGTGGCTGATCGATTGGCGCGCGATATGGTATCTCTACGAGGTGGTCGACGGCGCGCAACGCGGGGTGGTGCTGATCGGTAATCCGGTGTCGATGCTGGTCGGGCTGCCAGCGGTGGTGTGGGCGCTGTGGGCCGGCATCTGGCGGCGGCGCCATGATGCGCTGGCCTGTGCCGTGCTTTACGTCGTCTGCCTCGGGATGTGGGCGGTTTCGGGCAAGCCGGTGCAGTTCTACTATCACTATCTGCTGCCCGGAACCTTCCTGATGGCCTGTCTGGCGCTCGCGCTCGACGAATTGCGGCAGAAGGCGGGCTGGCGCTGGGTGAGCTACGCAACGCTCGCGGCGAGCGCAGCGGTGGCGCTCTGGTTCTACCCGATCATCTCATCGGCGCAGCTGCATGACGGCAAGCAGTCCTACGCCAAATGGATGTGGCTGCGGAGCTGGCGTTAATATTTTCCCCAGACGAAGCGTGAACTCAGCGCGTAGTTCCAGACCGACCCCAGCACGATCCCGATGATCACCGCGACGAGCTTGTGAAAGCCCATCTGGATCAGCACCGCCGCCGAGCCGACGTTGGTCAGCAGGCCCAGCGAACAGGTGATCGCAAACTTGGCCCAGCCCCGCAGCAGCGGCAGGAATCCGCGCAAACGGCTGTCGGCATAGGTCAGCGAGTTGTTCAGCATGAAGTTGAAGGTCATCGCCACGGTGGCGGCAAGCCCGTTGGCGATATTGAAACTTGCATCGGGCGACCACTGGCCCAGGCTCAGCTCGCCGAACACCAGATCGCGGATCAGCCACAGGGCCGCGAGCTGAACCAGCACCCCGAGTGCGCCAACCGTACCGAACAGCGCAAAACGGGTCGGGATGATTCGCCCCAGCCATTTGTCGTAAAGCCCGACAAGGAATTCAAACACCACCGTGCGATCGAGCTTGCTCTCGCCCTCGGCGCGCGCCGCGAAGGCCAGCGGCACTTCCTTGACTCGCATCGGGGTGTCCACCGTTGCCAGGATATCGAGCAGGATCTTGAAACCCACCCCAGAAAGTTTGGGAGCACACTGACGCAAGACGCTGGATTTGAGCATGAAATAGCCGCTCATCGGGTCGGTCAGCTCGACCCCGGTGACCTTGCGCGCGACCGCGTTGGCGATGCCGGAGGCCTTGACCCGGTCGGGCCGGTTCCACGCCTCGGTGCTCGCCCCCTCGCAAAACCGCGAGGCATAGGCTAGATCGTAGTCGCCGGTTTCGAGCGCGGCCAGCATTCCCGGCAGCAGCACCGGATCGTGCTGGTGATCGGCATCCATCACCGCCACGAACGGCGCAGCGGTGGAGCACATGCCCTCGATCGCTGCCGAAGCCAGCCCGCGCCGCCCGATTCGCTCAAGCACCCGGACACGCGGATCGGTGACGGCGATCGCGCGGGCTTCGTCAGCGGTCCCATCGGGGCTGTTGTCATCGACGAAAATCGCTTCCCAGCCGATCCCCGCCAGCGCAAGATCGATCCGTTCGACCAGCGCGCGCAGATTGCCGCGCTCGTTATAGGTCGGCAGGACAACCGCGAGTTTGAGCGGCCCCATTTGCAGAAGTTGTTGGGTCACAGCCGCTCCAGCACGGCGTCGCCGATTTCTGCTGTACCGAGGCTGCCGCCGAGATCGCCGCCGCGAATGCCGTCGCCCAGCGCCTTGGCGACCGCCGCCTCGATCCGGGCGGCCTCAGCCTCCAGCCCGAAGCTGTGGCGCAGCAGCATCGCGGCGGAGAGGATCGTTGCCATGGGGTTGGCGAGGCCCTTGCCGTCAATGTCGGGCGCGCTGCCGTGGATCGGCTCGTAAAGTCCCTTCGTGCCTTCTCCGAGGCTTGCCGATGCTAACAAGCCGATCGAGCCAACGCACATAGACGCTTGATCGGACAGAATATCCCCGAACAGATTGCCGGTCACGATCACATCGAACTGGCCCGGATTGCGCACCAGCTGCATCGCCGCATTATCGACGTACATATGGCTGAGCTCGACATCGGGATATTCGCGCGCCACCTCGATCACCACATCACGCCACAACTGCGAAGTTTCGAGGACATTGGCCTTATCGACCGAGCAGAGCTTGCCGCGTCGCCCCTGCGCCGCCTTGAGTCCGACATGCGCGATGCGACGCACTTCGTCCTCGGCATAGGACATCATGTCCCAGCCTTGGCGGCGGCCATCGGGCAGCGTGCGCATGCCCTTCTCGCCGAAATAGACGTCGCCATTGAGTTCGCGAACGATCAGCAGATCGATCGCGCCGGCAACTTCGGGACGGAGCGCAGAAGCATCCTCCAAGCCTTTGAATAATTTGGCCGGACGCAGGTTAGCGAACAAGCCCAGCTCCTTGCGCAGGCCAAGGATCGCCTGCTCGGGCCGCAAGTGTCGTTCCAAATTGTCACAGCTCGGATCGCCGACCGCGCCGAACAGGATCGCATCGGCGGCGCGCGCGATTTCGAGCGTCTCGGGCGGAAGCGGATGGCCGTGGCGCTTGTACGCCATGCCGCCAACATCGCCCTCGAACAGCACCAGGCCGGGCAGATTCAGCGCCTCGAGCACGCGCACCGCTTCGCGCGTCACTTCGGGACCGATCCCGTCGCCGGCCAATACTGCTATCTTCATGGTCCCGATCAGTCCCCGATACGCCCGTCAGATCTTGGCCAGCCGCTCGCGCAGCATCGCGCGCGCCGCCATAACATCGCCGCGCCGATCGGCAAGGAGGTAGCGGTCGAGTGGCGCAGCCAGCGCATCGAAGGCGGTCAGCGTTGCCGCCCAGTCATCGGGGACAAGCCGCAACCCGGCGCCGCCATAGCCCAGCTCGCGCAGCAGCAGCGCCTCATAACCCGCCAGCGCCGGAACCCAGCCGCGCGCCGAGGGGGCATGGCAGATCGCGCTCAGCACGCCGCCCAGCGCTTCGTACAGCGCGGGATAGGGCTGGCGTTCGGGCAGCGCGGTGGCGGTGAGTGCAGTGACCCAGCCCAGCGCTGCGGCTGCCAGCGGCTCGCTCAGCCACGGCCCACGACTTTCGAGCAGTTCGAGCCGGACAAACGGCAACTGGCTGTCGGAGCGCGCCCGCAGATCGGCTTCGACCAGATTGCCCGGGATCACCACCGGTCGCAGCTGACGCCCTCGCCCGCCCGCGACATATCCCGCGATCAGTCCGTATTCGGCGGTCAGCAGCCGGGCGATAACCGCAGTCTCGCCATGCGGACGCGTGGCGCAAACGATAGCGGAGCCGCGAAATTGCATCGTTGCCAGATGCTCGCTGGCGGCTGTCCGTGCAAGCGGTTCAGGCGGTAGCGAGTGCGGCTTCGGCGAGTTCGGCACAATCGGCGCAAGGCTCCGCGTCCGATCGCCCCTGCAAGTCCTGCTTGTCCTTGGCGACCAAGGCGCTTTCCTTGCGCCCCATCGTCCAGTTGCGGCCAAGCCTGACTTTGGGATTGGGCGCGCACCAGATTTCGCCGGACTCGTCGATTACTGTGACCCAGATCAGATTATGCTCCTGGCCATAATCGATCATGCCTATCGCATAGCCATCGCCTTTGCCCAGGACGTGAAGCGGGATGGTCGGATTCAATTGGGTGAACATGTCATACCTCAGCTTTGCGAGGTTAAATCGATGCTGGCGGCAGCGGTTCCCGGACGGGCACGCTTCCTGAGATGTCAGCTCGTCTCGCAGATCACTTCGGGAAAGTTGGGATACCACTCGGGTCGCGCCACCGCCTCGGGCGGCAGCGCGATAGCGCGCACCTCGGTAAGCAAGGGCGGTTTCGCGCGGCCTGACGGTGTCCGGCCGATGCGCTTCAAGACCTGGGAGCGAACTTGATATTCCACGCAAACCTCTGCTTTCGCAGAGTAAACTTGGGATGCGAAACTAGGTTCCCGGGGGGCTCAAGCTTTCTTGGCGAGCTTCGCTTCAAGCGCGGCCAGCCGGACCTTCAAGTCCTCGGCCTCGTCACGCGCCTTGGCGGCCATGTCCTTGACCGCATCGAACTCCTCGCGGCTTACAAAGTCGAGCCCACCGAAGGCTTCCTTGACCCGTTCGCGCGCGCCGTCGCGGGCCTCGCGGCCCATTCCGGCCATGGTGCCAGCGGCGCTGTTGAGCAGCTTGACGAAGTCGGCGATGATCGGGTTTTCGCTTTGCATGGGGGCTAGATGGTCCCGCGATCAGCCCTGCGCAAGACCTAGATCTCGATCCGGGTGACCGCGCCCGAATTCGCTTTGCCGTCTGCATCGGGATTGGCGCGCAGGAATTCATAGTTGAGCGCGGTCGCGAACAGCACCCACGCCAGATAGGGCGCGAGCAGCCACGCTGCTGCCGGACGAACGCGGGCGAACAGCACGATCGTCACCAGCAGCGCGACATCAAGCACCGCGATCACCGCCAGTCCGATTGTGATCTGATGACCCCCGAAAAATACCGGCGTCCATGACAAATTGAGCAGGAGCTGGACGACGAAAGCGGCAATCGCCGCCCCGCGCCAGCGTGCCCCGCGCGCCGCAGCGACCATCGCCGCCGCGACCCCCATCATCACGTAAAGGATCGACCAGACGATCCCGAAAGCCTCAGGCGGCGGATAGATCGCGGGCTTGGTCAAGCTATCGAACCACGGATTGCCCGGTCCGGCACCGGCAATGCGGCCGGACAGGAAGCCGAGCAGCAGAATACCCGGAACCAGCACGAGCGCCCAGCGGAGGAAGGCAGCGCGCAATTGGCCGGATGAAGCAAGCTCGGTCATGCAGGAGAGTCCCTCGATTCGGGCAATATGGCTTGGGCGCGATAGTGGCGGGGCTTCATGGCCGAGGCAATGCCGCTTGTCCGGCTGTGCCGCGCCGGGCCGCAATCAGGAACTCGACATTACCCTCCGGCCCGGTGATCGGGCTTTGGGCGATCCCCTGCACCGTCCAGCCGAGGCCTTCGAGCCAATCGCGCACTTCGCCGCAGACCCGCGTGTGCAGCGCGGCATCGCGCACCACCCCGCCCTTGCCGACTTCGCCGCGGCCGACCTCGAACTGCGGCTTGATCAGCGCGACCAGCTGGCAAACCGGCGCAGCGAGCCGCAGCGGTACGTCGAGCACCTTGGCAAGCCCGATGAAGCTGGCATCGCACACCACCCAATTGCAGTCCGCATCGATCTGCTGAACGGTCAGGACGCGCGCGCTGGTCTGCTCCAGCACGGTCACGCGCGGGTCCTGCCGCAGTTTCCACGCGAGCTGGTTGGTGCCCGAATCCACCGCGAACACCCGCACCGCCCCCTTGCTGAGCAACACATCGGTGAAGCCGCCGGTCGAACTGCCGATGTCCATCGCCGTCGCGCCCGCCGGATCGAGCCCGAAATGCTCGATCGCATGGGCCAGCTTGATGCCCCCGCGCGAGACCCACGGATGATCGCGTCCGCGCACCTCGAGCGGTGCATCTTCGGCAATCGGCTGGCCCGATTTCGCAATCTTGATCTCGCCGCTGAACACGAGGCCCGCCAGCACCAGCGCCTGCGCCCTCGCCCGGCTTTCGACCAGCCCGCGTGCGACCAGCAGCTGATCGACGCGCAGCTTCTTCGGTTTGGGCGAGGCGGCAGGGCGGGGCTTGGGCGGGATGACAGGTGACCGATGCAGGCTTGTGGGAACAGGTGCTTGATTCCATACCGACGGGATGAAGGCAAATCACCCCTCGGCGCGATCGCCTGTAACTTTTGCACCCATCATAGCCGCGCTGGCAGTGGTGGCCTCCTGCGCCCCGCCGCGTCCCGTTCCAGCGCCGATCCCGCAAGCGACGCTTGCGCCCCGCGCCATCCCTACGCCGCCGCGCGTCATTACTGGCTGGCGCGATATGCCGATCACGCCGGGGGTCTGGAGCTGGGCCGATGCCAGCGGTCGCTCCACCGCCAGCTTTGCCGCGCGCGGCGCAGCGCCATTGCTGGCAATGAGCTGCGACGCGCTGGCGCGGCAGGTTTCGCTGATCCGCCCCGGCACCGCGACCGCCGCCGTGCCAGTGGCGATTGCCACCACCGACGGTGGCCGCACGATCAACGCCGTCCCCAGCGGGCAGAACCTTGTCGCAGTGCTCGCCTCGACCGACCGGCTGCTCGATTCAATCGCCTTCAGCCGCGGGCGCTTCGCGGTGGACCTGCCGGGACTGGCCACGCTCTACCTGCCCAGCAGCCCCGAACTCAGCCGGATAATCGAAGACTGTCGATAAGTGGATGGCGGCGAACCCAAGCCCAGCGCGCACCACCGGATACCACCGCCAAAATAATTCAATGCAAGGCTTGTCTATTGCGCGAACTTGATTCACATGTTGCGCAAGGCCGCTGTGGGTTCAGCCCCCTTCGGTCCAGCTTTCGAGAGGAGGCGACTTTGGCTCAACAGCGCGAAAGGAGGTGATCCGATGTCTCATGGTTCAGCACAGAGGTCGGATGGTACCCGCGCGGAGCATTATCGCTAAACACACCAACTGAGCGATAGAGGCTTCGTGGGCGGCACTTCCAGCCGCTGACCATGCGAAGGGCTGTTTCCGGCATAGCTGGGGCAGCCCTTCTCATTTTGTCGGTAAAGCAGGGGCCGTGCCCGACCTGGTTGGGGCGGCCCTTCTCATTTGTGCGGCATTTCCGGCTTGTTGTTTATTACACTGAACTTGTAATTAACGTAATTTTCGTTCAACGGCACCGGCGACCTTTCGAATCCGAGGACCAAGCCCATGGCGACGCTCGCCGCATCGACCGAATTCCGGCAAATTCCCCACCCCGCCCCGACCAGTGCGGCGGCGCGCGATGCGGCGCTGGCCGATCCCGGGTTCGGCAAGGTCTTCTCGGACCATATGGTCTTGATCGACTGGACCGAGGGTCGCGGATGGCACGATGCCACCATCGGCCCGCGCGTGCCGCTCAGCCTCGATCCCGCCGCCGCAGTGCTGCATTATGCGCAGGAAATTTTCGAGGGATTGAAGGCCTACCGCCTCGCCGACGGCGGCACGGCGCTGTTCCGGCCCGAGGCCAATGCGGCGCGGCTCAATATTTCGGGCGCGCGGCTCGCGATGCCCGCCTTGCCCGAAGAGCTGTTTATCGGCTCGATCAAGGCGCTGGTCGCTGCCGATCATGACTGGTTCCCGCCGGTCGCGGGCGGCTCACTCTACTTGCGCCCGTTCATGATCGCGACCGAGGCGTTCCTCGGCGTGCGTCCGGCCAAGCAATACAAATATCTGGTCATCGCCAGCCCGGCCGGAAACTATTTCAAGTCCGGCGCGCCCGCCGTGTCGATCTGGGTCAGCGACTATACCC
Organism: Novosphingobium sp.; assembly: GCA_031421295.1. GTDB lineage: Bacteria > Pseudomonadota > Alphaproteobacteria > Sphingomonadales > Sphingomonadaceae > Novosphingobium. The sequence goes on from JANOOJ010000069.1 coordinate 9,405, forward strand.
GCGCCGCGCCCGGCGGGACCGGGGCCGCCAAATGCGGCGGAAACTATGCCGCAAGCCTGGTTCCCACCGCCGAAGCCTTCGCGCGCGGGCATGACCAGGTGCTGTTCCTCGATGCCGCCGAGCACAAGTGGATCGAGGAACTGGGCGGGATGAACCTGTTCTTTGTTTTCGCCGACGGGAGCTTGGTCACCCCCCCGCTGGGCGGCACGATCCTGCCCGGGATCACCCGCGACAGCCTGCTGACCCTGGCGCGCGAGGAAGGGCTGACCGTGCGCGAGGAACCCTACAGCCTCGACCAGTGGCGCGCCGACGCCGCTGCGGGCCGCCTGACCGAAGCCTTCGCCTGCGGCACCGCCGCAGTGGTCACCGCAATCGGCAAGGTCGCGGGCCGCGCTGGCGAATTCACCGTCGGCTCGGGTGGTCCCGGCCAGCTCACCACCAAGCTGCGCCAGCGGCTCGTCGAAATCCAGCGCGGCGAAGCGCCGGATGCGCATGGTTGGGTGATGCGGCTTTAGAAGGACGACCCCCTCCGTCAGCGCTGCGCGCTGCCACCTCCCCATTTGGCTTCGCAAAATGGAGAGGATCAAAGCGAGCAAGCCCCTCTCCATTTCCACGTAGTGCAAATGGAGAGGTGGCGCGCCGAAGGCGTGACGGAGGGGCTCAGCATAGACGGGGTTGGGACAGACAGTCAGAGCAACGCCAGGTTGGACGCGGCATTTTCCTACATCCCGCGAACCTGCTACGCCCGTCCGCGTTCTTTCTCACCGTTGCAGCAGCGTCCACCGGGCCTTTTGGCGGGCCTCACCTTGCGCGGACGAAATCAACAACGGCCTTGCTGGATCCCCCGCGAACGGTCGTCACGGTGTGACTTTCGTGTGACCTTTCGAGCGTCTCGATGATCACGCCGCCATCAGCTTCGCCGCCTTCGGCCCATCCTCGAGCAGCGCGATCAGCGCGCGTTCGGGGCGCGAGAGCCACAGGTTTTCGCGCGGCAGCTTCAGTTTGGCCCGCCATTTCTCCTGCCCGTCGACCAGTGCCAGCACCGCCGGGTGGACATAGCTCTTGCGGGCCATCGCCGGCGTATTGCCGAGCCGCTCGCTTACTTCGGCGAGCATCGCCTTGAGGCTGAGCTGGCCTTCCGCCTCCGCCAGCAATTCCAGCGCCAGCGCACTGGCGTGCCAGGTGCGGAAATGTTTGGCGGTGAAATCCTCGCCCATGGTCTCGCGCAGATACTGGTTCACGTCCGCCGAGCCGACCGGACAAGCCGCGCCGTCCTCGCCCAGATACTGGAACAGCTGCTGCCCGGGCAAATCCTGCATCGCCTTGACGAACCGCGCGAGGCTGCGATCGGTGATCTTCATCTCGCGCAGCTTCCCGCTCTTGGCCTTGAACCGCAGCTTGAGCACATGGCCCGAAACCTGCGCATGCTTCATCCGCAGGGTGCTCGCGCCGAAGCTCTGGTTATCCTTGGCGTCGGCTTCGTTGCCCACGCGAATGCCGCCGGTATCGAGCAGCCGGACAACCGAGGCGAGGGCGCGCTCGCGCGTCAGTTTGGGGCTGCGCAGATCGTCCGCCACCCGCTTGCGCACCAGCGGCAAGAGCCGCCCGAACTGCGCGCAGCCATCGAATTTCTCGCCCTCGCGCCAGACCCGGAAGTGGGGGTGATAGCGGTATTGCTTGCGGCCCTTGGCATCGATCCCGGTGGCGAGAATATGACCGTTGTCGGCGGGGCAGAACCACCCCTGCTCGTAGGCCGGCGGCAGTCCGACCGCGTTGAGCCGGTCGATCTCGGCACGGTCGGTGATGCGTTTGCCGTGGGCGTCGTGGTAGGCCCAGCCATGCCCGGCGCGGCGACGGGTGATCCCCGGCAGGCTGTCGTCGCAAAAGATCAGGCGAGCCTTCCCGGCGCGGATGGTCACGGGCTTGGGAGTGGGGGCGGTGTCCATCATGCCGCGAACGCGCCGCTGCCCCTTGCGGTTCCGTCCCGCGGTGCGCATCTTGGCGCGGCAACTCAAAGCCAAGGAACCCAGCGATGGCCGACCCCGAATATACCCCGCCTGCCGTGTGGACCTGGGACAAGGAAAACGGCGGGGTGTTCGCGGCAATCAATCGCCCGATCGCCGGGGCGACGCATGACCAGGACCTGCCCATCGGCAAGCACCCGTTCCAGCTCTATTCGCTCGCCACGCCAAACGGCCAGAAGGTGACGATCCTGTTCGAGGAACTGCTCGCAGCGGGGCATAGCGGGGCCGAATACGATGCCTGGCTGATCAATATCCGCGATGGTGCCCAGTTCTCCTCGGGCTTCGTCGAGATCAACCCCAATTCCAAGATCCCCGCGCTGGTGGATCGCAGCGGGCCCGAACCGATCCACCTGTTCGAAAGCGGCGCGATCCTGCTCCACTTGGCCGAAAAATTCGGTGCCTTCATCCCGGGCGATCCCAAGGGCCGCGCCGAATGCCTGAGCTGGCTGATGTGGCAGATGGGCAGCGCCCCGTTCATCGGCGGCGGGTTCGGGCACTTCTACGCCTATGCCCCGATCAAGATCGAATATGCGATCGATCGCTATTCGATGGAAGTGAAGCGCCTGTTCGATGTCGCGGACCGGCGGCTGGGCGAGGTCCGGTATCTTGCAGGCGACGATTACACGATTGCCGATATGGCGACCTATGCGTGGTTCGGAGCGCTCCATCGCGGCGATGCCTACAACGACGCCGCGACCTTCCTGTCGATGCACGAATATACCAATGTCGCCCGCTGGGTCGCCGAACTCGACGCTCGCCCGGCGACCAGGCGTGGCCGGATGGTCAACCGCGCGACCGGCCCGCTCGAAGGCCAGTTGCGCGAGCGCCACGACGCTGGCGACTTCGAAACGCGCACGCAGGACAAGCTCGAGCCCGCTACCGCAGACAGCTGAATTCGCACCCTTCCCATCTGCCGGTGCCCCGCTATAAGCGCGCCCGCTGGTGGGGCGTCGCCAAGTGGTAAGGCACCGGTTTTTGGTACCGGCATCCGCAGGTTCGAATCCTGCCGCCCCAGCCAGCGCATCGGGCGCGTCGCATACGTATACTGCAGCTGTGTTCCCCGATAATGGACGCATCGCAATTGCCATCCTCTGGCTCGCCCGACATGACGTGGCAAAACGGATGAGAGGATGAGCAGCATGGCCCTGGTACCCCAGGCTTCGAGCAGTGCCGATCCGGCACCGGTTGCCGATGAGGGCCAACATATCGATGCACCCGAGCTGCGGCTGTTCGTGATGGCGCTGTTCTTCATCTTTGGCGGGATTACCAGCCTCAATGACGTGCTGATCCCAAGGCTGAAAGAGCTGTTCACGCTCAATTATACCCAGGCGATGCTGGTCCAGTTCTGCTTCTTTACCGCTTACTTGGTGATCGGCCTGCCCGGGGCCGCGCTGGTCAAGCGGATCGGCTATATGCGCGGCGCGGTGGCCGGGCTGCTGACGATGATGGTCGGCTGCCTGCTGTTCATCCCGGCATCACAGAACGCCACCTACGGGTTGTTCCTGCTCGCGCTGTTCGTACTGGCGAGCGGGGTGGTAATCGTCCAGGTTGTGTCCAACCCGCTGATCAGCCTGCTCGGTCCGGCGCGCACCGTGCATAGCCGCCTGACCTTTGCGCAGGCGTTCAACAGCTTCGGCACCACGATTTTCCCGCTGGCCGGAGCCGGGCTGATCCTTGGCAGCTTGGCCGGGACGAGTGCGGCGGAGCTGTCGGGGCCAGCGCTCGATGCCTATCGCACCGCCGAAACCCAGACGATCGTCAGCACCTACATCGGCCTTGCCATTACGCTTGCGCTGGTGGCCGGGGTGGTCTGGCTGAACCGCAACCGGCTCAAGGGCGAGCGCCACGATAGCGGCTCGATTCTCCACAGCTTCGATCTGCTGCGCCGCACCCGCTTCGGCTTCGGGGCCCTGTGCATTTTCCTCTATGTCGGGGCCGAGGTCTCGATCGGCTCGCTGATCGTCAACTACCTCGAACAGTCGCACGTCATGGCGCTCAGCCAAGGGGCGGCAGGCACGATGATCATGTATTACTGGGGCGGCGCAATGGTCGGCCGGTTCATCGGCTCGGCGGTGCTGCGCGTCGTCAGCCCGGGCAAGGTGCTCGCATCGGTGGCCGCCGGGGCAATCCTGCTGCTGGCGATCTCCACCAACACCACCGGCACGCTGTCGGGCTACAGCTTGCTCGCCATCGGGCTGATGAATTCGATCATGTTCCCGACGATCTTCAGCCTCGCCTGCGAGAAGCTCGGCGCGCGGGCCTCCGACGGCTCGGGCCTGATCAACATCGCGATCTTCGGCGGGGCGGTCGTACCGCTGGCGACCGGCTTTATCGCCGATCGCAGCGGCAGTCTGGCGATCGCGATGGCGATCCCGGCGGCGTGCTATGTCGTGATCGCCGCCTTCGGGGTCTACGCCCGCCGACCGGCGGTGAATTAAGCCGCCCTCGCTGCCCGGTCGACGGCTTCGAGATTGAGCATTTCGGCCAACAGGAACGCCAGCTCGATCGATTGCGCGGCGTTGAGCCGCGGGTCGCAGTGGGTGTGATAGCGGTCGCCCAGCGCTTCGTGGCTGATCGCCACCGCGCCGCCGACGCACTCGGTCACGTCCTGCCCGGTCATCTCGATATGGATGCCCCCGGCGTGCGTGCCCTCGGCGCGGTGAACCGCGAAGAAGCCGCGCACTTCGCCCAGGATGCGGTCGAACGGCCGGGTCTTGTAGCCGCTGCTGGACTTGACGACGTTGCCGTGCATCGGATCGCACGACCACACCACCGGATGCCCCTCGCGCGCCACAGCGCGGACCAGCGGGGGTAGCCCGGCCTCCACCTTGTCGTCGCCGAAGCGGCTGATCAGCGTCATACGGCCCGGCTCGCGGCCCGGATTGAGCGTATCGAGCAAGCGCAGCAGCACGTCTGGCGCCAGCGAGGGACCGCACTTCATCCCGATCGGATTGCCGACCCCGCGCAGATATTCGACATGCGCCGAGCCTTCAAACCGGGTGCGGTCGCCGATCCACAGCATATGCGCCGAACAATCGTACCAGTCGCCGGTCAGCGAATCCTCCCGGGTCAGCGCCTGTTCGTATTGCAGCAGCAGCGCTTCGTGGCTGGTGTAGAAGCTGGTGCCCTGGAGCTGCGGCACGGTTTGCGGATCGACCCCGCAAGCCTGCATGAAATCGAGCGCCTCGCCAATCCGGTCGGCGGTCTCGGCGAACTTGGTGGCCCACGGGCTGCGGCCGATGTGCTCGAGCGTCCACTGGTGGACCTGGCGCAGATTGGCGTAACCGCCGGTCGAGAAGGCGCGCAGCAGGTTGAGCGTGGCGGCAGACTGGCTGTAGGCGCGCAGCATCCGTTCGGGATCGGCATGGCGCTGCGCCGGATCGAAATCGATCCCGTTGATGATGTCGCCCAGATAGCTCGGCAGCTCGACCCCGTCCTGCACTTCGGTCGGCGCCGAGCGCGGCTTGGCAAACTGGCCGGCCATCCGCCCGACCTTGATCACCGGCAGCTTGCCGGCATAGGTCAGCACCACCGCCATTTGCAGCAGCACGCGGAAGGTATCGCGGATATTGTTGGGGTGCAGCTCGGCGAAGCTCTCGGCGCAATCGCCGCCCTGCAGCAGGAAGCCCTTGCCCGCCGC
>JANOOJ010000070.1:0-7011 GCA_031421295.1 Novosphingobium sp.
GGTGACCAGCTTGCGGACATCCAGCCCGCTCGAAAACCAGCTGAACGGCCGCCAGTCGAGCTCGACCTCGGGCACGCGCAGGAACACGCCCTTCGGATCGGCCAGCGTGACGTCGCGCAGTGTCGCATTGCCGTAGAGCGATCCCTCGATCCGGCCGATCTCGACCCGCAGCCCCGAGGCGGGCGCATAGCGCGCGATCCGGTCGACAATGTAGCGGTGGCCGATCGGGCTGTTGACCACGGCGAAGGTGATCGCGAGCAGCGCGAGCGAGCCGAGCACCACGGCAATGGCCCATTTACGCCAGCGCAACCGGCGGCGTGGCGGCGCGGCGGCCGGTTCCTGGGTCGCCATCAGAACGCCTGACCCAGCGCGACATAGACCGCGACGCGGCTCTCGCCCGGGCGGCGATTGAGCGGGGTGCCGACATCGATGCGGATCGGCCCGAAGCCGGTCTGGTAACGCAGCCCCAGCCCCGCACCATAGCGGATGTCCTTGAGCCGGGGCAGCACCGTTTCATCCACCGCGCCCGCATCGATGAACGGGACGAGCGATACCGCACCACCGAATAACCCGGTCTTGACCCGCGCTTCCAGGCTGAATTCGCTCAGCGCGCGCCCGCCGCTGGGATCGCCCGCCAGATCGCGCGGACCGATCGCCTGATAACCGTAACCGCGCACCGATCCGCCGCCTCCCGCGTAGAACCGCCGCGACGGCGCGATACTGGCGAGCGGTGCGCCGGGGATCGTGCCAGCCCGCGCCCGTGCCGCGAACACCACCTTGCTGCCGAACCGCTGGTAGACGCTCGCATCGGCCTGAATCCGGGCATACATCGCGGTGCCGCTCTGGAACGAGACTTCGGGTGAAACCCGCAGCGCAGCGCGGAACCCGCGGGTCGGATCGAGCAGGCTGTCGCTGCCGTCATAGGCCGCGCGCAGCGGCAGCGCCGCGACCTTGTAGGTCTTGCGCGTCACCGGGGCACCCATCACGGTCGCTTCGCGTTCGTCGGTCAGCAGCACTTCGAGCCCGGCGGACCAGACCCACGGCTTCTGGAAGATCAGCGTTGTCAGTTTCTCGAAGCTGGCACTGAATGCGACGGTCCGCGCCGCATAGGCGTCGCGGTTGACGTTGTCGGCATAGAGATCGAGCGTCACGACCTGATCGCGGCCCTTGAAATTGTTGCGACGAAACGTGACGCCCGCGAGCTGTTCCTTGGTGCCCGCCACCGCGCGAACCCGCAGCATCCCTTCGGGCGGGAAGAGATTGCGGTGCTCCCAGCTGGCTTCGGCCCGGAACCCGTCGCCTGAATCGTACCCTACCGCGCCGGCAATCGTGCGCAGCGGGGCTTTGGTCATGGCGACTTCGAGCGCGACTTCGCCCAGCTCGCCACCCGCGGGCGGCTTGGTCTCACGCGGCGTAACCGTCACGCTGGAGACCAGCCCGGTCGCCAGCACCGCGCGGCGCAGATCGTCCGACAGGCTGCGTTTGAACACTTCCCCGCGCTTGAAGCGGGCGATTTCCTCAAGGTGCCACCCCGGCATGAAATCGGGCAACTCGCTCACCACCGCGCCGAAGCGGTATTTGCCGCCCGGCGTCACCGGCTGGGTCAGATCGCCTTCCTCGCGCGCGTGATCGACCAGCAAATCGGGCTCGCCGGTGGCGGCAAAGGCATAGCCGTTCTCACCCAAGGCAGTGTCAAGGTTGAAGCGTTCGCCGACGATGGCATCGGTCGAGAGGAAGTCGCCCGGCTGGACCTTGTAGGTGCCGCGCAGCATCGCAAAATCGGCACCGGTGTCGGGCAATTTGGCGAGGTCGATCGCCCCGAAGCGATAGCGCGTGCCCGGAACCACATCGAACCGCACGGTGGCCGCCTTGATCGCGACATCCTGCCCCGGCTCGATCCCGCCGACGGTCTGGACGACTTGCGCATCGTAATAGCCATAGACCCTGAGCAGGCGTTGCAGCAGGTCGCGGTCGCTGCGCGCGCGCACCGCAACCTGCGCGATATTGTCGTCGTCGCTGCCCGACAGCCGCACCAGCGTGGAGAGGTTGCGGAAGCGGATCGCCAGTTCTTTACGTTCGGGGAAAGCGTCCTCTGCCGCCGGGAACACCAGCGCGAGCTGGCCGGTGAGGTTGACAACCTCGCCCCCCGTCTGGAGCAGCGCGGCGGGTTCGTCGATCTGCTCGAGCGCCAGCTGGACTTCGGGGTCGGGTTCGAGCGGGGCCAGCTGCTGCAGTTCGCTGGCCTCGTCGGGCCAGGGCAGCGTGAAACCCGGGATTTCGGCCAGCGGCGAAGAGGGATCGATCTCCTGCATCGGCTCGACCGGACGCGCCTCGCCCTTGGCCCAGGCCTCGGGATCGGTCAGCGCGGCGTCGGGGATCAGGGCCTCGAGATCGGGATCGGCGCTGCGATCCTGCGCGTGGAGCGGCTGGGCGGCGAGCAGCAATGCAGCGATGGTCAGGCCGCTGGAAAGTTTCCGCACAGCGCGCCGCATCGGCACAAACTCAGTCGACGAGCCGATACTGATCCTGTCCGCCCGGAACGCCATCCTTGCGGCGGCCATCCAGCGGAATCGCATTGCGATCCAGCGCGGCAGCAGCGGAGGAGATAAGATCGTCCTGCTCACCGGCGGAAATCCGTTCCCAACCATCGCGGCCCAACCGTTCGAGCGGGCGATAGCGGACTTTATACTGCATCCGTGGCGATCCCTGGACCCAGTAGCCGAGGTAGACATAGGACAGCCCGGCCCCGGTGGCGCGGCGGATGTGATCGAGGATAATGAAATTGCCAAGCCCGGTCCGCGTTTCATGTTCCGGGTCGTAAAAACTGTAGATCATCGATAGCCCGTCGGCCTGACGGTCAGTCAGACAGGCACCGACGAGCCGACCTGGCACGACCCCGTCGCCAGGTTCCCGATATTCCACGACATAGCTGCTGACGGGCGTATGTTCCACCATATCGGCGAAATCGGTCTCGTCCATCGTCGCCATGCCCCCGCCGGGATGGCGGACCCCGAGGTAACGCTGCAACAGCTCGAATTGTTCCTCCGTCGACCAGGGGCGGCATTCGGTGACCACCAGATCGGAATTCCGCTTGAGATTGCGCTTCTGCGTGGTCGAGGCGCGGAACTCGTCCGCCGCCACCCGGACCGAGATGCAGGCGTTGCAATCGAGGCACGACGGGCGATAGGCGACGGTCTGGCTGCGGCGAAACCCGATCCGTCCCAGCGCATCGTTGAGCGCATCGGCATGCGGGCCCTTGAGCTCGGTAAACACCTTCCGCTCGCTCCGCCCCGGCAGGTACGGACACGGCGCCGGGCTCGTCACGAAAAACCGGGGAAAGCGTACAGGTGCCGTCACAAGCGAGCAGGATCCTCTGACCATCGCCCACGCAATTGCGGGGTGCGAAGGCGGACTATGCCCCTACCGCTGCATTGGTGAAAGCGTTTTAACCACGAAACGGGGTTAACGCCGGGTTATTTTGCACAGTTGCGATTTGGTAAGCGTCGGGGCGCCGCGCCGCTAGTTCAGCTCAACCTGGCTTACATCATAACCCTTGCCGCGCAGCGCCTCGACCAGCGCCTCAAGCTGCGGCTTGTCGCGGGCTTCGCATTCGATGTCGGTGATCAGGCCCTTGGCGGGCAGGGTGGTGAAGATGCGCTGGTGGTAAATCTCGATGATGTTGACCTGATGCGCGTCGAATTCGCGCATCACCTTGAACAGCGCGCCGGGGCGGTCCTGCAGTGTCAGCCGCAGCCGCGCGAGGCGGCCCGAACGGGCGAGATCGCGCAGCAGTACATTGGCCAGCAGCCGCGTGTCGATATTGCCGCCGCACAGCACCACCCCGACCTTGCGACCCGCGAAATATTCGGGGTGCGCCAGCATTGCCGCGAGACCCGCCGCGCCCGCGCCCTCGACCACGGTCTTTTCGATCTGCAGCAGCAGCGCGACCGCGCTTTCGAGCGCAGCTTCGCTGACCAGCACCAGATCGTCGAGCAGCCCGGCGAGCACCCGACCGGTAAATTCGCCCGGTTCCTTGACCGCGATGCCCTCGGCCAGCGTATCGCCGCCGCAGGGCAGATCGGTACCCTTGAGGCGATTGTACATCGAGGGGAACAGCTCGGCCTCGACCCCGATCAGGCGTACTTCGGGCTTGAGCGCGCGCGCCACAGTGCCCATCCCCGAGGCCAGCCCGCCGCCGCCGACCGGGATCACCAGCGTATCGATTTCCGGCGCGTCGGCGAGCATTTCGAGCGCGACGGTGCCCGCGCCTGCCGCGACATGCGGATCATCGAACGGGTGAACGAAAGTCAGCCCGCGCTCGGCTTCGAGCTCGCGGGCATGGGCATAGGCGTCGTCGAAAGTTTCGCCGAACAGCACGACCTTGCCGCCCACCGCTTCGGTCTGCATGACTTTCACCGTCGGCGTGGTCTTGGGCATGACGATCGTCACCGGCACGCCCAGCCTGGTGCCGTGATACGACAGCCCTTGCGCATGATTGCCGGCCGACGCCGCAATCACTCCGCCAGCGCGGGCCGCGTCGCTCAGGAGCGTCAGCGCATTGAGCGCGCCGCGTTCCTTATAGGCCGCGGTGAACTGGAGGTTCTCGAACTTGAGCCAGACCTTTGCGCCGGTGATCGCGCTGAGCGTCTGGCTGTAGAGCGTCGGGGTGCGCACCACCGCGCCCGCAATTCGCGCCGCCGCCGCGCGGACATCGGCGATCGTCAGGAGCGAAGCGGTCTCGGTGGAAACCGGCTGGGAAACGGGCTGGTGCATGGCGCCGCGCCCTAACCCAAAGCGCTCTGCATGGGAACCGCTAAGCTGGTTCTAACTGCGGTCTGGGAATGAGCAGGCTCATGATTCCGACCACCACCAGCACCGCCAGCGTATCGGCCATCCAGTCCCGCACATCGCAATCGCGGTGGAGCATGGGGATGCTCTGCACCACCTCGATAGCCGCGCCGAGGAACGCGAGCCGCTCGATAATCCGCCAGCGCCGCTCGGGCCCGAAGGCGATCATCGCCAGCCCGGAGAGCGTGGCGAAGGCCAGCATATGGGCAAATTTGTCGCCGAACCGGTCGATCGGCAGCTGCGGCGGCTGGGGGATCACGGCCATGACTACCGCGAAGACAAGCGCGAGCCAGAAAGCCAGCTTGGCAAGCGCAACGATGCGCGGATTTCGCAGGAAGTTCATGGGCTGGGGCGATAGACGATGCTCGCGCGGATGCAAACGGGGCTGGCAGTCGCCCACAAAGCATCTAAACACCGCAGCCATGATCCTTCGACAAGCTCAGGGTAATCGGCAAATATGAAAGTATCTTTCCTGGGGCTGGGCACGATGGGCGGCGCGATTGCCGGGCATCTGGGCCGGGCCGGTCACAGGCTCACCATCTACAACCGCAGTCCCGAGCGCGCCGAGCGCTGGCAGGCCGACAATCCCGGTCTTGCAGCGCGCGTCGCTGCCAGCCCAGCCGATGCCGCCGACGGTGCCGACGTGGTGCTGACCTGCGTGGGCAACGACGACGACCTCGCCGATGTCGTGCTCGGCCCGACCGGCGTGTTTTCGACCATCGCCCACGGCGCGGTGTTCATCGATCACACCACCGTATCGGCGCGAATCGCCCGGCAGATCGCGGTCGAAGCACGTGACAAGCACGTCCACTGCGTCGATGCGCCCGTCACCGGCGGGCAGGCCGGGGCGCAGAAGGGCACGCTCTCGATCATGTGCGGCGGCCGCGCCGATGCCATTGCCGCAGCGCACCCGATCATGGAAGCCTATTCCAGCCGGATCGTCCATGTCGGCAAGGCCGGAGCCGGGCAATCGACCAAGATGGTCAACCAGATCGCCTTTTCCGGGATCATCGCGTCCTTGAGCGAAGCGATCCGCTTTGCCCAGGCCTCGCACCTCGATCTCGACAAGGTCTACGAGGCAATCTCGGGCGGGGCGGCGCAAAGCTGGCAGATGGACAACCGCTGGCACACCATGGCCGAGGACAGCTTCGACTTCGGCTTTGCGGTCGACTGGATGCGCAAGGATTTGGGTCTCGCGCTCGAGGAAGGCCGCGCGATTGGCGCGGCCTTGCCGACCGCCGCGCTGATCGACCAGTTCTATGCCGAGCTTCAGGCGATGGGCGGCGGACGACAGGATACCAGCGCGCTGATCCGGCGCCTGCCGAAACGGGGCGAGAAATGATGAACCGACTGCTTATTGCCGCGCTGCTGTGCAGTGCCACCCCGGCGCTGGCCGACACCCTGGTCGATCGCGTCGATGGCATGACGATCAACAGCAAGGGCGAGGTCGAGCGCTTCACCGGCATCCTGATCGGCGACGACGGGCGAATCGAGCAAGTGCTGCGGCGCGGCGACAAGCGGCCCGGCAAGGTCGATTATGCGGTCGACGGCAAGGGCCAGGTGCTGATCCCCGGGCTGATCGACGCGCATGCGCACGTCATGGCGCTGGGCTTTGGCGCGCTTACGCTCGATTTGTCGGAAACCAAGTCGCTGGCCGAAGCGCAGGCGCGGATCGCGGCCTATGCTGCGGCGCATCCCGACCGGCCCTGGATCATCGGACGCGGGTGGAACCAGGAAGTCTGGGGTCTGGGTCGATTCCCCACCGCCGCCGAACTCGACAGTGTCGTGTCCGGCAAGCCGGTGTGGTTGCAGCGCGTCGATGGCCATGCCGGGTGGGGCAACTCCGCAGCTCTGGCGGCGGCGGGGGTCACCGCGACAACCAAGGACCCCAGCGGCGGGCGGATCGAACGCCTTGCGGGAACTGCCAGGCCAGCGGGCGTGCTGGTAGACAATGCGACCGAACTGGTCGATCGCTTCGTTCCCGCACCGCGCCCCGAAGATCGCGATCTGGCGCTTGCCACTGCGCAGGAACTGCTCGCCAAGCGCGGGGTGACGGCGGTGGCGGATATGGGCACCTCGATCGAGGACTGGCAGGCCTTCCGCCGCGCGGGCGATTCTGGCGGGTTGCGTTTGCGGATCATGGCCTATGCTTCGGGCGTGGAC
>JANOOJ010000071.1:0-3995 GCA_031421295.1 Novosphingobium sp.
CAACGCCACTCTGCTGCTCGCGCTCGGCATGCCTGCGATGGTCGGCGGAGCGGGCCTCGCGGTCGATACCGCGCAGTGGTACATGTGGAAGCGCGAGCTGCAGTTCGCGGTCGATCAGGCGGCGCTGGCCGGTGCCTGGGCACGTTCCAGCCGCGATGCCACCGTGCAGGCGACCTATTCGACCCGCGCGACTCAGGAATACGCAACCAACATTTCGATGGTGAAGGATTTCGACACCCCGCCGACGGTCGCGCTTGCGAACCACGGCACAGGCGTCGCGAACAGCGTGCTTGTCACCGTCACCGCGAGCGAGGAATTGCCGTTCTCGAGCTTCCTGACCGGGAGGTCCACGACGGTCTTTGCCAGCGCCAAGGCGACCTTCACCTCGGGAACCACCCACACCGCCTGCATGCTGGCGGTCGATCCAACTGCGGACAGCGCCTTCAGGTTCGGTGGCAGCGTCAGCGGCAGTTCGGCCTGCGGTGCCGGCACGCTGTCCAACGATGAGAATGCGGCGATGAAAGAGGTCGGCAACACCGATGTCTCGCTGGGCAAGCTGATCGCCACGGGCGGCATCGACGACGGCTTTGCCGATAACGGCACGATCTACGCCAATCAGGGCGGGCTGTCCGATCCGTTTGCTTCGCTCGCAACGCCGAGCACAAGCGGGAGCACATCGAAGACCTATACGTGCCTGCCGCCAAGCGCGGCCTATACCACGGCCGATATTACAACGCATACTGTCAGGGCTTACAAGTATTACAACAAAGTTGGCAACGTCTATACCCTCAATCTGATCTACAGCGGAACCTATAAGCAAGCCAATTATGACAATAGTCCTGGCTCGACCCTGCAAGATCAGACTGTCACGTCGACCACCAATTCAAGAGTCGGCCCGACCGAAAGCGACTATGTTAAACATGGCGTCGGGCAAAATACGATCTACGAAAAGACCACCACTACGGTCGATACCTCCTATTCGGACATCCGGTACAATCCCGCGCACGACGGGATCGCGCGGCCGACACCGGGCATTTACACGTCGATCACCATCGCCTGCCCGACGATTTTTTCCAGCGGCATCTATTTCATCAGGGGGGGCATCGATTTCGGCCAGAATAAGGTCGTCACCGGCAGCGGCGTGCTGTTTGTCCTCCAGGGGAACACCCCCAGCATTGCGCTTAACGCGAACTCGACAGTCGCACTGTCCGGAATTCTTCCCGCGACACTGACCTCGGCCCCCTACAACTTCGATTCCGCCTATGCCGCCAAGCTGGCCAGAATGCTGTTTTTCGACAAGGACTCGTCGAACCCGTTCACTCTCAACGGCAGTTCGACCCTGCATCTCGAAGGCAACTTCTACATGCCGGGCCGCGATGCGAATTTCCTCGGCGATTCCTATGCGACCGGCAACTGCATGATGGTCGTGGCCCGCAAGATCGACATCCAGGGCAACTTCGACATCAGCAATTTCTGTACGCCGACGGGGACCACGCCGCTCGATATCGGTGGGGGCACCCCGATCGTGAAGCTGGTCGCGTGATGGCTGGTAGGCGCTTCCTGGGACGTCTGCGGCGCGACCAGCGCGGCACGATGGTGATCGAGACCGCCATCGTCGCGCCGGTGCTGGTGCTGCTCAGCCTCGGTAGTTTCGAGGCCAGCCGGATCGTCGCGCGGCAGACCGAAATCCAGACTGCGGTGGCCGAAGCCGCGCAGATCGCGATCGCCGCCAAGCCCGACACTGCGGGCGAACGCAGCACGATCAAATCGATCCTGATGGCTTCGGGCAATCTGACCGCCAGCGAGGTCACCATCACCAACATGTACCGCTGCGGCGCGACTGCCAGCACCGTCACGGCGGCATCGTCGTGCGCTGGCAGCGATGTGATCACGACCTATCTCAACATCGCGGTCACCGATACCTATACGCCGCTGTGGAACGATTTCGGGGTTGGCGGCGCGATCAACTACAACGTGACGCGTCAGGTGATCGTGGCATGAGCGCGCGTGATCGTCTTCCCGCCCGGCTGCTTCGCGACGCCTGCGGCAGCGTGGCGATCGAGTTCGGAATCCTCGGCCCGGTGATGATCGCGATGCTGCTCGGCGTGCTGCAGATCGGCGTCGCCATGCAGGCGTATAATTCACTGCGCGCGGCCTCCGCCGATGTCGCGCGCTATGCCGCCGTACAGTACCAGAACGACGTCGAGAAAACCAATGCAGAAATCCGGACCTATGCCCGCACGGTGGCGACGCAAACCCCCTATGGGCTGCGCACCACCGGGCTGGGCGTTGCGGTTTCGCTGGCGGCCAACCAGCGCGCGACCGGGGTCAAGGAACTCACCCTGGCCTATACCTACAACGTCCCGAACATTCTCGGCGTAATCGATGTCGGCTCCATCCCGCTGTCCTATTCGCGCCCGCTGTTCGTGCTCGACGACTAGAGCACCAGCGCGCCCCGAACGGCTTCTCTCCGAACACTGTCAACAAATTAACCATGCTTGTTGGGACCGCTGTTACGCGGACGCCTTACTGCGGAATGCTCGCGTGACCGGAGTTTTTGCGACCGCATGAGCCGATTGGCTGCCTTGCCTGACAACGACCCCGCCCGGCGCGGCTTCCTGCACCGCCTGCTGCACGATCGCGCCGGCAATACGCTGGCGCTGGTCGCGGCCGCGACGGTGCCAATCCTTGGCATGGTGGGCGGCGGGATCGACATGGGACGCAGCTATCTGTCGCAAAGCCGGTTGCAACAGGCCTGCGATTCGGGCGTGCTGGCGGCGCGCAAGAAGCTGGGCTCGGCGGTTGTGGTGACTGGCGAAGTCCCCGACACGGTCGAGGCGGCGGGTAACAAGTTCTTCAACATCAACTTTCGCGATGGGTCATACGGCACCGAAAGCCGCGACTTCGTGATGACGCTGGAGGACGACAACTCGATCAGCGGCGTCGCTACCGTCGATGTGCCGACCACCATCATGAAAGTCTTCGGGTTCGACGAAGTGCCGGTCCAGGTTCACTGCGAAGCCACGCTCAACTTCTCGAATACCGATGTGATGATGGTGCTCGATACCACCGGATCGATGCGCCAGACCAATTCGGGCGACAGCCAGCCCAGGATCGAGGTGCTGAAGGACGTCGTGCGCAGCTTCCATGCCCAGCTCGAGGGCAGCAAGGGTCCTGCCACCCGGATCCGCTATGGGTTCGTACCCTATTCGACCAACGTCCATGTCGGCAACTTGCTCGAAGACGACTGGGTGGTCGATCGCTGGACCTACCAATCGCGGCAGGCTGCCGGCACTTCGTCAACGCCGGGGATCGCAGAAAGCTACGAAAACTTCGTCCATACCGGCGGACCCGATGCAATCTACGCAACCGAATCGACTTATGCGCCGACCTGGCGCAGTGGCACCAGCGAGACCGATGGCGGGGGCTACGAATGCAACGCCCCGCTCCCGGCCAGCACGCTGGTCGACGATACTACGCTGCTTTCATCCGCCACCGAACCCTTTGTCGGTCCGCCCGCAGGCACCAAGACGACCGAACATTACCGACGGGTGCGCAACGGAACCTACTATTGGGTCGAGTTTACCGGCACGCGATGCCAAGTGCGCAGCGCCCGGTTCGACGGCTATGTCGAGGAATACGACAAGATCACCATGCCGCGCTGGGAAGACACGCAATCCTACCTGTACTTGCCGATCAACCGCGATGTGACCAATTGGCGCAATGAGTCGAGCGGCTGCATCGAGGAGCGCGCGACCTACGAAATTTCCGATTACAGCAATGTCGATTTCGATCGTGCGCTGGACCTCGACATCGATCGCGTGCCGGTCGCCGGTCAGCCCGACACCCAGTGGCGTCCGATGTATCCGGCGATCATTTTCGAGCGTTCGATGCGTGCCGATGGCGGCGGATCGTTCGTGTTGCTCCCGGTGGCTTCGTCGGAGACTTTCCTGGCGCCCTATTGGGTCGGACTGGCGGCTTGCCCGACCTCGGCG
>JANOOJ010000072.1:0-1580 GCA_031421295.1 Novosphingobium sp.
GGCCAGTGTTGTTGCAGGGTTGCTGTGGGACCGATTCGGAATGAGCGCGACCTTCGTGGTCGGCGGCGTATTTGCGACCGGCGCGCTTGGCGTGCTGATGGTTGGAACGCGAACTCGCTCAGCCTGAGCTTGTCGAAGGCCCCCCGCTGACCTCCCGCCACGCGCCCAGCCCCAACCCCTCCACCGTCCACTCCCCAACCGACCACCGCACCAGCCGCAAGGTCGGGAAGCCCACCGCCGCCGTCATCCGCCGCACTTGCCGGTTGCGCCCTTCGCGGATGGTCAGTTTGAGCCAGCAGTCGGGGACGCTCTTGCGGAAGCGCACGGGCGGGTCGCGCGGCCATAATTCCGGGGCGTCGATGCGGGTCGCTTCGGCGGGGCGGGTGGGGCCGTCATTCAGCACCACGCCTTGGCGTAGCCTCTCCAGCGCCGCCTCGTCCACCTCGCCTTCGACCTGAGCGAAGTAGGTCTTGGGCAGTTTGAATCTGGGGTCGGCGATGCGCGCTTGCAGCTGGCCGTCATCGGTCAGCAGCAGCAGCCCCTCGCTATCGCGGTCGAGCCGTCCGGCGGGATAGACGCCCGGCAGATCGATATAATCCGACAGCGTCGCGCGCGCGGAATTTTCGCTCTGGCCGGTGCCCGAATCGGTGAACTGCGAGAGCACGCCATAGGGCTTGTTGAACAGGATCAGGCGGGGCATGGCCCCTCCTGCCTCGCGCCCGCGTTCGTGCAAACAATTTTCCTACACGCGCGGCACCTGCCACACTGCGCATCGGCCTTTTGAAACTGCGGGCTTCACGGGTCCGTGCCGCGAACCACGGATGGGTTCGTTCACACGAAAATAGCCCGATGCGGATGTGTTTGATCAACTAACTCGGGAAGGAGGTTCAGTCGCCCAGCAGCCTTTTCGCCATTGCCCGCACTTCGCCCGCCATGTCCTCGCGCGCCAATGCCACCGCCAGCGTCGCCTCGACGAAGCCGGTCTTGCTGCCGCAGTCATAGCGCCTGCCGGCAAAGGTCACCGCGTGGAACGGCTGGGTGCCGATCATCCGGGCCATCGCGTCGGTCAGCTGGATCTCGCCGCCCGCGCCCGCTTCCTGACCCTCGAGCACGCGCATCACCTCGGGCTGGAGGATGTAGCGGCCCGAGACGATCAGGTTGGAAGGCGCATCCTCGGCGCGGGGCTTTTCGACCAGGCCGCGTACTTCGGTCAGCGCGCCGTTGGTGGCGCCCGGATCGATCACGCCATAGTTCGAGACCTCGTCATGCGGGACTTCGAGTACGCTGATCAAATTGCCGCCGACTTCGTCATAGGCCGCGACCATCTGCGTCATGCAGCCCGGAGTGCCGATCATCAGCTCGTCGGGCAGGAAGATCGCGAAAGGCTCGTCGCCCACGATCGCCCGCGCGCACCAGATCGCGTGGCCCAGTCCGAGCGGGACCTGCTGGCGCACGGTCATGAGGTTGCCGGGCGAGAGCCGCGTCGGGGCGAGGATGCCCATATCCTTGGCGCGGTCCTTGAGCGTGGTCTCCAGCTCGAAGGCCATGTCGAAATGGTCGATCAGCGCGGTCTTGCCGCG
>JANOOJ010000073.1:0-4675 GCA_031421295.1 Novosphingobium sp.
CGACCAGCCTGACTGTCAAACCATAAGCGGGGCCACCGATTACCTCATCCGCACCGCCGGCAGCCATGTTACCCGAGGAGCCTTCAATCGCTTCCGCAAACCCAAACCTATTCTGCGGGGCTGAATCCTCAGGACTCCCCGAATCGCTGAAACTCACCGGCGGCTGGCCGAGCGCGAGCTTGTCCACGGAATACTTCGCTGCGAACCCGGCATCGGAAATTGTCGGCTTTTCCGGCAGGAACCCGCCACCGAAGCTCGGACTGGGCCAGCTCGATTTAACCTCCCAGCTGGTCGAACCGCCGCGCGGGACGAGGCTGAGCGAGCGGCTGCCGCGCAGGCCGAAGCCGTAATCGACTGTCAGATCGCCGGTGCCGTCCCACGGCAGGAACGCGAAGAAGCCCTGCCCGCCGGTCGCCGCCGGGCCCTGGCCCGGTTGCAGCGGCAGCTCGGCGCCATTGGCCTTGAGGCTGCCGCCGGTGGTCAGCCCGCGTGCGTCCGAGGCACCCATGCGCAGTTCGGCGCGGTCCCACATCAGCCGCTCGCGCGTCACCCCGAAGCGCTCGAGATCGGCGGGGAGCGCAAACTTCGCCGAGCCGCCGACCTTCGCGGTGTAGAGCACGCTGCGGTAAATCGATTTGCGGCGTTCCTGCGGATCGACCGTAGTAGTCACGCGGTTTTCGACCGGCGAGATATAGAGCAGCTTCTCGACCTCGACCACGCGCGTGGTGGTCTTGCCGCCCACCTCCTCGTTCTGCGTCTGGGTGGTCCGGAACGGCACCACGACGATCGGCCCGGCGATCACCTGCGGCCCGCCCCAGCCGGCATTGATCGCGCTCTGCGCGGTTTGCGCCTGATCCTGCCGGTCATAGACCAGGGCATAGACCAGCAGCAGCGGCACCATCAGCACCGCGGCAATGATCCCGACGAACAGCAATTTGATCCCGGGTGAACGCTCGCGGTGCGGTGTGTCGATCATGGTGCCCTCCCGAATCGTCGATTTGCGAGGAGGCTAGCGCGAAGCGGTGGTGGCGGCGAGGGCCAATTGCGGCGGGGTAAAGGATGGCTCCGGTTTGGACCGTGTGCGGCTTGGCGATGTTACCAATATTTGGTAATGTGGGCGCATGGCCAAAAAGAACACCTCGATCGCGCTCGGTGATCCCTTCGTCCAGTTCGCCCAGCGCAAGGTCGCATCGGGCGAATTCGGCTCAACCAGCGAGGTCGTGCGCGAAGCAATGCGCCATTACATCGCCGAAGACACACGGATCGAGGCGCTGCGCCGGGAAATCCAGAAGGGCATTGACAGCGGGCCGGCGCAGCCATTCGATTGGGACGCGTTCATGGAGCGGAAGTTCGGCCCCGATCACGATGCGTGAAGTTATCCTTCGGCCCCAAGCCGAAGCCGACATCGAGGACGCCGCCGATTACACGATCGCGCAGTGGGGCGACGAGCAGGCGAGGCGCTATGTCCGCGACCTCAGGCATGCGACCGAACGCCTGGCCACCACCGCGCTGCGCTACCCGCTTTACGACCAAGTCTATCCCGGCCTGCGCCGCAAACGCAGCGCAATGCACCACATCTATTATCTGGCCTTCGCCGACCGCGTCGAGATCGTCAGGATTATCCACGTCCAGCGCGATCCGGGGCTGCATTTGAGGGTGGAGACGTGGAGGGAGGAGGAGTGAGATTGGTGCGCGGTCAGCGGAATTCCGAAGGGGTATGAGCGGCGGAAGTGATCGACGCCATCGACTGCTAATTGGTATTGTGTCCCCGGAATTCGCCCCGGAATTCGCCGGAATTCGGTGCCCGGAATTCGGAATTCCGGAATTCCGTGTGTCCCCGGAATTGGTGGGTATAGTGTCCCCGGAATTGCGCCGGAATTGCGGAATTGTGTCCTAGTGTCCCCGGAATTGTGTCCCCGGAATTCGGAATTCCGGAATTCCGGAATTCCGGAATTATTCGTCGCGAACGAAAATGTTGCCACACAAATATGGAGAGTCGCCCTCACTCCAATTCTCAAGGCGACCGTTCTTCATTTCAAAGTGCAGCAGCGAGCGCTCGAAAGTGATGCGGGAGCCATGTTTCAACGCTTCGTAGTTGAAGCGACCCGGCATCGGGAACCCTTCGACGGTCAGAAAATAGCTGCCATCGGCCTGCAAATTGAGATCGGCTTGGGCGTTACGCTTCGGCGGAAGTTCGGATGCGTTCGGCTCGCATTCCTGTCCAATGAGTTTCCAATGACCGACAAATTCGGTCGGCACTCCCACTTTTGGCTGCTGCGATCCGGCCTGTGTCGTTGTGGGTTCGCCCACCTTGGTTCGATCTGTGGAATCGCAGCCAGCCAATAGAATTGCGAACGGCAAAGTTGCTGTCCGCATCCAAGAAAGACACCAGATCAACCTCAATACACCCGCTTCTTCGGCTTGATATACGCCACATCGTCGGTGAGCGTATATTCATGCACCGGGCGGTAATCGCCCTCCGCCGCGCCGCCCTTGCCGACCGCCATTAAGCCGCGCTCTTCCACCCCGGCGCGGGTGCGCCGCGCAGCAGGCCTTCGGTGCTCAAATCTTCGTCAATGTCCGGCCAATGGATTGCAAATCCTGCGCCCGCGATTCGCCAGTTCTGACGCTGCGCGGCGGTCGCGTCGAACAAGCGCGGGTACCAGGCGAGCGGAACGGAAATCGTGCGACCGTCCATCAGGTCGACAGTCAGCCGGTGCTCATCGAAACTCACACCTGCCACGCGTTCGTCAGCGGTTGTCGCCAAAGTAGCCATACCATGCCTCCAGCAGCAGAATCCGATTTTCGCGCACCAGAGTCAATGCACGGCTGAGATCGCGCGCGGTGAAACCCCGATTGCGGGCCACCGAGACTGGCTGAAGCCAGATTTTGCATTCCCCGCCGCCAAATTCGATATGGATATGCGGCGGCTCACCGGGCTCATGGCTGTAGAAGTGAAAGCGAAAGCCGCCGATCCGCAGGACAGTCGGCATAGCACCTCCTCTTCAATAAACCCGCTTCTTCGGCTTGATATACTCCACATCGTCGGTGAGCGTATATTCATGCACCGGGCGGTAATCGATCCGCACCGCGCCCCCCTTGCCGCCCCAGCCGTCGAACCATGCGGCGGTGTGCTTCATCCAGCCTGCGTCGTCGCGCTCGGGGAAGTCTTCGTGCGCATGCGCGCCGCGCGATTCCTTGCGGTTGTGCGCGCCGTGGATCGTTACCGTCGCCTGGGCGATGAGGTTGTCGAGCTCGAGCGTCTCGACCAGATCGGTGTTCCAGATCAACGAGCGGTCGGTGACGTTGATGTCCGCCATCCGCGCATAGGTCTGGGCAAGATCGGCCTTGCCCTCGGCCATCAGCGTCTCGTCGCGGAACACTGCGCAGCCCTTCGTCATGGTGCGCTGCATCTCCAGGCGGAGTTGCGCGGTGGGGGAGCCGCCCGAGGCATTGCGGAAACGATCGAGCCGGGTCAGCGCGAGGTCGGCGCTGTCTGCCGGGAGCGGCGCGTGGGCCTCACCCGGCTTGACCAGCGCCTTGAGCCGGTGCCCGGTGGCGCGGCCGAACACCACCAGATCGATCAGCGAGTTCGAGCCGAGCCGGTTCGCGCCGTGGACCGAAACGCAGGCCGCCTCGCCCACCGCGAACAGCCCGGGGACGGCGGTTTCGGGGTTGCCATCGGCCCCGATGGTCCTGACCTCGCCGTGGTAGTTGGTCGGGATGCCCCCATGTTGTAATGCACCGTCGGGCAGACCGGGAGCGGCTGGCGGGTGAGATCGACCCCCGCGAAAATCTTGCCGCTTTCGGTGATCCCCGGGAGGCGCTGCGCCAGCACTTCGGGCGCGATGTGATCGAGGTTGAGATAGAGGTAGTCCTGGTTCGGACCCACCCCGCGCCCCTCGCGCATTTCGAGCGCCATCGAGCGTGACACCACGTCGCGCGAGGCCAAATCCTTGGCGCTCGGCGCATAGCGCTCCATGAAGCGCTCGCCCTCGGAATTGGTCAGATAGCCGCCCTCGCCGCGCGCGCCTTCGGTGATCAGCACCCCCGCACCGTAGATCCCGGTGGGGTGAAACTGGACGAATTCCATGTCCTGCAGCGGCAGCCCGGCGCGCAGGACCATCCCGCCACCATCGCCGGTGCAGGTGTGGGCCGAGGTGGCGGTATAGTAGCACCGGCCATAGCCACCGGTCGCCAGCACCACCGCCTTGGCGCGGAAGCGGTGGAGCGAGCCATCGTCCATGCACAGCGCGATCACGCCGCGGCATTCGCCATTCTCCATGATCAGGTCGATCGCGAAATATTCGATGAAGAAGTCCGCATCGTATTTCAGGCTCTGCTGGTAGAGCGCGTGGAGCATCGCGTGACCGGTGCGGTCGGCCGCGGCGGCGGTGCGCTGGACCGGCGGCCCCTCGCCCATGTTCTGCATGTGCCCGCCGAACGGGCGCTGGTAGATCGTGCCGTTCTCGTTGCGCGAAAACGGCACCCCGGCGTGCTCGAGCTCGTAAACTGCCTGCGGGGCTTCGCGGACCATATATTCGATCGCGTCCTGATCGCCCAGCCAGTCCGACCCCTTGACGGTGTCGAACATGTGCCAGGTCCAGTGATCGGGCGAATTGTTGCCCAGGCTCGCGGCGATCCCGCCCTGCGCGGCGACGGTGTGGCTGCGGGT
>JANOOJ010000074.1:0-9543 GCA_031421295.1 Novosphingobium sp.
CCGCTCGCCCAACAGCGACATGATACCGGGTCCCGAAGAGACCGCTGTCGTAAACCAGCAGCTCAACCGATTCGCTTCGCAATGCCGGATCTTTGCGCCAATTTATAGGCTGTCACGATCCCGGCGCTGCGCTCGGCGATCACCGGCGCCCCGATGGCGGGGATCGATCGCGAACTCGCATATCACGACGTGCGGGATGCCTGGCGCTCGTATCTTGCGCGCGATAACAGGGGCCGCGGCGTAGTTCTAATCGGCCACAGCCAAGGCTCTGGCGTGCTAAAGCGTCTGCTTGCCGAGGAAATCGACGGAAAGCCTGTCCAGAGACAGCTCGTTAGCGCAATTCTGGCGGGTAGCAATTTCCTCGTCCCTGTCGGAAAGGTGGTAGGCGGCGATCTCAAATCAATTCCGCTCTGCACCACGAAAGGCCAAGTCGGCTGTGTGATCAGCTATGTCACGTTCCGCGACGATGTGCCGCCGCCTGTCAACAGCCGGTTCGGCCGAACGCAGGTGCCCGGCATGAAGGTTGCTTGCGTAAACCCTGCGGCAATCAGCGGAGGTTCCGGGCTAGCGGATGCCTATTTCGCAGCGGGAACCAACACCCTGTCGGAGCAGGAGCCGATCACTTGGGCGCGCGGTAAGGAAATCACTTCGTCCTTCGTTCAGGTGCCGGGGCTGGTCAGTGCCCAATGCTTCGATCGCGACGGCGCCCAGTACTTGGCGCTGACGGTGCATTCAAACCCAGCCGACCCCCGTACCGACCGGATCCCCGGTGACGTGGTACAGGGCGGCAAGGTCGCGCTCGATTGGGGCCTCCACCTCATCGACATCAACGCAAATATGGGCGGATTGATTTCGACCGTCGCGGCGCAGCGTTCCAAATTCCGAACTGCCCAGCCTTGATTTCAGCAGTCTGCCATCATCGACAAGCCGTCCGGCAATGACGGCCTCGTCATTCCGTCGGCGGGGTTCCGTCACGTAGCCCTCACCGCTCTGTCCTGAGAGAGATTTTATGAAATATCGGAAACTTGGCGATAGCGATCTCGAAGTCTCGGAAATCTCCCTGGGGTCATGGCTCACATACGGAGTAGGGGTCGAGGCTGACCAGACGCGCGCTTGCCTCGACCGCGCGTTCGATCTCGGAATCAACTTCATCGATACCGCCAACGCTTATGGCCGGGGCAAGGCTGAAACCGTGCTCGGCGAGATGCTCGCCGGACGTCCAAGAGATTCCTATGTGCTGGCGACCAAGGTCTTCGTGCCGATGAGTGACACCGACAAAGGCCTGTCGCGCGCTCAAATCCTGAAGCAGATCGATGGGTCGCTGCAGCGTCTGCGGACCGACTATGTCGATCTTTACCAGTGCCATCGCTACGATCCGGAAACACCGCTGGAGGAGACGATGGAGGCTCTGACCGAGATCGTGCGGCAGGGTAAGGTTCGCTATATCGGGTTCAGCGAATGGTCGCCGAAAAACATCGAGGATGCGCTTGCGCTTCCGGGTGTGGAGCGGTTCGTGTCCAGCCAGCCGCAATATTCGCTGCTGTATCGGCGTCCCGAGGCGAAGGTCATTCCGCTTTGCGCGTCAAACGGCATTTCGCAGATCGTCTGGTCGCCGCTTGCTCAGGGTGTGCTGTCGGGCAAATATGCGCCCGGTGCGCCGTTGCCGGAGGCGACGCGCGCAACCAGCGACGAAATGGGCGGGATGATGCAGAACTGGTTGCGACCTGAAATCCTCGAAACGGTGCATCAGCTCAAGCCGATCGCCCAGGAGGCCGGCTGCACGATGTCGCAATTTGCCCTGGCGTGGATACTCCGCGAGCCGAACGTAGCGTCGGCGATTGTGGGTGCCAGCCGCCCCGAGCAACTCGACGAGAATGCCGCTGCGTCGGGCATCAATGTCGATCCGGCGCTGTTTGCACGCGCTGAGGCCGTCGTCGCGGGCGTTTGACACTCGAAATGGCTGAGATTTATGCATTGGGTGCATGTCTTCCGCCCCAAACCAATCGACCCGCTACGCGCCGGTTCTAGGCGCCTTCCGGCTATCGACCCATTTCCCGGAAAAACGCTATTTATCGATGCGACTGGAAGTGGATACGACGCCCGCCACGTACGAGGAGAGATCGAAGATGAAGTATCGCACGCTGGGCCAAGGCCTGAAGGTCTCCGCAATCGGCATCGGCTGCATGCCGATGATCCGCGACGGCAACATCAGCTATGGCATCGCTGACGATGACGTTTCGACACGTACGATCCACGAAGCAATCGATCTTGGCATTACCTTCTTCGACACCGCCGAGATGTACGGGCCATTTAGCAACGAGGAGCTGGTCGGCGCCGCCATCAAGGACCGGCGCGAGGGCCTCGTCATCGCCACGAAGTTCGCGATGCGCTGGGACGGGGACAAGCCTACTGGCGTGGATGGCAGCCCTGAGAATGCGCGCCGCGCGTGCGAAGGATCGCTCAAGCGGCTTGGCATCGACACGATCGACCTGTTCTACCAGCATCGCGTAGATCCGAACGTGCCGATCGAGGAGACGGTCGGCGGCATGGCGGAGCTCGTGAAGGAAGGAAAGGTCCGCTTCCTGGGCCTCTCCGAAGCCGCCGCCGACACGGTTCGCCGCGCAGCCAAAGTCCACCCGATTGCCGCGTTGCAGAGCGAATACTCGATCTGGGAACGCGACGTGGAGGAGGATATCCTCGCGGCGTGCCGGGAGAATGGCATCGGCTTCGTGCCCTACAGCCCGCTGGGCCGAGGATTTCTGGCGGGCGGCATCCGCAGTCTGGACGAACTCTCCGTTAGCGACTGGCGCCGCAACGATCCCCGCTATTCGCCCGAAAACATGCCTATGAACCTAGCCATAGTTGATGCCATTGGCGAGGTGGCCGAGCGCCACGGGGTATCGAATGCGCAAGTCGCGCTCGCCTGGCTCCTGGCGCAGGGCGAGGACATTGTGCCGATTCCGGGCGTCAAGCGCAGCGAGACGTTGCGCAATAGCGCCCGCGCGCCCGAGGTGACGCTCAGCGAAAACGACCTCGCAGCGATCGAGGCGGCGGCACCCAGCGGCAGGACGGCAGGTCCGCGCTACGCTAAGGCAGGCATGGCGCGTGTGAATCTCTGATTCGGGATTATTTCTACGACCCATCCGCTTGGGTGCCGATTACCCGGAAGCGGACGAAGCCTCTTTGGTCGATGCTGTTGAAGAGTGGGTTATCGCCTCTTTTTCCTTGGCTTGACGCACTGCCCACACGGCGCAATCTTGCACCATTCGCATGGGCACCTGGGCGAGATGGCCAACTTATTGGAATGCATGTTGCCTAAAGGATCGAGGCTTCGCCGAACAAGGCGCGGTATGTGGCCTCGGTCGCGGAGTTCGCTCCGCTAATTTACGCCGCCATCTGCGCCAAATGTTCTGACGACGGACAGTTCTAACCAATGGCTAGCCGAAGTTTTGGAACCCATGCCGGTGCTAATGCGCTGGAGGCGGCGTAGCGTGCTGGACACGCCGCTGAGCCAGAATCGCAAGGTTGCTAGCATGAGAAGCGCGGGTGATGCGGAACATCCACACGCAGGCCATCGACGCGAGATTCAGAATTACGATCACGACGACATAGCTTTCGCCGAGACGCGTCAGAGTCTCTGGCGCAACCGCGCCTGGATTGGTGTGCGTGGGGAAATCGGCGATGCTGAGCAGTGTGGCGGTGGTGAGGACGCCGAGCCCCGAAACGCACTTCCGCACGAAGATATTGGCGGCAAAGAACACACCCTCCTCACGCTGACCGGTGCGGACCTCGTTCTCCTCGACCACGTCAGCGAGCATCGCGGAGAAGAGTATGCCCTGGATGATTAGCAGCGTAGTCGATACTGACCCGGTGACGAACAAAAGTGGCAGTAGGCGGGGCGAACCGTTCGCTGCGCGGCATCCGCGGGATGAGGATCGGCGCCGGAAGTCTCCGGCCAATCGGAAGGACCAGCATGACGGCCACGCATTTCGACGCT
The DNA here is from genome assembly GCA_031421295.1 of Novosphingobium sp. GTDB lineage: Bacteria > Pseudomonadota > Alphaproteobacteria > Sphingomonadales > Sphingomonadaceae > Novosphingobium. The sequence goes on from JANOOJ010000074.1 coordinate 3,998, forward strand.
TCAGGTACGGCAGACGAGCCGGTCTTCCGCGACCGCGCCCCGATCAGGCCGAAGACGCTCGTGGACCGCATCTTTTACGGGCTGGGCTCGATAGCCTTCGGGGTAAAGGATACCGGATTCACCGTCCTCCTGATGATCTTCTACAATCAGGCGCTGGGCCTGCCCGCGGCGACGGTGGGCTTCGCGATTATGATCGCACTGATCGTCGATGCCGTCGCCGACCCGTTCATCGGGCGGATCAGCGATGGTTGGCGCTCGCGGTGGGGGCGTCGACATCCGTTCATGGTCGCCGCCGCCCTGCCGATCGCGGTTAGCTTTTATTTCTTGTGGAACCCGCCCGAGGGGCTGAGCCAGTCCGGGCTGTTCTGGTATCTGATGGTGCTCGCCATCGTCATCCGGGTGTTCATCTCGGTTTATGAAATTCCGTCCAGCGCGCTGGTCGTCGATCTCGTCCACGACTACGACAAGCGGACCGCCTTCTTGAGTTGGCGATGGTTCTTCGGCTATGTCGGCGGGCTCGGCACCAACATCCTCGCGTTCAGCTATTTTCTGCGGCCCGGGCCGAACGATTCTGCTGGCCAGCTCAACGTGCAGGGCTATGCGAGTTACGGGCTCGCAGCGTCGCTTATCATGTTTGCGGCGATCCTCATCTCGTCATTCGGCACCGCGCGGCACATCCCGTCGTTTGCGCCACCCCCACCCAAGCGCCGGTTCGACTTCGCGCAAAGCGCCCGCGAAATCCTTGGAACGCTGATCAACAAGCCGTTCCTGCTCCTCGCCGCCGGCACCTTCTTCAGCTATGCCTCGGCGGGCATCGTCGGTGCAACGCTGACCTATTTCCGCATCTATCTGTGGGAGCTGTCCGGCGATCAGATCTCCGGCCTGATGATCGGTTATTTTGGGGCGCTCGTAACTGCGCTGTTCTTCGCGCCGTGGCTCGGGCGCAAGCTCGGCAAAAAGCGCGCTGCGATCGCTCTATCGATCGCCGCAATCGTCTGCAGCCCGATCATGTATTTCAGCCGCGTCCTCGGCATCGCGCCAGAAAATGGTACGCAGCTGCTCTACGTCCTCTTGTTCGTCTCGGGATTTATCAACACGACGATCGCGGTTAGCTTGGGGGCGATAGGGTCTTCGATGTTCGCCGACGTTGTCGAGTACGCCGCGACCCGGACAGGGCGCGAATCGGCGGGGCTGGTGTTCGCGGCGAATGCATTCCTTTTGAAAGCGATGTCCGGTGTCGGGGTCTTCGGCGCAGGACTGATCCTCACGTTCGTCGGCTTTCCCGACGGTGCAAAGCAGGGCGAAGTGCCGCAAAATGTGCTGACCACACTCGCGCTGACCGAGCCTGCGGTCATCATGATGTTGCAGGTTTGCGGACTGCTCGCGCTCCTCGCATTTCCGATCACCAAGGCGGTCCACGAAGCCAATTTGCGCAAAATCGCGGCGCAGCAGGCCGATCTGCCGGAGGTCGTCAGCGGCCCGTGAAGCGCGGCGCGGGTTTCGCATTGAACGCTCCGATGCCCTCGGCTTCGTCGGCGAGCATCTCGATCAAGCGGCGGCACTCCTCGATGATGTAGTGCGGCAACTGCAGCTTGGCCGCGTCGCGGATGCTTGCTTTTGCGAAGAACGGCAGGCTCAGCGCTTAAGTCGTGCGGTAGTGCGGCGCCAAGTTGAAGCACCCAATTGTAGTTTTCCCTGTAAATTCCCTGAAAACAGGGAAATCAGGGGTGAGACGGGCTCGCTTCGGACTGGGTGGCGCACCAATCAATCGAAGCGCTCCCCTGCCTCCGCCTTGCGGCGCAGCAGCGGCGCGACGTCTAGTGCCAGCCGATCGAGCGCCGCGACGATCGTCGCGAGGCCGACCGCATCCGCCCAATACATCGGCCCACCGGTCCAAGCCGGCCAGCCGTAGCCGTTGAGCCACACCACATCGATGTCCGACGCGCGCTGGGCCATGCCTTCATCGAGGATCTTCGCGCCTTCGCTGATCATCGGGTAAAGCAGCCGTTCGCGGATTTCGTCGCGGCCGATCTCGCGTTGCGGCTTGCCCTGTTTGCGGGCGAAATCGGCGATGATCGCCTTGACCTCGTCCGAGGGGCGGCGCTGGCGGCTTTCGTCGTAGTCGTAATAGCCCTTGCCGGTCTTCTGGCCCCAGCGCCCGGCGGCACATAGCGCATCGCGGATGGTTTCGATCCGCGCTGGATCACGGTGCCAGCCGATGTCGATACCCGCCAGATCGCCCATCTGGAACGGCCCCATGGGGAAGCCGAATTCGAGCAGCACCTCGTCGACGTCGTAGTAATTCGCGCCTTCCATGATCAGCGCCTGCGCCTGTTGCTGGCGCGGGCTGAGCATGCGGTTGCCGATGAACCCGGGGCAGACCCCCGAAACCACCGCAATTTTCCGGATTCTGCCCGACAAGGCCATGACCGTTGCCAGCTGGCTCGCGCCGGTCTTGGCGCCGCGCACCACTTCGAGCAGCTTCATGATGTTGGCGGGCGAAAAGAAGTGCATCCCCAGCACCGCTTCGGGCCGCTTGGTCACCGCCGCCATCTCGTCGATGTCGAGGTAGCTGGTGTTGCTCGCCAGGATTGCGCCGGGTTTGGCTAGCGCATCGAGGCGGGTGAAAATATCCTTCTTGATGTCCATCGATTCATAGACCGCCTCGATCACCAGATCGGCCTGCGCCAGCGCATCGAATTCGAGCGAAGGGGTGAGCAGCGCCAGGGCGGCCTCCATCTCCTCCGCGCTCATCCGCCCGCGTTTGACCGTGTTCTCGTAATTGCGGCGGATCGTCGCGACCCCGCGGTCGAGTGCGTCCTGCTCGCGCTCGACAATCGTCACCGGAATGCCGGCGGTGAGGAAGTTCATCGAGATCCCGCCACCCATCGTCCCCGCCCCGATCACGCCGACGCGGGCAATCGGCAGCAATTCGGTTCCGGCAGGCAAATCGTCGACAATCGCCGCTTTGGCAGTGGCTTGTTCGATATGGTCTTTGGCACCGGCCAGGGGTTCGGACATGACGCTCTCCTCTGGCAGCCAGATTTACTATTCGAGGAGGCGGGTCAATCCTTCAGTCGCCTAACCGAGCGGACTGGACGGCACCCTGCGGCACCGCCCAGTCCCCTTCGGCTCATTCAGGCGTCAGTTCATTCAGGCGACCACATAGATGCGGACGACCACGCTGTTGCGGTTGTCGATCTCGACGACCCTCCCATCGACATAGCGATAGGTGTAGTAGTCGGAATCGCGGAACTCGCCGCGCAGCTGGTTGGGAAGTGCGGACAGACTGCTGGCGGCGGTGACGCGTTCGCCAACCCGCAGGCAGTTGTCGGTCCCGAACACCGCGCCCAGGATTCCGCCCAGCGTGCCGCGCGAGCGGCACACTTCGTTCACCTGCCGGTAGCGGCTCGTACCACCATAACGGCCGTCGCTATAGCCGCCGTTATTGTACCCGCCATTGTTGTAACCGTCATTATTGTAGCCGCCGTTGTTGTAGCTGCCGTCGTTGTTGCGGCCGCCATTGTTGTAAGCGCCATCGTCATAGCCGTCGTTGTTGGCGTCGCGGTAGTTTGCGCCATAGGGGTCTTCGCGGTCCCACTGCGAATAGCCGCTGTTGTTGGGATCGGCAGCCCGCAGCGCCTGATGGGTATAGCGCCAGCGGCGCTGCAGGTCCTGCCGCTCCTGCTGGGACAATCCGCCCACGGCATAGCGCTGCTCGAGCTGGCTGAGATAGCGAATCTGCTGCCTGATCGGACGCGCCTCGCTGGTGGTGATCTGGCCCGAACGGAGCCCGGCCTGAAGCCGCGCATCGAGCTGGGCGATCCGGTTGCGGAATCCATTTTCGCCCGCGTAAAGCTGGCCATTGGCGTTGACGTTGGCCTCGGTCCCTGGATAGCGATATGGCTCGTAATTGCTTTGCGCGGCAGCCGGCAGCGCAGCCAGCATGGTCCCCGCAGCAAGCGCGTAAAGGGCGTATTTCATTGGAATCTCCATCGACCCTCCCGTCGTGCGAGAGGTTAAACGATTGATACGCAACGGCGGTTCCCGGCATCGCTGGCGCGTGCGGCGACCGGACGTTGGTATCGGCTGAAACCAGTGCTAGGGCAGCGCGGTCTGCCGATGGAGTCTTTCCGCTGCCTGCCCTGCCCCCGATCGACCGCACCGCGCTGCGCCTCGCCTATCGCCGGAACGAGGAAAATTGCCTTGCCGAACGCTTGCGCCAGGCCGCCCCGGCCAGCGCTGTCCACGGCGAGGCCAGCCTAATCGCGGCGCGGCTGGTCGAAGGCGCACGGGCGCGCAAGGCCAGCGGGCTCGACGCCTTCCTGCACACTTACGGCCTCGATACCGACGAGGGGATCGCGCTGATGTGCCTCGCCGAAGCGCTGTTGCGCGTGCCCGATCCGGCCACCGCCGACGCGCTGATCGACGACAAGCTGGGGCACATCGACTGGGCCGAGCACGCCGGGAGCAGCAGCTCGACTTTCGTCAACGCCGCTACCTTCTCGCTGATGCTGACCGGCCGGGTGCTCGAACAGCGGCGAGTGACGGCGGACGGGATGGGGGCGACACTCAAGCGCACGGTGGGCCGGCTGGGGGAGCCGGTGATCCGCCAGGCGACCTTGCAGGCGATGAAAATCCTCGGCGGCCAGTTCGTCTATGGCCGCAATATCGACGAAGCGCTGGGCCGCGCGGCGCCCGAGCGCAAACACGGGTTGACCCACAGCTTCGACATGCTGGGCGAAGCGGCGATGACCTTCGACGACGCCGAACGCTATCGCCAGAGCTATGCCATGGCGCTGGCGCGGATCGCTGCGGAAGCCGGAGAGGGCGTGATCCGTTCGCCGGGACTCTCGGTCAAGCTTTCCGCGCTGTATCCGCGCTACGATTTTCTCCACGCCGACGCCGCCAAGGCCGCGCTGGTGCCGCTGCTGCGCGAGCTGGCGCTGCAGGCGCGCGCGGCGGACATCCACTTCACCATCGACGCCGAGGAAGCCGAACGGCTCGAGCTGTCGTTGGACATCATCGAAACGCTGGTCGCCGATGACGCGCTGTTTGTCGGCGGCTGGCAGGGCTTCGGACTGGCGCTGCAAGCCTATCAGAAGCGCGCGGTGCCGCTGGTCGAATGGGTTATCGCGCTGGGGAGGCGACATAACCGGCGGCTGATGGTGCGGCTGGTCAAGGGCGCCTATTGGGACAGCGAGATCAAGGCGAGCCAGGTCGGCGGCTATCCCGATTTCCCGGTGTTCACCCGCAAACTCGCCACCGACGTCTCTTACCTCGCCTGCGCGGCGAAGCTCCTAGCCGCGCCAGATGCGATCTATCCCGCGTTTGCCACGCATAACGCCTATACGATCGGCGCGATCAAGGCGCTGGCAGGCAAATGTGAATTCGAATTCCAACGGCTCCACGGCATGGGCGAGGATGTCTATGCCGAACTCGCCAAGCTCGAAGCGGCGGCAGGCGAAGCGCGAACCCCGGTGCGGATTTACGCCCCCGTCGGCGGGCACAAGGAACTGCTCGCCTATCTGGTGCGCCGCCTGCTC
>JANOOJ010000075.1:0-19856 GCA_031421295.1 Novosphingobium sp.
GTGAGACCGTGCTCGCCGAACTCGGCCAACAATTGCTGATCGAGGGCGTCAGCCAGTGAGCGATGGGGCGGGCGGGGCGAACACTGACCCCGTGCCGCGCGGACGTTTGCCCGGCGGACTGACGCTGCGCGCGCTGGTTCCCAATGCGATCACCGCTGCCGCGCTCTGCGCCGGGCTTACGGGCATCCGCTTCGCGATTTCGGGCGACTACGACAAGGCGGTGATGGCGATCATCCTCGCGGCGCTGCTCGACGGAATCGACGGGCGGATCGCGCGGCTGCTCAAGGCGCAATCGCGGTTCGGCGCGGAACTCGACAGTCTGGCCGACAATGTTTCGTTCGGGGTCGCCCCGGCGCTGGTGCTGTACCTGTGGTCGCTCCAGGAATTGCCGCGGCTCGGTTGGTTCGCCGCGCTTGCTTTTGCGATCTGCTGCGCGTTGCGTCTGGCGCGGTTCAATGCCCGGATCGACATGGACGATCAGCCGCACAAGTCGGCCGGGTTCCTCACCGGGGTACCCGCGCCGGCCGGGGCCGGGCTGGCGTTCCTGCCGCTGTATCTGTGGATCGTGACCGGTCGGCCCGAATTCCGCGAGCCTTTGCTGGTCGGCGGCTGGCTGGTGGTGATCGCGTTCCTGCTGATCTCCAACGCCGCGACGATGAGCTGGGCTTCGCTGCGCCCGCGCCGCAGTGTCCGGCTCGAGCTGCTGGCGGTGGTCGGGCTGGTCGGCGCTGCGGCCTTGACCGAACCGTGGCTAACGCTGGTCGGGATTTGCGTGGTCTATCTGGCGCTGCTGCCGGTGGGCTGGATCAGCTATGCCCGGGTCAAGCGGCGGCGCGCAACGCAGGGCGCAGCGCCACTCGCGGTGCCTTGAGCGGCAGGTGACGAACGCTGGCCGGTCCGCGGCGTGCGGTCCGTTCCTGCGCGGTCCAGGTGAAACTGCGAAGCTCCCCGGTGCGGCGCAATTCGTCGCCCAGCGCCAGCGCTGCCGCGCCATACTGCCGCCACGTCACGACCATCGAGCTTGCTGCGAAGACCGCAATTACGACCAGAAGCAGGGTGGAAAGCAGGAGGAGCATCGGCGGATCCCTTCGTTTTTGACTGGCCGCGTGCCTGTTGAGAAGCCTGTGGACAGTATGTGAATAACTGTAATTACGATTAACGGTTCCTTGCGGATGGCGGAATTGCGTTTATGTTCTTGATATGTTCTCAAGTGTCAAGCGAAATCGCGATGGGCAGCGCGACGCCCGCGATGAATTGAGGGTGGATTTCGTGCCGGAACGCCGCTAAGCGCCGCGCCTGCTCAGGCGGGAAGTGCCCATCCGGACACTCCTGACGCCTCGGCAAATCCACATGGGAAACGCCCATACCGGTGCCGCAGAGGGGTCTCCTCACGGTTCCAGTTTCCCAGAGGCTCGAACCGGAAGGAAATATCTATGGCGGCTCCTGTCGTCTCCATGCACCAATTGATCGAGGCCGGCGCACACTTCGGCCACCAGACCCACCGCTGGAACCCGCGGATGAAGCCGTATATCTTCGGCGCCCGCAACGGAGTTCACATCCTCGACCTGTCGCAGACCGTGCCGCTGATGGCGCGTGCGCTCGATTTCGTCGCTTCGACCGTCCAGGCGGGGGGCAAGGTCCTGTTCGTCGGCACCAAGCGCCAGGCGCAGCAGCCGATCGCCGAAGCGGCGCGCCAGTGCGGCCAGCACTTCGTCAACCACCGCTGGCTGGGCGGGATGCTGACCAACTGGAAGACCATCTCGAACTCGATCAAGCGGCTCAAGACGCTCGACGAGCAGCTTTCGGGCGACATCGTCGGCCTGACCAAGAAGGAAGTCCTCCAGCTCACCCGCGAGCGCGACAAGCTCGAGATGTCGCTCGGCGGCATCCGCGACATGGGCGGCATCCCCGACGTGATGTTCGTGATCGACGCCAACAAGGAAGAGCTGGCGATCAAGGAAGCCAACGTCCTGGGGATCCCGGTCGTGGCGATCCTCGATTCGAACGTCTCGCCCGACGGGATCGCTTTCCCGGTCCCGGCCAACGATGACGCCAGCCGCGCAATCCGGCTTTACTGCGACGCGGTGAGCCAGGCTGCGACCAAGGGCCACCGCGAAGGCGTGGTCGATTCGGGAGCCGACATCGGCGCCATGGCCGAGCCACTGCCCGAGGAAGTTGCCGTGGTCGTGAGCGCGGAAACCCCGGCCGAAGCGCCTGTGGAAGTCGTTGCAGCACCTGAAGCCGCTGCTGCCGACGAAGCTGCTCCCGAAGCGCCTGCTGCCGAGGCAGCTGCTCCCGAAGCCCCCGCTGCCGAGGCAGCTGCTCCCGAAGCCCCCGCTGCCGAGGCAGCTGCTCCCGAAGCCGTCGTGGCCGAAGAAGCCGCTCCAGAGGTCGCTCCCGCCGAAAAGGCTGCGACCGAGGCCTGATCTCACCGCCCCACCAATCGGCGCGCGGGGCTCCCATGCCCGGCGCGCGCAACCAATTTCAAGAGGATAGGCGCAATGGCTTACACCGCCACTGACGTGAAAAACCTGCGCGAGCGTACCGGCGCGGGCATGATGGATTGCAAGAAAGCGCTCGACGAAACCGGCGGCGACATGGAAGCCGCGGTGGATTCGCTGCGCGCCAAGGGGCTTGCCGCCGTCGCCAAGAAATCGAGCCGCACCGCGGCCGAGGGTCTGGTCGGCGTCGCGGTCAGCGGGACCAGGGGCGTCGCGGTCGAAGTGAATTCGGAAACCGATTTCGTCGCCAAGAACGACCAGTTCCAGGACTTCGTGCGCAAGACCACCGAAGTCGCGCTGAGCGCTGCCAATGACGATGTCGAGGCGCTCAAGGCCGCCGCCTATCCCGGTGGCGGGACCGTCGCCGACAAGCTGACCAACAATGTCGCGACCATCGGCGAAAACCAGCAGGTTCGCCGGATGAAAACCGTCTCGGTCGGCTCGGGCGTGGTCGTGCCGTACATGCACAACGCCGCCGCGCCGAACCTCGGCAAGATCGGCGTGCTGGTCGCGCTGGAAAGCGATGCCGGGGCCGATGTGCTCGAGCCGCTGGGCAAGCAGATCGCGATGCACATCGCCGCAGCTTTCCCGCAGGCGCTTTCGGCCGCCGATCTCGATCCCGTGGTGCTGGAGCGCGAGCGCAAGATCGCACTTGAGAAGGCCGTCGAGGAAGCAGCGAAGAATGGCAAGGAAATTCCTGCGGACATTCTCGCCAAGCGCGCCGACGGCGCTGCCGCCAAGTTCGCCAAGGACAACGCGCTGCTCAGCCAGGTGTTCGTGATGGATAACAAGACCCCGATCGCCCAGGTCGTCGAAGCGGCCGGCAAGGCGGCGGGCACCAAAATCGTGCTCACCGACTACGTCCGCTTCCAGCTCGGCGAAGGCATCGAAAAAGCCACCACCGATTTCGCCGCCGAAGTCGCCGCAGCAGCGGGGCTGAGCTGAGGCTATAGTTCCTCTCCATTTTGCGCAGCCAAATGGGGAGGTGGCAGGCGCTGCAAGCGGCTGACGGAGGGGTATCTTCGCCAACGTCGATACCCCTCCGTCTGACCCTGCGGGTCAGCCACCTCCCCATTTGCACTTTGTGAAAATGGAGAGGATCCGGCGCCGCTTCACTTCGCGCCCCTCGCGGGTATAAGGGCCGCGCACGCCTCTTGAGAGACCCTGCGAAATGACCATGCCTCCGATCAAGCGCATCCTGCTCAAGCTCTCCGGCGAAGTGCTGATGGGCGAGCAGCAGTTCGGGATCGACACCGAGTTCGTCGCGCGGATCGCCGAGGAGGTGAAGGCCGCGAAGGAGACCGGGCTGGAGCTGTGCCTGGTGATCGGCGGCGGCAATATCTTCCGCGGGATGGCGGGCGCGGCCAAGGGGATGGACCGCGCGCAGGCCGATTACATGGGGATGCTCGCCACCGTGATGAACGCGCTGGCGATGCAGAACGCGCTCGAGCAGATCGGCGTGCCGACGCGCGTCCAGTCGGCGATCGAGATGGACAAGGTGTGCGAGCCGGTGATCCGCCGCCGCGCCGAACGTCACCTCGAAAAGGGCCGGATCGTGATCTTTGCCGCCGGAGTGGGCGAGCCCTATTTCACCACCGACAGCGGCGCAGCCCTGCGCGCGGCGGAAATGAAGTGCGACGCGCTGTTCAAGGGCACCAGCGTCGATGGGGTCTACGATGCCGACCCCAAAAAGGTTAAAACCGCAAAGCGTTACGATACGCTGAGTTACGACACGGTACTGGCAGACAATCTGAAGGTTATGGACGCTTCAGCCGTGGCGCTGTGCCGTGACAACAAGATCCCGATCGTGGTGTTCTCGATCCGCGAGCGCGGCAATCTGGCCAAGGTTCTGGCCGGGCAGGGCACCCAAACCATCGTCCAAGAGGAGGCCTGACCATGGCCAAATACGACAAGGCAGATTTGGAGCGCCGGATGAAGGGCGCGGTCGAAGCGCTCAGGAGCGATCTGGCGGGGCTGCGCACCGGCCGCGCCAACACCGGGCTGCTCGATCCGGTCACGGTCGAGGTCTATGGCAGCCACATGCCGCTCAACCAATGCGCGACCGTCTCGGCGCCCGAGCCGCGGATGCTGACGGTGCAGGTGTGGGACAAGGCCAATATCGGCCCGGTCGAAAAGGCGATCCGCTCGGCCGGGCTGGGGCTCAACCCGATCAACGACGGCAATACGCTGCGCCTGCCGATCCCCGATCTGACCGAGGAACGCCGCAAGGAACTCGCCAAGCTGGCGCATACCTACGCCGAAAAGGCGCGCATCGCGATCCGCAACGTGCGCCGCGACGGGATGGACAACCTCAAGGCCGACGAGGCCAGAAAGGAAATCTCCGAAGACGACCGCAAGCGCTCCGAGACCGAAGTCCAGAAGCTGACCGACGAGCAGATCAAGACGGCGGACGAGGTGGCGGCGCACAAGGAACAGGAAATCATGGGCCGGTGATCCTGCGGGTTTCCCACGATCCCCTGGTGCGATGATGGGCGAAAAGCCCCCCCAGGCCCGCCACGTTGCGATCATCATGGACGGCAATGGCCGCTGGGCCAAGGCGCGCCATCTGCCGCGCGCGGTGGGGCACCAGCGCGGGGTCGATGCGGTGCGCGCGATCGCCCGCGCCGCGCGCGACATGGGGCTGGAGGCGCTGACGCTCTACGCCTTTTCGAGCGAGAACTGGAAGCGCCCCGAGGACGAGGTGAGCGACCTCATGGGTCTGCTGCGGCGCTTCATCAAAAGCGAGCTCGATGAATTCGTCGCCAACAATGTCCGGCTGATAATCATCGGCGAATACAAGCTTCTGGCGCCCGATCTTGTCGGACTGATCGACGATGCGGTGACGCGCACCGCCGCCAACGACGGCTCGATCCTGGCGATCGCGCTCAACTATGGCGCACAGCAGGAAATCGCCCGCGCGGCGGCCAAGGCGGCGGCGAAGGGCGCGGTAACGGCGGCGAGCATCGAGGCCGAACTCGACACCGCCGGCCTCCCCCCGCTCGACCTGCTGATCCGCACCTCGGGCGAGGTCCGCCTCTCGAATTTCCTGCTGTGGCAGGCGGCCTATGCCGAGCTGTGGTTCACCGACGTGCTGTGGCCCGATTTCAAGCCCGAGCATTTGCGGGAAGCGCTCGATGCGTTTGGGGCAAGGGAGCGCCGCTATGGCGGGCGGTAGCTGCGTGGCGCGCCCCACAATCCAAACTCGTCACCCTGAACTTGTTTCAGGGCCCATCGTGCCGCATCCCCGGAGCAAGCGGCGGCAAACTCAACCCCACCGCCAAATCCGCCCAATGCGGATTGCTCGCATTGATGAGATTGATCTTCCACTGCCGATGCCAGCGCTTGAGCTGCTTCTCGCGCAGGATCGCCGGTTCCATTTCGCCGAACAGCTCATAGTGGACGAGGCGGTGGACGGCATGGCGAGAGGTATGCCCGGGCAGCATATTATTACGGTGTTGCCACAGGCGCGCGACGAGGTCGGAGGTGACCCCGATGTAGAGCGTGCCGTAAAGCTTGCTCGCAAGGATGTAGGTGCAGGGTTGGCGCTCTTGCCGCATGCACCTGAGTTTGCGGCACGATGGGCCCTGAAACAAGTTCAGGGTGACGATGAAGGATATGTGGTCGCGTGACCCACCCCCAGCCCAAAAAATCCGACCTCCCCACCCGCGTCGCCTCGGCGGTGGTGATGGTGGCGGTGGCGGGCACGGCGTTGTGGCTGGGGGGGTGGTGGTGGCAAGCGTTCGGAGCCGCGATTGCACTGGGCATCTATTGGGAATGGTGCAGGCTCGCCTTAGCGATCACAAAATCCGGTTTGGTACGAGTCATCTGGGTTGTAGCGGGAGCGATTTATATCGGTGTCGCAGCACTAGTGATCGCAAACTTAGGAAGCGATTCTTCGTCGGGTGACCACTGGGCGCGGTTCATTTTGATCGCCTTGCTCGTTTTGGTTATCGGAACCGATATTGGTGCCTATCTAGTCGGCCGAACAGTCGGTGGCCCGAAAATAGCCCCGAGCATAAGCCCATCCAAGACGTGGTCTGGCCTGATCGGAGGAATCGCAGGTGCTTTCCTGCTGCTCCTGGGGTGGTCATCCATTTCGGCGGCGGGAAAGCTGCTTTCTCTGCCGGACTTTCCGATTGCCGGTCTCTTCTCAAATTGGCGCGATGCGATTGCTCCATGTTTGACAACGGCGGCGATCGGCGCGGTGATTGCGCAATCAGGCGATTTTTTCGAGAGCTGGATGAAAAGGCGCGCAGGAGTGAAGGATAGTTCTGGCTTAATTCCTGGACATGGTGGTTTGTTCGATCGCGCAGACGGACTAATTGCCGTAACATTCGCTTATGCTGTCTCGGTAATCCTCGAACTAAATTGGTTCTTGTGATCGTGCGCACCATCTCCATCCTCGGCGCAACCGGTTCGGTGGGGGCATCCACGCTCGACCTGATCCGGCGCGAGCCGGGCAGGTGGCGGGTGGTGGCGCTGACGGCCAATTGCCAGGCGGCGGAACTGGCCAGACTGGCGCGGGAGTTTTCGGCGGAGCTGGCGGTGGTGGCGGACGAGACTTGTTTGCCCGAGCTGCGTTCCGCGCTGGCGGGGTCCGGGATCGAGGCGGCTGGCGGGGCGGTGGCGCTGGTCGAAGCCGCAGCCCGCCCCGCCGACCTCACCATCGCCGCCATCGTCGGCTGCGCGGGGCTTGCGCCGACCATGGCGGCAATCGAGCAGGGCCGCATTGTTGCGCTGGCCAACAAGGAGGCGCTGGTTTCGGCGGGCGAGGTCATGACGGCAGCAGTGGCACGGCATGGCGCGACGCTGCTCCCGGTCGATTCGGAGCATAATGCAATCTTTCAGTGCCTTGCGGGTAATAGCTTGGATGATGTGCGAAGCATTACGCTGACCGCCAGCGGCGGGCCGTTCCGCGACTGGACTCTGGTGCAACTCGATGCAGCCACTCCGGCGCAGGCGGTCAGGCATCCCAACTGGGACATGGGCGCGAAGATCAGCGTCGATTCGGCGACGATGTTCAACAAGGGCCTCGAACTGATCGAGGCGCATCATCTGTTCCCGGTCGGCCTCGCCAAATTGCGGATCGTCGTCCACCCGCAGTCGGTGGTGCATTCGATGGTCGAATACCGCGACGGCTCGACCCTCGCCCAGCTCGGCCCCTCGGACATGCGCGTGCCGATTGCCTCGTGCCTCGCGCACCCTGCGCGGATGGACACGCCGCTTGCCCCGCTCGATCTAACCGCAATTGGCGAGCTGACATTCCGTCCGCCCGATGAAGCGCGCTTCCCCGCCACGCGGATCTGTCGCGAGGCCGCCGAAGCAGGCGGGGCGGCTCCGGCGGTGCTCAACGCTGCCAATGAAGTGGCGGTCGCCGCGTTCCTTGCCGGTCACATCGCGTTCACCCGGATCGCGGCAATGGTCGAGGACGTGCTTTCCCGCTATAGCCCGCCCGCGCCGCAATCGCTGGACGATGTTCTGGCGGTGGATGTCGCAGCCCGGGCGCAGGCCCGTGCCTTGATGGAGCTTGCCTGAATTGATCCAGTCCCCTTCGATCCTGCTGACCATCGCCGCTTTCCTGCTCGTGCTCGGCCCCCTGGTGGTGGTGCATGAGCTGGGCCATTATCTGGTCGGGCGCTGGTTCGGCGTGCGCGCCGATGTCTTCTCGGTCGGCTTCGGCAAGGAATTGTTCGCGCGCGTCGACAAGCGCGGCACCCGCTGGCGCATCGCGGCGCTGCCGCTGGGCGGGTTCGTGCAATTCGCCGGAGATGCGAATGCGGCGAGTACTCCCGATGCGTCGCTGACCGGCGACGCGCTCAAGGGCACGTTTCAGGCCGCCCCGCTGCTCCACCGTGCGCTGATCGTGCTGGCGGGGCCGGTGACCAATCTGCTGCTCGCGGTGGCGATCTTCGCTGGGTTCAACCTGGCCTATGGCAAGGCGGTGGTGATTCCCCAGGTTGCCGCGTTCGAGGCGGGCGCCCCCGCGCAGGCGGCGGGCCTCAGGGTCGGCGACCGGATCGTCTCGATCAACGGCGAGGCCATCTCCGGGTTCGACGATATCCGCGAGCGCATCCTGCCCTTCCCGGGGCGCACGGTGACGATCGTCGCGCAGCGCGGCGCGCAGACGCTGAGCGTCCCGGTCAGGATCGCCGCACGCATCGACCGTGACCAGTTCGGCAACGAAGCCCGGGTCGGGCGGATCGGCATTGCCGCGGGGGCGACGAAGATCGTCCCGGTCGGCCCGATCGAGGCGGTGAGCCTGGCGGGCGATCAATGCGTCGGTATCGTCAGGATGATGGTCACCGGGATCGGCCAGATCGTCAGCGGCGAACGCTCGGTCAAGGAGCTGGGCGGACCGATCAAGATCGCCAAATATTCGGGCGAGCAGCTGACGCTGGGCTGGCCGCAGTTCGTGTGGTTCGCCGCGCTGATCTCGATTAACTTGGGGTTCATTAACCTCCTGCCAATTCCGACGCTGGACGGCGGGCATCTGGCTTTCTACGCGGCCGAGGCAATCCGCCGGAAACCGGCTGGGGCACGCAGCCAGGAATGGGCGTTCCGCACCGGTCTGGCCTTTGTGCTGGCGCTGATGCTGTTCGTCACGATCAACGATCTTCTGTCGCTCAATCTGTTCGGGCGATAGCGAGGGATAACAGGATTTGCGGACACCGGCTGACCCAATGGTTGCTTGATTGGCGACACGGCATCGGGCAGAGGGCCACGGTTGTTTGCTGCACCAGGACGATCCCGCCCGGGGAGGATCGTCCGCTCAGCGCTTATTACGGGAAATGCCGTGTCGATATTGGACGTAAAAATGGTTCGCAGCGCCAAGACCCGCCGCATCGGGCTCTATGCTGCGGCGCTGCTGGGGACCTCGGTCCTTGGCGGAATGCCGGTTGCCGCGCAGGAAGCGGCCCCCGCCCCGGCAGCGAGCGCCGCAGCGGCGGTTCCGGCTCCGGCCCCCGAAGCGCCGACCACGATCCAGTCGATCGCCGTGGTCGGCTCGCAGCGGCTCGAGAGCGATACCATCCGGTCCTACGTCAAGCTGCGCGTCGGCCAGCCCTATACCCAGATCGCGGCCGATGAGGCGCTCAAGGACCTGTTCGCGACCGAGCTGTTCGCCGACGTCCAGATCCGCAACAATGCCGGCAATGTGGTGATCGAGGTCAAGGAAAACCCGGTCATCAACCGCATCGTGCTTGAGGGCAACAAGCGCTTGAAGGAGGAGAAGATCCTCCCTGAAATCAAGCTGTCGCCGCGCCAGATCTTTACCCGCTCGAAGGTCCGCGCCGACGTCAACCGGATCATCGAGCTGTACAAGCGCCAGGGCCGGTTTGCCGCTTCGGTCGAACCCAAGATGGTCATGCTCGACCAGAACCGGGTCGACATCGTGTTCGAGATTTCCGAAGGGCCCAAGTCCAAGGTCCGCCAGATCAACATCATCGGCAACGAGAAGTTTTCCGATGGCGATCTGCGCGGCGAGATGGTGACCAAGCAGGCGCGCGCATTCCGCCTGTTCAGCTCGGGCACCAGCTACGATCCGGACCGGATGGCGTTCGACCAGCAGAAGCTGCGCCAGTTCTACCTGACGCAAGGCTACGCCGACTTCCGCGTGGTTTCGGCGGTCGCCGAGCTGACCCCGGACAAGGAAGACTTCATCATCACTTACGTGGTTGAGGAAGGCCAGCGCTACAAGTTCGGCGATGTGAAGGTCGACAGCCAGCTGCGCGACTTCGACGGCGAGCGGCTGGCGGCCACGCTGCCGATGAAGGCGGGCGACTGGTACAATGCCAAGCTGGTCGAGGATACGATCGAGCGGCTCAACGAGACCGCCGGGACCTTCGGCTATGCCTTCGCCGATGTCCGGCCGAACTACAATCGCAGCAAGGAAGACCTGACCATGGGTCTGACCTTCCAGATCGCCGATGCGCCGCGCGTCTATGTCGAGAAGATCGACGTCAACGGCAACACGCTGACGCAGGACAAGGTTATCCGCCGCGAATTCCGTCTGACCGAAGGCGATGCGTTCAACTCGATCCAGGTCAAGCGCTCGACCAACCGGATCAATTCGCTCGGCTATTTCCAGGAAAAGTTCGAGATCGAGCAGAAGCCCGGCAGCTCGCCCGACCGGATCGCGCTCGAAGCCAATGTCGAGGAAAAGCCGACCGGCTCGCTCCAGCTCTCCGCCGGGTTTTCGAGCATCGAGAGCTTCATTTTCCAGGGTTCGATCGAGCAGCGCAACTTCCGGGGTCGCGGCCAGACGGTCGGCGCGCAGCTCAGCTATTCGCGCTTCGCCAAGAGCGCCGAACTGAGCTTCACCGAGCCTTACGTGTTCGACAAGAACATCTCGGCGGGGGTCAGCGCCTATCGCCGCGATTACAACAGCCCGACTTTCCAGAACAGCGGCCGCAACACGCTGTACCAGCAGACAACCACCGGTTTCCAGGGGCGGCTTGGCGTGCCGCTGACCGAATATCTTTCGGCGGTGGGATCGTACACGTTCAACGTCGACAACGTCACGGTCGACGAATCGCAGTATTATAGCGATCGGCTTACCCCGGGGACACCGTCATGCGATCCGCTGATCGCCGGGCGCTATCTGTGCGAGGCGATCGGCAACCGGACCAGTTCGATCCTCGGCCTGTCGCTGATCTACGATACGCTCGATAGCCGGATCCGTCCGAGCCGTGGTCGCAGCGCTTCGGTTACGACCGAATTTGCCGGGCTCGGCGGCTCGGTCAAATATGCCCGCTACCGGGCCAATGCGAAGCAGTTCTGGCCGGTCGGCAAGGGATTCATCTTCTCGCTTTCGGCCGAGAGCGGCGCAATCCATTCGTTCGAGGATCGTGGCCCGGGGGTCGAGGGCGTACGCCTGACCGACCGGTTCTATCTCGGCGAGCCGCAAATCCGCGGCTTCGACATCCGCGGGGTCGGGCCGCGCATCATCCGCAAGTTCCTGACCGTCGACAGCAACGGCGACAACATCCCCGACGCCTTCTCCGACGATCGCAACAGCGTGGTCGATGACGCGCTGGGCGGACGTTATTATTATCTGGCGCACGCCGAACTCGAAATTCCGCTCGGCTCGGGCGCCAAGGAGCTTGGACTGCGACCTTCGGTGTTTATCGATGCCGGTTCGGTATTCGGTCTTAAACGCCCGACCCTTCAGGGGCTGACATTCCCCTTCACCACCGTCTGCAACGGGACGACGACCACCGGCTCTGCCGATAGCGATGCCGCGATCCCGGCCTTGCCTGTGACCTGCGTCGGCGCCACCGACGGGGTGTCGCGCGGCACGGCGTTCCAGGAATTCTATTTCGGCAATTCGCCCAAGCCGCGCGTCTCGATCGGTATCGGCGTCAACTGGAACTCGCCATTCGGCCCGTTCCGGATCGATTTTGCCAAGGCGCTCCTCACCCAGCCCGGCGATGATACCAAAAGCTTCACTTTCAACGTAGGAACCCAATTCTGATGAAGACCCTGTTCAAAGCGGCGGCGCTCGCCGGCCTGCTCGTGACCGCTTCCGCCCAGCCTGCACTCGCCGCCAACGGCCCGATCACCGCCGGCATCGGCTGGATCAATATCGATGCGGTCAAGGTCAACACCAACGCCTGGAAGGTGGCCGAGCAGCAGCGCCCGACCACCTACAAGGCGACGATCGATGCGGCGAATACCCGCGCCCAGGCGATCCAGGCCCAGCTCGTCCCGCTCGCCCAGAAGTTCGAGCGCGACCGCGCGGTGCCTGCTCCCAACCAGGCCGCGTTGCAGACGCAATATGCCCAGATCCAGCAGCTCCAGCAGTCGGGCGAGGAAGAGATCAACCGGATGCTCGCGCCCGTGCAGCTCTCGCGCGCCTATGTCGAAGAACAGGTCAACGACCAGCTCCAGAAGGCGGTCGACCAGGCGGTCGTGAAGCGCAAGCTGACCATGCTGGTGCGCGCCGATGCGATTGTTTACGCCGATCCGGCCTATAATATGAACCAGGCGGTGCTCGACGAAATCAACGTCCTGCTCCCCGCCGCGCAGCTGGTCCCGCCGACCGGCTGGGAACCGCGCCAGATGCGCGAACAGCGCGCTGCGGCGGCTGCCCAGGGCGGTGCTGCAGCACCTCGCCCGGCCGGCACTCCGGCACCGCGTCCGGCCGGCACTCCGGCGCCGCGTCCCGCCGGTCCGCAGCCCGACGGCCGCTAATTGGCCGCGATGAGCGATACGCCAACCCCGGGCGCGGCGGCACCCGCCGCGCCCGCCTACGACATCGTCAAGGTGCTCGCCGCGCTGCCGCACCGCTATCCGCTGCTGCTGGTCGATCGGGTGCTCACGCTCGACGTCGGCGAGGCGATCCACGCGGTCAAGGCGGTGACCTTCAACGAGCAGTTCTTTCAGGGTCACTTTCCGGGCCGCCCGATCATGCCCGGCGTCCTCCAGATCGAGGCGCTGGCGCAGGCGGCAGCGATCCTCGCGATCGAAACCCTCGAACTGGGCGGGTCGGGCAAACTCGACTATTTCATGGCGATCGAGGAGGCCAAGTTCCGCAATCCGGTCGAGCCGGGCTGCCTGCTCGATCTCCACGTCGGCTTCGTCCAGAAGCGCGCGCGGGTCTGCAAGTTCTGGGGCAAGGCGATGCTCGGCGACAAGATCGCCTGCGAAGTCCGGTTCACCGCGATGATCGCGGATGCGCCTACAGCCTAGGCCCAGCATTGCGCGCGTCCTTCGACAGGCTCAGGACGAACGGGACTTGGAAATAGGTCCGTTCGTGCTGAGCCTGTCGAAGCATGCGCGCAACGATTGCCCAACCATCTTGCCATCCGCGCGGCATCCCGCTATGCGCGCGCTTCGATTTTCCAGACCGGTCGGAACCGGTCGCCAGCGAAAGACAGTTCCATGAAGGCCGATACTCACCCCGATTACCACGCGATCACGGTCCAGATGACCGATGGTTCGACCTTCTCGACGCGCTCTACCTGGGGCAAGGAAGGCGACACGCTGGTGCTCGATATCGATCCGACCTCGCACCCGGCCTGGACCGGCGGCACCCGCCAGCTCGATCAGGGTGGCCGCGTCGCGCAGTTCAACAAGCGCTTCGGGGGGCTCAGCCTCAAGAAGGGCTGAGCTACGGTTTCATTATTCGGGAAAGGGCGGCCATTGCGCCGCCCTTGTTCGTTCAGCCTTCGCCGCTCGCGATTTGCTGCACTTCGGCGCTGCTGATCGGGCGCAGGAATTCTATTCCGGTCGAACCATCGCGGACCCACCGGACGATCCCCTGAACCGAGCGTTCGGAACCGAAGTCGATCGTGATGAACCGGCCCATCCGCAGCCACGGCTCGCCCGATTGCAGGTTGCAGCCATGAGCCGAGACGTTGCGGATCGCGGCTTCGGTGTGCTCGCCGCTCGATGCCGTCACCGACACCACCGCGTCGGTCACCTGGCGCGCGATGCGCTGGGTCCGGCGGCGGTCCGCGCCGAGCTCTACGCCCCGGCCCATCTGGGGTAATGGCAATGCAGTCACGGTGGATTACCCCTTCGGTCCGGATCGACCCGTAACCGCTAGCAAATCGGGGTTAATTTTATTGAACCGGCCCGCCCGGAATTTTCAGCCCCACGGGCGCTCGCGGTACCACCGGGTGATGACGTATTTAACGCCTTGGCGCACTTTCATGCCGTGGTGGAGTGTGGCCGGATTGGGGCTGAGATCGGCTCGCCGATTGTTCCACGCGAGCAGCTTGCCGCGCTCGGGCTGGACCGTCTTGTCGATCAGCTTGAACCGCGTCGCCCCGCCTGCCGCAACATCGTTGAGGTAGATCATGAAGGTCCAGGTCCGCTGGCCCGAGAGGCTGCAGAACCGCTCGTAATCGACGCCGCCTTCGTCGAAAAAATCGGTATGCGGCTTGAACTCCTGCCCCTCGGCATAGCGCTGGCCCTGCAAAGTCTCGCCATAGGCCGGATCGATTCCCGACAGCTGCGCCAGCTTGGCGTCGAGCGCGGCAACCACCGGATCGGCATGATCGAGGTCGCAGGTCTCGCTGGTGCGGAACGAATGATCGCCATTGTGATCGGCGAGCGTCGAGGGGCGGCGCGCCAGGTCGATCCGCTCGATCAGTGCGGCGCATTCTTCGGGGACAAGGAAATCGCGCAGGACGAACAGCTCGAGCCGGGGCGAGGGCACGCGCTGCATGCGCGGCGTTGCCAGCAACCGGCTGGCCGAAGATTCGCCCGGAGCGTTCATGCCGCGATGATAGCAAAATCGCCGCGAAAGAAAATTGCGCGCGCGTGCCCCTGCGCAGTTTTTCGCTTCCAAAGCCGGGCCCCTTGTGCAACAGGCCGCAACCGCGCCAATCGCCGCTTGCGGCGGGGATTGACGCTCCCTAACAGCGCGGTCCTCGTACACGCGTGTGACTATGGCGACCGTAGCTCAGTTGGTTAGAGCGCCGGTTTGTGGTACCGGAGGTCGGGGGTTCAAGACCCCTCGGTCGCCCCAGTCACTGCGTTTTTGCGAGCGTTGCTCGAAGGCGGCACCAGCCCGCTCCCCCACCCGGCCACCCACAGGTTACCCTAGGTTCTGGGTGGCCGGGTGGGGGAGCGGGCTGGTGCCGCACCGAGCGTCAGCGAGGAAGATGCACATGCCAGCGTTCTGGGAAGAGCCCGATTTCGACGATCACGAGCTGGTCCAGATCGTGCGCGATCGCGCCAGCGGGCTGACCGCGATCATCGCGCTGCACTCCACCCACCTCGGCCCCGGCGCGGGCGGCACCCGGTTCTGGCACTATGACGATGGCCGCGGCGCGGTCCACGATGCGCTGCGCCTGTCGCGGGGGATGAGCTACAAGAACGCCATGGCCGGGCTGCCGATGGGCGGCGGCAAGGCGGTGATCCTCGCCGATGCGAACCGCACCAAGACCCCGGCGATGCTCGCCGCCTTCGGCGATGTGATCGAGGCGCTGGGCGGGCGTTATGTCACGGCCGAAGACGTCGGGATTGCCGAGGCCGACATGGTCGCGGTGGCTGAGCGCACGCGCTTCGTCAGCGGCTTGCCCAGCGCGGACGGCAGCGCGGGCGGCGATCCGGGTCCATTCACGGCGCAGGGCATCTATTACGGCGTCAAGGCTGCGGTCGCGCATCGGCTTGGCAAGGAGTCGCTCACCGGCGTCCATGTCGCGGTGCAGGGCACGGGCAGCGTGGGCGGCGGGCTGGCGCGGTTGCTCGCCGCCCACGGCGCGCGCCTGACGCTGGCCGATGTCGATACCGACCGGGCGAAGGTGCTGGCGGCGGAGCTGGGCGGTGAGGTTGTGTCCGCCGAGACGATCATGGATATCGAATGCGACGTGTTCAGCCCCAATGCGCTGGGCGCGATTTTGGGTGACGAGGGCGTTGCGCGGTTGCGTGCGCCAGTCGTCGCGGGCGGCGCGAACAACCAGCTCGCCCGGCCCGAACACGGCCCGGCGCTGGCGGCGCGCGGCATCCTCTATGCGCCCGACTATGTGATCAACGCGGGCGGGATCATCAGCGTGACGCTGGAATATCTGGCGCGCGAAGCCGGGCAGCACTGCGACGTGGCCGAAGTTCACGCCCGGCTCGAGCAGATCCCCGAACGGCTCGCGGCGATCTGGCAGGACAGCGACGCCTCGGGCCGCTCGCCCGATCAGGTGGCCGATGCGATGGCGCAGCAATTGATCGGGCGATAAATCACTTCGTCCCCGGCCTGACCGGGGACCGCTGGCCTCGACGTCGTACCTGGCGGCCTGCGATCCCCGCGTTCGCGGGGATGACGAATCCCTTGCCCGCTCACCCGCGCCCTGCCAAAGCCTCGGCCCAATGCACGGCTTCGCCAATCCCGCCCGTTTTCTGCGCCTCGCGCGCTGGTTGACGCCGCTGTTGCTGGTGGGCGGCGGCGTAATTGCGGCGGGCGCATTGGCGTGGGGGCTGTGGCGCGTCCCGCCCGACCGGCTGATGGGCGATACGGTGCGGATCCTGTTCATTCACGTCCCCGCAGCCTGGCTGGGGATGGGCGGCTGGACCACGATTGCGCTGGCGAGCATCGCCGAGCTCGTCTGGCGGCATCCGCTAGCGACGATTGCCGCGCGCGCCGCAGCAGTGCCCGGCGCGGTGTTCACCGCGATCTGCCTCGCCAGTGGCTCGATCTGGGCGCGGCCGACCTGGGGCGCATGGTGGGTGTGGGACGGGCGGCTGACCAGCTTTCTGGTGCTGCTGTTCCTCTATTTCGGTTATATCGCGCTCGCCGACGCGGGCGAGAAGCAGGGCAATTCGCGCGTCGCGGCGATCTTCGGGCTGGTCGGCGCGATCAACATTCCGATCATCAACCGCTCGGTGGTGTGGTGGAACAGCCTGCACCAGCCGGCCAGCATTTCGCTGGGCAAATCAGCAATCGATAGCGCCTATCTTTGGCCGCTGATCGCAGCGACGCTGGGCTTTTCGCTGCTGTTCGGGGGTGTGGTGCTAGCCCGGATGCGGACGATCCTCGCCGATCTGCAAACCGAAGCGCGGCTGCGCCGCAAGGCGATGGACTGATGCGCGAGGCGCTCGACCAGTGGGACTTCGTGGTGGCGGCCTATGTCATCGGCGTGGCTGGAACCACGCTGATGGCCGGGTGGAGCTGGCTCGCGATGCGCCGCGCCGAAGCACGGCGTGAGCGGAGCCGCGCCGAGTGATCATCAAACCAAAACACCAGCGGCTGGTGCTGCTGGCGATCGCGCTGGTGGCGCTGATCGGAGCGGGGCTGCTCGCCGCCTGGGCGCTGCGCAATCAGGCCTCGTATTTCTACGTGCCGAGCGAGATCGTTACCAAGCCGCCCGAATCCGGCCGCGCGGTGCGGCTTGGCGGGATGGTCGAGCGCGGCTCGATCAAAACTGCGTCCGATGGCGTGACGCTCAATTTCGTGGTCGGTGACGGCAAGGCGCGCGTACCCGTGCGCTTTTCGGGCATCGCCCCCTCGCTGTTCGTCGAAGGATCGGGCGTGGTCGCCGAAGGCCGGATGGGTGCGGACGGGACGTTCCTGGCCGACAATCTCCTCGCCAAGCACGACGAGAAATATGTGCCGCGCGAGATGGCAGCGATGACCGCAGCCGAGGCCAAGCGTACGGTGGCGGAAACCAAATGAAGGGGCTGCACTCAGTGCTGCACAAATCCCCCTCCCGCTTGCGGGAGGGGCCAGGGGTGGGCGAGGCCTCGCAGAGCACTGCGCCCACTCAGGTCCACCCCGCTGCGACCAAGCCTTGCTGCGCAAGCCCAAGTCTCGCGCCCCTCCCGCAGGCGGGATGGGAAGCATGATCGCCGAATTCGGTCTTGCGGCCTTGTGGCTGGCGGCGGCGCTGGCGGCATTGCAACTGCTCGCCGGATCGCTGGCGCTGACCCCGCGCGGCGCGGCGTTGGCGGAGATCGTCCGGCCGGTGGCGGCGATGCAGGGGGCGCTCGCCGCATTGGCCTTCGCCGCGCTTATCGTAGTGTTCGTCCAGACCGATCTGTCGGTCAAGCTGGTGGCAACGAACTCGCACTCGGCCAAGCCGCTGCTCTACAAATTCGCCGGAACCTGGGGCAACCACGAAGGCTCGATGCTGCTGTGGGTGACGGTGATGGGGCTGGCGGGGAGCGCGGTCGCGCTGCTCGAACGCCGCTTGCCCGAGCGGACGATGCTGGCGACGCTGGCGGGTCAAGCCTTTGTCTCGCTGGGCTTTTATGTCTTTCTGCTGCTGGCCTCCAATCCGTTCGAGCGGCTCAGTCCTGCGGCTCCCGAAGGGCAGGGGCTCAACCCGCTGCTGCAAGACCCGGGCCTCGCCTTCCATCCGCCGACGCTGTATCTCGGCTATGTCGGGCTTTCGGTCGCGTTCAGCTTCGCGATCGGGGCGCTGGTGACGCGCGAGGTTGGTCCGGCCTTTGCCCGCGCGATGCGGCCCTGGGTGCTGGGCGCGTGGATTTTCCTGACGCTGGGGATCACCGCCGGGTCCTATTGGGCCTATTACGAGCTCGGCTGGGGCGGCTGGTGGTTCTGGGATCCGGTCGAAAACGCCAGCCTGATGCCGTGGCTCGCGGCAACCGCGCTGCTCCATTCGGTCGGCGTGCTCGCCGCGCGCAACGCGCTGCGCGCCTGGACGATCATGCTCGGCGTGGTCGCCTTTTCGATGTCGATGGTCGGCACTTTCCTGGTCCGCTCGGGGATCCTGACCAGCGTCCACGCCTTTGCGGTCGATCCCACGCGCGGCAGTTTCATCCTCGTCCTCCTCGCGATCTACATCGGCGGCGCGCTGCTGCTGTTTGCGCTGAGGGCGGGCAGCGTGACCGAGGGCGAGCGCTTCGCGGTGACCAGCCGCGAGGCGGCGCTGGTGTTCAACAATGTGATGCTCACCGCGACGCTGGGGATTGTCCTGATCGGCACGCTCTACCCGCTGTTCGCCGAAGCGCTCGGAGCCAAGGTCTCGGTGGGGCCGCCCTATTTTAATCCGATGACCGCCGTGTTTGTGCTGCCGATGCTGCTGGTCATGGCGGTTGGCCCGCTGCTGCGCTGGCGGCGCGATTCATTCGGCCGGATCGGCAAGCCGGTCGCGATCCCGGCGCTGGTGGTGCTGGCGATGGTGGCCGTGCTGCTGGTGTTCGGCGGGATGGGCCTGCTGCCGTTTCTCGGGCTGGCGCTGGGAGTCGGGCTCGCGGTCGCGAGCGTGTTGCCGCTGCGGGGCCGGGTGCTGTGGCGCACCCCCTTGGCTACGCTGGGCATGGTTGTGGCGCATCTCGGTGCCGCAGTGAGCCTGTGTGGCATGGCTGCCGACAGCGCCTTTTCGACCGAGAAACTGGTTGCGGCGCGGGTGGGCCAAATGGTCGCGGTCGGCCCGTGGCAGGTCACTCTGGCGACGATCGAGCCGGTGGCCGGCCCCAACTGGACCGCGCTCGAAGCCGGACTGCAGGCGTCGTACCAAGGCGGTGAGCCGACGCTGATCGAGCCGCAATCGCGCAGTTTCTGGACCCCGCCGCAGCAGACCAGCGAAAGCGCGCTGCTGACCCGCTGGAACGGCCAGCTTTATGCCGTGCTGGGCGAGCAGGCACCAAGCGCGGACGGCACCGACCGCTGGCAGCTCCGGCTGTGGTGGAAGCCGTTCGTCACGCTGATCTGGCTGGGCGGGTTGATGATCGGGCTGGGCGGGCTGCTCGCGCTGATCGGGCGGGTGGCGAGCGATTTGCGCCGCCGCACCGCACGCGGTAAGATCGCCGACCGCCGCGAGAGCATGGGCCGATGAAGGCGCGCTGGGCCCTGTGGTTGCCGCTCGCGTTGTTCGCGCTGTTCGCGGCGCTGCTCATCGCCGGACTTTACTGGCCGCGACCGCGCGACGTGGCGAGCGCCATGGTCGGCCAGCC
>JANOOJ010000076.1:0-15569 GCA_031421295.1 Novosphingobium sp.
CACGATCGACCCGACCGTCAAGGACAAGTCGGCGCGGGTAATCGACATCATTTCACCGCAGGGCAAGGGCCAGCGCGCGCTGATCGTCGCGCCGCCGCGCACCGGCAAGACCGTGCTGCTGCAGAACATCGCCAAGGCGATCACCGACAACCACCCCGAAGTGTTCCTGATCGTCCTGCTGGTCGACGAGCGCCCCGAGGAAGTCACCGACATGCAGCGCAGCGTGAAGGGCGAGGTGATCTCCTCGACCTTCGACGAGCCCGCCAACCGCCATGTGCAAGTCGCTGAAATGGTCATTGAAAAGGCCAAACGGCTGGTCGAGCACAAGCGCGACGTGGTGATCCTGCTCGATTCGATCACGCGCCTCGGTCGCGCCTACAACACCGTGGTGCCGAGCTCGGGCAAGGTGCTGACCGGCGGTGTCGATGCGAATGCTTTGCAAAGGCCGAAACGCTTCTTCGGCGCGGCGCGCAACATCGAGGAGGGTGGCAGCCTCTCGATCATCGCCACCGCGCTGATCGATACCGGCAGCCGGATGGACGAGGTGATCTTCGAAGAATTCAAGGGCACCGGCAACTCGGAAATCGTGCTCGACCGCAAGGTTTCCGACAAGCGCATCTTCCCCGCGCTCGACGTCGGCAAGTCGGGCACCCGCAAGGAAGAGCTGCTGGTCGAGAAGGACAAGCTCTCCAAGATGTGGGTGCTGCGCCGCATCCTGATGCAGATGGGCACGATCGACGCGATGGAATTCCTGCTCGACAAGATGAAGGATTCCAAGAGCAACGAGGACTTCTTCGCGACGATGAATCAGTAGACCCGGGCCCGATCGCCATGCGTCAATTCGTATACATCAGCATGGCAATGACCTCCGACGAGACGGCGATCGATCGAATCGTCGAGGAATCGCTCCGCAACAACGCCCGCGATGCGATTACAGGCTTCCTGCTGTACAACGGCCGCAACTTTCTCCAGCTGGTCGAAGGCCCCGCTGCACCGATGCTCGCATTGATTACCCGGTTGGCGCGTGATCAACGGCACAGCGGCATCCTACGGCTCGAGGATTGCCTGATCGCCGATCGCTGCTGTCCCGACTGGGCGATGCGCTGGTTGGGTGTGATCGGGTCCGCCCCGCGCCGGCGCGAAATGCTCGATGCGCTGATCCCGGCAGCTCTGACCGCGCCGATCCGTCATACGATCGTCAATTTCGCCACGCTCAACTGAGCAGGATTGCCTAGGTTGGGGCTGCGAGCTGCGCTGCCATCAGCTCCCACAGTTTGTTCACTGCTTTCAAGGGCCGCACCATCACCTTGAAATCGGCGATCTTGCCGTCCGCGCCGAAGCGGATCAGGTCGATGCCGTTGATGTGGATGCCGTCGATCACGGTCTCGAATTCGAGGCAGGCCTCGTCGCCGTCGACCAGTTCGCGGACATAGCGGAAGGCGTCACCCCCAAGCACCACAGCGGCGGCCCCGAGATAGGCCATGACCTTCGCCTTACCGACTTGCGGGGTGTGGACCACCGGCGAGTGGAACACGGCATCGTCGGCCAGCAGCTCGGACAAGGCCGCCAGATCGCCGCCGGTTGCCATATAGTCGTGCCATTTTTCGATTCCGCGATGCATCGGGGCTCTCCTTGTGTTTCGATTACTGTGCACGCTCGGCGCGCGCAGTTCCACCCTCGCCGTGTCGCGCTCGAGCCGCTATGCGGAGGCGATGGATGTGGACGGGACGATCGCGGCGGGATTGGCTGCATTGCAGGCACGTGACATGCCGCGTGCAGTGGCCTTGCTGCGCGAGGCCGCCGGGTCCGCTGCGGCGGCGGCCATGCCGTGGATCGCGCTGGCCAATGCCGAGCTGGCACTGGGGGATAATTCCGCCGCCGAAGCTGCCGTGGACCAGCGGCTGGCCCTGGCCCCGCGCGAGGTTGGCGCGCTGCTGCTCAAAGGCTTGCTGCGCGAACGCAGCGGCGATGCCCGCGCGGCGATGAGCTTTTACCGGATCGCGCTGGCCCAGGCGGCGGTCGATGGCGCTGTCCCGCCCGCCTTGGCCGCCCTGCGCGACCATGCCCAGGCCTATTCCCACAGCGCGAGCGGCGAGTTTGCCGCGCATCTGATCGAACAGATCGGCACCGGGCTCTCACCGCTGATGGCCGAAGCGATCGAGTTGCTCATTGGCAAGCGCGAGCTGTTTCTCCAGCAGCCCTCGATGTTCTACTTCCCCGGCCTGCCGCAGCGACGATTCTTCGAGGCCGAAGAATTCCCGTGGTTTGCGCCGATGCTCGCATTGGTGCCGCAGATGCAGACGGAGCTGGCGGCGATGAGCGTGGACCAGGCGGACAGCTTCCAGCCCTATGTGCAAGCGACCGCCAATCGCCCCGCACCCATCAATCCACTGCTGGGCGATCCGGCGTGGAGCGCGCTGTATTTCTGGCGCGACGGCGCGCAGGTTGACGTCAATGCGTCGCGCTGTCCCGCGACGATGGAGGCACTGCGCCATGCGCCGATGCCGCAAATCCCGGGACGAGCGCCCAATGCACACTGGTCGCGGTTGCAGCCCGGCGCGCATATCGCCCCGCATTCGGGCATGCTCAACACGCGACTGATCTGCCACATCCCGATCCGCACCGCACCGGGCTGCACGCTCAGGGTCGGCAGCGAGACCCGCGCATGGATCGATCGCGTGCCGCTGATCTTCGATGACAGTATCGAGCACGAGGCGCGCAATGCCGGGCCTGAGGAGCGGGTTGTGCTGTTGTTCGAGATCTGGCGGCCCGAGATCGCCGAAGCGGACCGCGCGGCGATCGGCCGGGTGTTCGAGGCGATCGCCAGCTACGGCTGATGTCAGGCGAGGTGCTGCGTGAGGAACGCTGCGGTGCGCCCGTCCGCGAGTGAGATCGGCAATTACTTGTGGTTTAGTCAACTCGGCTTGCTGTGTCGCGCCACCGCCAATGGACTTTGCCGGTGCCCTATGCCAGCTTCGGGGCGCGAAAGTTTCAGCCGGAGGCTGGGGAGGAACACGAGCCATGAAAGTCAATGTCGAGATCGATTGCACCCCCGAAGAGGCGCGCCGCTTCATGGGACTGCCCGATGTCTCCAAGGCCAACGACGTCTATGTCGATAACATTGCCAAGGCGATGAAGGGCGTGACCAGCGTCGAGCAATTGCAGGACATGGCCAAGCAGATCGCGCCGATGGGGCAGATGGGGATGAAGCTGTTCCAGCAATTCATGGAAAACAGCGCGGCCTTCGGTGCCGGGACCAAGCGCAAGAAGGACGACGACTGAAGGGCTGCCGCTTCTGGCCTCATTCCGTTCGTCCCCACGCATGACCGACACCATCTTTGCCCTGTCGAGCGGTGCGCCACCCGCCGCGATTGCGGTGCTGCGGATCAGCGGTCCGCATGCGGGAGCGGCGCTGGCTGCGCTGGCCGGCAAGCTGCCCGTGCCGCGCCGCGCGGTTGCGGTGCATTTGCGCGATAGCGACGGGCAAACGCTCGATCGCGCGCTCGCGCTGTGGTTGCCGGGGCCGGGAACCGCGACGGGCGAGGATACGGCCGAGCTCCACTGCCATGGCGGGCGAGCGGTGGTCGCCGCAATCGAGGCGGCTCTGTCGGTGCTGCCCGGATTGCGCCGCGCGGAGCCGGGCGAATTCACCCGCCGCGCTTTTGCCAATGGCAAGATCGATCTGGCCGAAGCCGAAGGGCTGGCCGATCTGCTTAGCGCCGAAACCGATCTCCAGCGCCGCGCCGCGCAAGCGATGGCGGGCGGGGCCTTTTCGCGGAAGGTCGAGGGCTGGCGCGAGCGGCTGCTCGATGCTTCGGCGGCGGTCGAGGCTCTGCTCGATTTCTCCGACGAGGACGATGTCGCGGGTCTGCCGCCGAGGTTTGTTGACGAAGTGCATGCGCTAGGGTCGGAATTGGCTGGCTGGCTGGCCAGGCCGCGTGCCGAGGCTTTGCGCGAGGGCTACCGGGTGGTGATGGCGGGTCCCCCGAATTCCGGAAAAAGCTCTTTATTCAATGCTTTGGTTGAGAGCGAGGCGGCCATCACCGCCCCGACCGCCGGAACGACGCGTGACGTCTTGACGCGCTCGGTCGCGCTCGACGGGGTACCGTTCACCTTCGTCGATACCGCAGGGCTGCGCGATTCGACCAAGGATGCGATCGAAGCGATCGGAATATCCCGCGCGCGCGCCGCAGCGGAGGACGGTGACCTCGTGCTGTGGCTTGGCGAGGAAGCCGAAGGGCCAACCCAAGCCTGGGAGATCGAGCCTCAGGCCGACCGCCCCGATCGTCGGACCAAGCAGGCGCCGCGCCACCGGCTCTCGGCGCTCACCGGTGCGGGGATGGACGCATTGCGCGCCGATCTGGTCACTGCGGCGCGCGCCGCACTGCCGCGCCCCGGTGAAGCCGCCCTCAATACGCGCCAGCATCGCCTGCTGGTGCAGGCCGAAGCAGCGCTGGCCGCCGCCACCGACTTGCCGGACCCCCTGCTAATCGCCGAGAGCCTGCGAACGGCCCGGGTCGCGTTCGATACACTGCTTGGTCGCACGACTACCGAGGATATGCTCGACGCGCTGTTCGGCCGGTTCTGCATCGGGAAGTGAATGAACTGTTTGGCCGTTCAAACGTCATAAATTGATGCAGAACTCGCCATTCTTTGAAAACGCCAGATCGAACCGGCTTAGAATGTCCATACCAAGGATCGCGTCAAACCGATCATTGTCCGCAATGTTTATGACCTCGACTGGGTCTTCCAAACCATAATAGGAATTGCCCGATTCTTGTGCTCCCATCGGCACGTTGTCGGCGCACCAGAAACCGAATCGGACCCAGAACAGGCTATGCACATTCTCATCGTGGACATTCTTGATGAAGCGCTTCCCGTGCCTTACCAGCTGTTCGGCGGCGATTGTGCGGTATGTCAGGCAAGTGCGCTGGGCGCCGGTATCGAGCAATGCTCGATAAAAAGCTATTGGGAGCGCTTGCGCTGATGGGTTGCGAGAAATTCCTGAATATTCAACGGTGAAGCGTTGAACTCCAATATTTACAATTGCTTGAAGATTATCAAGCTTGCCCCGCACCACCAGCATACGAATAAAATCCCAGGTTGTCGGACTTCTGAGTTACCTCTTGGACCGAATACCCGGTTTCACCAAACTTCTGCGCACCTGCAACGAATGCCGTCAATGCGCTGTCGTATAGGTCAATCAGCTTTTCCCCATGGAGCAAGGCATATTTTCCGGGCGCGCGCTGCAGGAGTTCTGGAAGCATAGCAGCAAATGCTTCAAAATTACGATCAACCTCCGTATCGCTAAGCTGAGTCATAAAAGTTCTCCCAGTGTCGCTAAGAATGTTAGTAACATACTCTCCCGAGTCGTGTCACGCAGCTATCTTGACAAAAACGATGAAACGAGTCCGTCCCATAATCACCCTGAGTCGAATCAGCTAAATGGTTGGGATGCGGCGACTGGACACCGACGATCCAATTGCAGAATATTCGTGTTCCACGTGAAACACCGTTGCGCTAATGCGCGCCCACCATGCACCACTACGACATCATCATTATCGGCGGCGGGCACGCCGGGGTTGAGGCCGCAGCAGTCGCGGCGCGGATGGGTGCGCGGGTGGCATTGGTGAGCTTCGATCTCGCCGCGATCGGGGCGATGAGCTGCAATCCGGCAATTGGCGGGCTGGGCAAGGGCCATCTGGTCCGCGAGGTCGATGCCTTCGACGGGCTGATTGGCCGCGCGGCGGATGCGGCTTCGATCCATTACCGGATGCTCAACCGCTCGAAGGGCAGCGCGGTGCAGGGGCCGCGGATCCAGGCCGACCGCGTGCTGTTCAAGGCGGCGATCCAGCGGATGTTGCCCGAGCAGGGCGATCTCACCCAGATCGCAGGCGAAGCGGCCGAGCTGCAAATTACCAATGGCCGGGTGACCGGGACCATCCTCGCCGATGGGACCGAGCTAAGCGCGGCGGCTACTGTTCTGTGCACCGGTACTTTCCTCGGCGGGACGCTGTTCCGCGGCGAGGAGCGGATGGCGGGCGGGCGGATCGGCGAAGCCTCGGCGCAGCGCCTCGCCGCACAAATGCGCGAAGCTGCGCTGCCGCTGGCCCGGCTCAAGACCGGGACCCCGCCGCGGCTCGATGGCCGGACCATCGATTGGGCGCGTCTGGCCGAGCAGCCATCGGACCCCGAACCATGGACGATGTCGCCGCTCACGCCGCAGCGCATCAACCCGCAATTGTTCTGCGCGATGACCCGGACCAATCCGGCGAGCCACGATGTCATCCGCGCCAATCTGCACCGCTCGCCGCTGTTCTCGGGCGCGATCGGCGCGCAGGGGCCGCGCTATTGCCCTTCGATCGAGGACAAGATCCACCGCTTTGCCGATCGCGACGGCCACCAGGTGTTCCTCGAGCCCGAGGGGCTTTCAACCCATCTGGTCTATCCCAACGGGATCAGCACCTCGCTGCCTAGCGACGTCCAGCTGGCGATGCTGCGGACCATGGAGGGGCTGGAGCGCGTCGAGATGGCGGTGCCCGGATATGCGGTCGAGTACGACCATATCGATCCGCGCGCGTTGCGGCCTTCGCTCGAATTGCGCGACTTGCCGGGGCTCTATTGTGCCGGGCAGATCAACGGGACGACCGGCTACGAAGAAGCGGCGGCGCAAGGGCTGGTCGCGGGGATGCATGCGACGGCCACGGTACTGGGTCGCGATCCTGCCCCGCTCGACCGCGCCAACAGCTATCTGGCGGTGATGATCGACGACCTCACTTTGCACGGCGTGACCGAACCGTACCGGATGCTTACGGCGCGCGCCGAGTACCGGCTGCGGCTGCGCGGCAATAACGCTTCGACCCGGTTGACGCCGTTGGCGATGGCAGCGGGTTACGTTGGGCGTGAACGGACAGAGTGGTTTACCCGGCGCGAGGAACGGCGCGCGCGGCTCGATGCCGAACTCGATCAGACGGTCTCCGCGACCGCGCTGAGCGCGGCAAGCCTGCCGGTCCGCCCGGACGCTGGCCGACTGACCTTGCGCGAATGGCTGCGGTTCGGCGGGGTGACGCGCGAGGGTCTGTCGCCCTGGCTGATCGATGCCGACTGGGATGACGCCGATCTGGCCGACGAACTCGCGGAGGACGCCGCCTATGCGCCCTACCTTGTGCGGCAAGACAGCGAATTGCGCGATCTGCGCGCCGCCGATGCGCTGACGCTGGGGGACGGGTTTCCCTATGGCGAGACCCCGGGACTGTCGCGCGAGATGGTCGAGCGGTTGGCCCGCGCGCGCCCGGCGACGCTCTCGGCAGCCGGGCGGTTGCCGGGGATTACGCCTGCCGCGCTGGCAGCGCTACTCGTCCATGCCCGCCGGCTTGCCGCGTGATCGAGGATGAGGCGCAGGCGCGCGCATGGCTGCGCCAGCGTCCCGGCTTCGATCGTGCGGCAGAAGAGCGGCTCGAACTGCTGGTCGCGCTGCTGGCGGATGAGAATGCTCATCAGAACCTCGTTTCGGCGGCGAGTATGGCCGAGGTCTGGCGGCGGCACATTGCCGATAGCGCGCAGCTGCTTGGCCATGTTTCACGTGAAACATCGCCGTGGCTGGATTTGGGGACCGGGGCGGGCTTTCCGGGGTTGGTGATCGCCGCATTGTTGCCGGAGACGGAAGTCCTGCTGGTCGAATCGCGCGCGCGGCGGATTGATTGGCTGGAGCGTGCAACATTGGCCATGGGTTTGGAGCGCGTTCGCGTGATCGGCTCGCCGCTCGAACGGGTTCCCGAGCAGACAGTCCGCGTCATTTCGGCCCGGGCTTTTGCACCCTTGCCCAAATTGCTGCGACTGGCCGCGCGATTTTCCACAAGCGACACGCTGTGGCTCTTGCCCAAGGGCCGTTCGGCAGCGCAGGAACTGTCAGCGCTGTCGGGATGGGAAAATATGTTCCACGTGGAACAATCCTTGACCGATCCCGACGCTGGAATCATCGTCGGGCATTTGCTCGACCGAAAAGGACGAAACCCTTGATTTGCGTCGCGATTGCCAACCAGAAAGGCGGAGTGGGGAAGACCACCACGGCAATCAACATCGCCACCGCCATGGCCGCGACCGGCTGGAAGACGCTGCTGATCGACCTCGATCCGCAAGGCAACGCCTCCACCGGGATCGGAATTCCGACCAGCGCGCGCGAACGCACCTCCTACGAGATGATCGTCGACGAAACGCCGCTGGCCGAGTGTGTGATGCCGACGCGTATCCCGGGGTTGGACATCGTCCCCGCGACGGTCGACCTCTCGGGCGCGGAAATCGAACTGGTCGGGGCCGAGCATCGCACCGATCGGCTGCGCAACGCGCTTTCCCGCAACACCGGCCACGAGATCTGCTTCATCGATTGCCCGCCCTCGCTGGGGCTGCTGACGCTCAACGCGCTGGCCGCTGCGGACACTTTGCTCGTCCCTTTGCAGTGCGAATTCTTTGCATTGGAAGGACTTAGCCAGCTGTTGCAGACCGTCGAACGCGTCCAGCAGCGCTTCAATCCCGATCTCGGGATCGTCGGGATCGCGCTGACCATGTTCGACCGCCGCAATCGCCTGACCGACCAGGTTGCCGACGATGTCCGCGCCTGCCTGGGCGCCTTGGTGTTCGAGACCGCGATTCCGCGCAACGTCCGCCTGTCCGAAGCACCGAGCCATGGGCTCCCCGCGCTGGTTTACGACCACAACTGCGCCGGGAGCCGCGCCTATATGGCGCTGGCCCGCGAATTGATCACCCGCTTGCCCGAGCGAAGGAAGGCCGCATGAACGACGACGATCCGGTAATCCGCTTTTCCGTGCCGACGCGAGAGCCAGCAGTGGCGAAGCGCAAGCCGCTCGCGCTGGGGCGCGGGCTGGGGGCGCTGTTGGGCGAGACCCGCCGCGAAGAGCCTTTAGCGAGTTCGACCGGTGCAACATCCGCAGTGGCGACCAGTGGGCTCGCGTCGCTGCCGATCGCCGACATCACCGCGCATCCCGACCAGCCGCGCCGCCATTTCGACGAGACCGCGCTCGATGAGCTGGCGGCCTCGATCGCCGCACGGGGGGTAATCCAGCCGATCATCGTCCGTCCGCTCGAGCCGGGCAAGTACCAGCTGGTCGCGGGCGAGCGCCGCTGGCGCGCCGCGCAAAAGGCGCAACTGCATGAAATTCCTGCGCTAATTCGCGATCTCAGCGAGCGCGAGGTCACGGCGCTGGCGCTGATCGAAAACCTTCAGCGCGAGGATCTCAACCCGATCGAGGAAGCGCGGGCCTATCATCGCCTCGCAACCGCCGAAGGGCTGACCCAGGCCGATATTGCCCGGATGGTCGACAAGTCGCGCAGCCATGTCGCCAACCTGCAGCGGTTGCTGACGCTGCCCGAGCCGGTAATTGCCTTGGTCGAGACCGGCAAGCTCTCGATGGGCCATGCCCGCGCGCTGGTCGGGGCCGAGGACGCGACCGCGCTGGCGCAGGCGGCGGTCGAGCGCCAGCTATCGGTGCGTGAAGTCGAACGGCTGATTCGCCGCCGCAGCCGCGACACTGCCGCGCCGCGCCGCGCCCGATCTGGGCGCCTGCCGGGCGATTCGGCCGATATTGCGGCGGTCCAGAGCCATCTCGAGGAATTCCTCGGGCTTTCGGTGCGAATCAACACCGATGCCGATCCGCGCTCGGGCTCGGTAACCATTCGCTACCGCACCCTCGATCAGCTCGATCTGATCTGCCAACGGCTGACAGGCGGCGGAATATAGCCGTTTTCCGGTGATTTAGTTAACTCTGGCCCCGCCGCTGTTAACCACGCTCGCCAGCAAAACATGAACAGACAGTTCCTACAAGCGGGTTCTGCAAGGGGGGCAATGTCCGCATTCGGACGGGGTCCTTGCCGAGCACGAGATACTTGAAAAGGGACCAGGAATAATGCGCAATTCGATCCGTTTCGCCGCGATGGGCGCCGCTTTGGCCGCTGCGGTTTCGTTCGGTTCGGCCGCTTCGGCCGCGACCACTGCCACCGCCACCGCCACCGCCGAGATCCTCTCGACGCTGACGGTCACCAACACCGCCGGGCTCGATTTCGGCCAGGTCGCGGTCAACGGCGCAGGTACGCTGCGCGTCGCCGGTAACGGTGCTATCACGTGTTCGGCCAACCTCATCTGCACCGGCACGCGTTCGGCCTCGAACTTCGACGTGACCGGCACCGCCGGGGTTGCCGTCAACGCATCGGTCACCACCGCATCGGTTACGCTGTCGAGCGGCGCAAACACGATGACGCTCAACAACTTCGACCTCTACTTCCCCAACGGCAACACGCTGGTTGCCGGGGCGACCAGCTTCAACGTGGGCGGTACGCTCAACGTCGGCGCGGCGCAGGCCGCCGGTGTCTACAACGGCAGCTTCACCGTTTCGGTCGAATATCAGTGATTTAACCCGCGAGTTCGCTCGCGGATCGAATGATCCGGGGCCGCGTCGGAGCAATCCGGCGCGGCCCTTTTCGTGCGCGCCAATGGTCGCCATGGTTAGCCGAAAATTAACCCTGATTTCCTAAAGATACGCGAATGCCCTGATCGGGAAAACCCCCGATGGGCACCTTAAGGATCGGGGCCGAACCGCATGTCGCTTGGATATTTTCTCACGCGCGCAACGGGCGCGCTGGCCTGTCTTGGCCTGCTGACACTTGTCTCGCCGGCCTCGGCGCAGGGCGATCTGCTGATCGCGCCGACCCGGGTGGTGATGAACGGCGGCAGCAGCACCCAGGTGATCCTCAGCAATATCGGCACAACGCCCGCGACCTACCGGATCACACTTGAGCTGCGGCGTATGCTGCCCGATGGCAGCCTCGACGATGTCGCTGCGGCCGATGCCAACGCGACCGAAACCGCAACGCTGGCGATGATCCGCTATGCCCCGCGCCGGATCGCGCTCGATCCGGGTCAGCCGCAATCGGTGCGGATCACCGCGCGCCCTGCGGCCGAGCTGCCCGACGGCGAATACCGCGTCCATATGTCGTTCCGCGCAGTCCCCGATGCGACTCCGGTCGCTCCCGCCGCGATCGAAGCTGCGCCGGTCACCGGGGTCCAGATCAAGCTCACCCCGATCTACGGGATCACCATTCCGCTGATCGTCCGCAAGGGCCAGCTCGAGGCGAGCGCGGCGATCGCCAGCCCGCAGCTGCGCCGCGAGGCGAATGGCACTTCGCTCGACATGATGCTCACCCGCAGCGGCGCGCGTTCGGTCTATGGCGAAATCCAGGTGCTCAAACGCGGCTTGCGCGAGCCCGCCTATCTGGCGCGCGGGATCGCGATCTATCCCGAGCTTACCGCCCGCAGCCTGAGCCTGCCGCTCTCGCCCGAACAGGCGACACTGCTCAAGGGTCCGGTCCGGATCGAATACCGCGAACCGGCCGAGAGCGGCGGCAAGCTGATTGCCGCGCTCGACGCAACACTCTGATTTAATTATAGAAAGTACAGAAGACTGACGTCATGACCCGCCGCCTGCCTTTCCTTGGCCAAGCCGCTGCATTTCTTGCGGCGGCTTCTGCCGTTGGTGCTGCGGCACCAGCGGGGGCCGAGGCGTGGCAGCCGAGCGAGGACGATTCGCTGATCCTCGAACTGCATAGCGGCGCTTACAAGCTGGGCGATACTCTGCGCGGCTACCAGACCCCGGCGGGGGTCTGCGTCGATCTGGCCGATCTGATCCAGGCGCTCGACCTGCCGGTGCGGCTCGACAAGAAGTCGCGCCGCGCAACCGGCTGGTTGTTCGAGGAGCGCGAGCGCTTCACGCTCGACCGGGAAAGCAATACGGTACAAACCGTGAACGGAAATCAGGTGCTGGCCCATTCGGCGGTGTTCGATACCCCCGAAGGCTGGTGCGCCGATACCAAAGCGCTGTCGGGCTGGTTCGGGGTCACCTTCCGTCCCGACCTCGGCAATCTGCGGGTCGTAATCGAAACCCCGCGCAAACTCCCGTTCCTGGCAGCGATCGAGCGGCGAAGTCGCGCGGCGCGACTTCGCCGGGGCGTAAACAGCTTCGACCTTTCCGGGCTGCCGCAGCAGGACACGCCCTACAGAGCCTGGCGCACCCCGTCGGTCGATGTGCTGGTGGCCGCTTCGGTTAAAAGCGGCGGCGGGACCAGCACGCGGCACCTGCAATACGAAGCCTATGCCAGCGGCGAGGCCCTGGGGGTCAGTTACGACGCGCGGCTCGCTTCGGACATCGACGGCGTGCCCGCCACGGTGCGGCTGCGCGCCTATCGCAACGATCCGGCGGGGAACCTGCTCGGTCCGCTCAGGGCCACGCGGGTCGCGGCGGGCGATGTCGAGACCTTCGCCGGCGCGCTGACCGGTCAGAGCGCGGTCGGGCGCGGAATATTCATCTCCAACCGCCCGCTCAACCGCCCGTCGCGCTTCGGCATCACCGAGGTGCGCGGCGAATTGCCCGCAGGTTGGGATGCCGAGCTCTATCGTAACGGGCAAATCTACGCGTTTCAGGCCGATCGCGGCGACGGGCGCTACAATTTCGACAATGTCGAACTGCTGTTCGGTCAGAACGCGCTCGAAGTCGTGCTTTACGGCCCGCAGGGACAGATCCGGCGCGATCGGCAGGACATTCCGGTCGGGACCGAAAGCATTCCGACCGGCAAGACCTGGTACTGGGCCGGAATCATCCAGCAGGATCGCGAGCTGATCGACTTCACGCGGGCCTTTGCCGCGCCGCAAACCGGCTGGCGCTGGGGCGTCGGGGTCGAGCGCGGGATCGACCAGCGCACCGTCGCCGGGGTCGAGGCGCAAAGCCTCGTCCTGTCGGGCAAACGCCACAGCTATCTCGAAGCCAGGCTGCAACGCGCGGTCGGCCCGATGCTCGTCGAGCTTTCGGGGGCGCAGGAGTTTGGCGCGGGCCGGGCGTTGCGCGTGCAGGCGCTGGGCAAGATCGGCCGCATCAACTTCCAGGCGGAGACGCTGTGGATCGATGGCGGCTACGAAAGCGAGGTGATTACCGCCAACGATCGCCGCCAATACGGGCTGCGGCTCGATTCCGAGCTCAAATTCGGCAGGCTCAGCGTGCCGGTGCAGGCCGCGGCGCGCCAGACGCTGGCGCGCGACGGGACAAAGGTTACCGAATGGTTAACGCGCGCCTCGCTGATGATGCGCGGCCTGTCGCTGACGGCCGAACTGAACGGCAAGCGCAGCAGCGGGCTCCATGCCGTGCACGACGATGACGGGATGCGGCTGGGCGTGCTCGCCAATGGCTCGATCGGCAAAGTCCGGCTGCGCGGCGAGGCGCGATTCCGCCTGTCGGGTCCGCGCCGCGGGTTCGAATCGGCGCAGCTGGTCGCCGAAACGCGGCTTAGCGGGCGTTCGGATTTACGCGCGGGGGCGGAGTATATTGCCGCTAACCGCCGGACCGACTTCACGCTGGGCTATGTGCGCCAGTTCGACCGGTTTGCGCTGCGCGCCGAGGGGACGATTGGCACGCGCGGCAATGTCGGCGCCGGACTGTCGCTGGCCTTCAGCCTCGGGCCCG
The DNA here is from genome assembly GCA_031421295.1 of Novosphingobium sp. Taxonomy (GTDB): domain Bacteria; phylum Pseudomonadota; class Alphaproteobacteria; order Sphingomonadales; family Sphingomonadaceae; genus Novosphingobium. The sequence goes on from JANOOJ010000076.1 coordinate 13,521, forward strand.
ATCCGCTCGATGGCGGCTGGCGCGTCTCGGGCGAGAAGCTCGCGCAGAACGGCCAGGCCGCGGTCACGGTGTTCCGCGACGACAATGGCGACGGGGTCAAGCAATCGGGCGAGGAAATGCTCGAAGGCATCTCGGTCGAAGCCGGGTTCGGCGGCAGGGACCGGCTGACCAACCAGCGCGGCCATGCGATTCTCGACGGGTTGCGCCCGTTCCAGGCGGTATTGGTCAAGGTCAACACCGATGCGCTGCCCGATCCGCTGCTCCAGCCCAAGGGCCGCGGCGTGGTGATCGTGCCGCGCCCGGGGGTTGCCGCCAATGTCGTGCTCGCGCTGACCCCGACCGGCGAGGTCGAAGGCTCGTTGCTGGGGATCGACGGAAGTCCGCGCGAAGGCGTCCAGCTCGAACTGGTCGATGGGCGCGGCCAGGCCATCGCGCAGACCACCACCGAGTTCGACGGCTACTTCCTGTTCGAGCTGGTGCCCTATGGCCAATACCGCCTCAGGTTGAACGCGGCGGCGGCGCAGGTGCTGGGGGCGCGATCCGATCTCGGCAGCGCAGCGGTCGACAAGGCGCATGCCACCTTGCAACTCGGGGCACTGCGGCTGGCCGCTGCGCCCCGCCCGCAGCAAGTCGCCACGGCTCCTTAACCGCGCGCTTAAATTCGTTTGACCGGCTGGCAGCGCCGCGCCAAACCTCGCTTCCAAAATCTCCGGACCAGAGGAAGCCCGATGTCGCTCGATGCCCTGTCTCGCACTGCCTATAATGAGGATCACGAGGCGTTCCGCCAGTCGGTCCGCCAATTCCTGCTCAAGGAAGTCGCGCCGCATCAGGCCGAGTGGGCCGAGGCCGGGATCGTCCCCAAGGACCTCTGGCGCAAGGCCGGCGCGGTGGGGATGCTGTGCCCGACGGTGCCCGAAGAATACGGCGGGCTGGGGCTCGATTTCGGCTATAATGCGATTGTCGATGAGGAGAGCGCCTATTACGGCCGGGTCACCACCGGCTTTTCGCTTCAGTCGGACATCGTGGTCAATTATCTCACTTCCTACGGCTCGCACGAACAGAAGCAGGAATGGCTGCCCAAGCTGGTCTCGGGCGAAGTCGTCACCGCGATCGCGATGACCGAACCGGGCACCGGCTCGGACTTGCAGGCGATGCGCACCACCGCGAAGAAGGACGGCAACCACTACGTCATCAACGGCTCGAAGACCTATATCACCAACGGCCAGAACGCCGATCTGGTGCTGGTCTGCGTCAAGACCGACACCGACGTACAGCCGGCGTGGAAAGGTGTGTCGATCGTGCTGGTCGAGGCCAACCGCGAAGGCTTCAAGAAGGGCCGCAACCTCGACAAGATCGGGCAGGACGAGGCCGACACCTCGGAGCTGTTCTTCGAGGATGTCCGCGTGCCGATCACCAATTGCCTCGGTGAAGAGGGCAAGGGGTTCATCTATCTGATGAGCGAGCTGCCGCAGGAACGGCTGTCGATCGCGGTCAGCGCGCAGGCCTCATCGCAGCGCGCGTTCGACGACACGGTCGAGTTCACGCGGGAGCGCAAGGCTTTCGGCAAGCCGGTGCTGGATTTCCAGAACACCCGCTTCGTGCTGGCCGATCTCAAAGCCAAGTTGCAGGTCGGCTGGGCGCATCTCGACTGGGCGCTATCACGGCATCTCAAGAAGGAGCTGACCCCCGAGGAAGGTGCGGCGGCCAAGCTGTGGCACACCGAGCTGCAGTGGGAGCTCATGGACAAGTGCCTCCAGCTCCACGGCGGCGCGGGCTATATGAACGAATATCCGATCGCCCGCGCCTGGCGCAGTGCTCGCGTGACTCGAATTTTCGGCGGCACCAACGAGATCATGAAGGAATTGATCGGGCGCAAATTGTAATCGTCGTCCCCGGCAATCCGGGGATAACGACTTACTTCATCCGCAGCCGCTTGTCGGGGACGATCCGCACGCGCTTGTCGCGGATCACCGGGCGGCGCGGAATATAGCGGTGGCCCGGAACGGTGACCCATTCCTCGGTCACCACGGTTTCGGTGCAGGGCTGCTG
>JANOOJ010000077.1:0-1774 GCA_031421295.1 Novosphingobium sp.
GCGCGGTTTGCCGAGCGCGGCACAGCGATGAGGTTTCGCCGCTGGGCCGATCCGTTCGACGACGATAGGCTGGTCGGCGGACCTTTCGGAGCCATGCAGCCGTCCACCGAAGCTGCAACCGTCGTGCCGCAGACGGTGTTCGTGCCGTTGATCGGCTTCACCGCCGATTGCGACCGGCTCGGCCAGGGCGGCGGGCACTATGACCGTTGGCTGGGCAAGCATCCCGAGGTTCGCGCAATCGGCATGGGCTGGGATTGCCAGCGCGTCGATGTCCTGCCGCTCGAACCGCACGATCGTCCGCTTGCGGCGGTGGTCACACCGACCCGGCTTTACGGGGGAAACACCTGATGCGTAACGAACCGACCTGGCGCATCCCGGTGGGCCTGCTGGCGCTGGTGGCAGTCCTGCTGCTCTTTGCACTGCTCGTCGCAGTGTTCGTCGCGCCGCTGATGACCGGCTGGCCGACGCTGGCGCAGGCGCCGGTCTATCTGGTGCTGGGGATCGTCTGGCTGCTGCCGCTGCGGCGCTTCATGATCTGGATGGAAACCGGCCGCTGGCGCTGATAAAATCCCCAAGTGGCGCGAGTGACGGGGCTCGAACCCGCGACCTTCGGCGTGACAGGCCGACGCTCTAACCAACTGAGCTACACCCGCGTATTTGGGCGCGCACCCCTTGGGGAGCCGGGCCACTAAGGCAGGCTACCGTGCCTGTCAACCGCGCAGCGGAGCCATTTCGCAGCCCGCCATTAACCATTCTTTCGCCTCTGTTTGCCACAAGTGCCGCGACATTCAGGCACCGCGCCGCAAGGGGGCAACACTGTGAAACTTCGCCATTTCGCCTGCGCCTGCGCCTGCGCCATGCCCGGCGCCGCGCTGGCCCAGCCCAACGTTTCGCTCGACAGCACGGTCTTTGTCGAACGCAGCGACGATAGCGGCCGCAGCCTTGAGCGCGCCGCGCGCCTGAGCCGCGGCGACCGCGTGGTTTACATCGTCACCTGGTATAAGTTCGGCGGGGAGGGCGGCTTCACCGTGACCAATCCCCTGCCCCGCACCGTCGCTTATCAGGCCAGCGCCAACGACGACGAGCAGGTCTCGATCGATGGCGGACGCGCTTGGGGCAAGCTCGGTGCGCTGAGGATCGGCAAGCGGCTGGCGGTGGCCGAGGACGTGACCCATGTTCGCTGGCGCGTCACCGCCGCGCGTGCGGCGAACGGCTCGGGCCGGATCGCCTACAGCGCGGTGGTGCGCTGAACTAGCAGCTCTCGTACTTCCAGTTGCGCTTCTTGCCCTCCGCGATCCATTCGGCCGCCTGGGCAATGCGCTTTGCGCGGGTCTCCTCGCGCTTCGCCTCGACCACCCATTCGAGATACTCGCGCTGCGCCGAGGGTGAAAATCGGTCGAAATTCGCGCGGGCGGCTGCCCCTTCGAGCGCAACAGCGAAGTCGTCGGGCATGGCGATTTCGGCTTTAGGAGCTTTGGGCGCGGATTTGGGCTTGAGCGCGGTGCCTTCGGTATCGATCCGCGCCTTGGCATCAAGTAGCTTGGCGGCAAGGTCGATGTCGGCGGGCAAGTCCGACATCCGGGTAATCTTGCCGTATTGACCCATCGCGTCACCCTGACGGCCATCGCCGTGGATCATCACGGCTGTGTGCGCCTTGAACGCAGCAAGGCCAGCCAAGTTCTGAGCAGATTAAACAAAGGCAACCCAAAGACATGAGCTTGGAAGGAAATTACGTACGATTTAACTACCCGAGCAATTACCATAAAATCGTCTC
>JANOOJ010000078.1:0-10662 GCA_031421295.1 Novosphingobium sp.
CATCGTGCTGCGGGTGGCGAGCGAGTCCTGTCCGACCTGGGTCATGCGGCCTGTATCCCCTATGCTTGGTGGTGCTGCGATGCGGCAAGGCAAGGCCTCGGCGCAGCCGTTGCGCGTTCGGCGACGCAGCGTCAAGGGGGGGCGAGGCCCGCCCGCCCAAAATGGCCTCAGGCGGCCAGTCCCAACACGAAGTCGACATGGACCCCGGCGTAGGGAAAGATCACCCCTCCGTCGCGTCGCTCGACCAGTCCGGCATCGAGCAAGGCACCGATATCGCTGTGCACCGCCTTGACATCGCGACCGACCCGCCGGGCCGCCTCGCGGATCGACATGCGGCCCGCGCCGGTCATAGTCTGCAGCAGTTCCCAGCGCTTGCGCGTCAGTACCTGCCACAGCAATTCCGCGCTGGCGAAGCTGATATGCCGTCCCTGTGTTTCGCCTGCAAAAGCTGCACGAACCCGCGCCTCGACGCTTTCGCGGGACGCGATCGACAGCGTGACGACGGCAGTGTCATTCAGGGCTTCCATCGATCGACATCCTTCCAGAAATCCGCCAGCAATCGGTCGGGCGTGGTGAAGCGATACGGTTCTTCGGCGCCCCCGACGTGGCGATGATCGCCTTTACCCGCTTCATTGTCGTACCGGAGGACGCAGGTACCCCCGATGATATAGGTCAACGAATATTTGAGCAGGTGGTGCGATCCGATTACCGGCTTCGGCACCTGCCAGACCAGCAATTCGGCAAAGGCGTCGGCTGCCACCACATGGCGCTCGTGCAACAGCAGCCGGGCTTTCATGTTGGAGTACATGCCATCATTGGAAGCTGTTGTCAATTACTCCAACAAATGGCGCATGCTCACAGTGCGGTCTGCTCGGTCGGGCCCAGGAACTTCCGGGGCGCCGCGATCCAGCAGCCGATGACGATCAGGATCACCCCCGCGACGGTTGCCAGGCCGACCGCCTCATCGAACATCAGCCAGCCGAGCAGCGCTGCCCAAATAAACGCGGTATATTCGATCGGCAGCAGCGCTTGGGTTTCGGCGCGGCCGTAACCCCACGAGATCACCATCAGCGACACCATCGCAAGAACCGCCCCGCCGGAGATATCGGCGAACACGCGCAGGCTGGGCACTTCAGCCAGCCACGGGGCAAACAACCCGAGGAACAGCGTGACAAACACCGTCTGGAACAGCGCGACTTCCCGCGGGCTGGCGATCTGCGCCTGCTTGCGCTGGAAGATCAGATTGAAGGCATAGAGTATCGCCGAAAGCATGATCGCGCCGATCCCCCAGACCGCGTCGGGGCCGAAGTCCGTCCCGCCGAGCCGCGCCCCACCGATCACCGCGACACCCGCCAAGCCCAATAGCGAGGCGCCGATCGCCTTGCTGCCGATCTTTTCGCCCAGCATCACCGCAGCAAGATACAGCGCGATCAGCGGGGCGATGAACGACAGCGCGATTGCCTCGGCCAGCGGCATTCGCATCAGGCCCCAGAAGAAGCTTGTCGCCATCGCCGCGCTGATTGCGCCGCGCAATGCGTGGAGCCGCAAGGCGGGGGTGCCGGGCCAGCGTCCGCCGCCCCACGCCCACAACGGCAGCATAAGGACCAGTCCGATCAGCGAGCGGAACAGCATCGCATTATAGGCGCCGACGGCGAGCGAGGCACTTTTCATCAGCGCATCCATGATGCTGAAGGTCGCCATTCCCAGCGCCACCGCGAAGAACGGGAGGAGGGGGTGGTGGCGGGTCATGGCCGCGCTAATGCGCGCAGGCCAGCGCCGCGACGACATCTTCCAGCCGCGCCGGATCGCCCAGCGCGAGGACATGGCCCGAGGACCCGGCGTGGAGCGGATCGCCGCTCCAGTCGCACATCGTCCCGCCCGCGCCTTCGACCACCGGGACCAGCGCGGCGTAATCGTGGAGCTTGAGGTTGGCCTCGCAGACTACGTCGAGATGGCCCGAGGCGAGCATCGCATAGTTGTAGCAATCGCCGCCCATCACCATCCGCTTGTGATCGGTCTTGGCGGCGAGGGCCATGAAATGCCCGCCGTCGTGATCGTCGAAATAATGCGGCCCGGTGGTGGCGAGCGCCGCATCGGCCAGGTCACGGCAGGCGCGCGTGCGGGCGGGACGTCCGTTGAACAAAGTCGGCTGCCCGGTCGCGCCGATCCAGCGTTCGCCCAGGATCGCCTGATCGATCACCCCGAGCACCGGCCAACCCTCGATCACCAGCGCGATCAGCGTCCCGAATATCGGCCGCCCGGCGAGGAACGCGGTGGTCCCATCGATCGGATCGAGCACCCAGCTCCGGCCCGAACTCCCCGCCTCGGTCCCGAACTCCTCGCCGATCACCGTATCGCGCGGGCATTCGGCCTTGAGGATGCGGCGCATCGCCTCTTCGGCGGCGCGGTCTGCCAGCGTGACAGGCGTAAGGTCAGGCTTGCGCTCGGCTCCGGCTTCGGCGCGGAAGTAGGGCCGGATCGCAGCGCGCGCGGCATCGGCCAGCCGATGCGCAAGGGCGATGTCCGCGTCGAGGTTCATCAATCGAACAGCGAACTCACCGAGCTCTCATCGGCGATCCGGCGGATCGCTTCGCCGATCAGCGGGGCGATGGTGAGGATGCGGATGCGCGAGGAATCCTGGGTCGCGTCGGTCGGCAGGATGGTGTCGGTGATCACCAGCTCCTTGAGCGCCGAGGCATCGACCCGCGCCACCGCGCTGCCCGACAGCACGCCGTGGCTGATATAGGCGGTGACGCTTCCCGCGCCGGCATCGACCAGCGCCTGCGCCGCGTTGCACAGCGTCCCGCCCGAATCGATGATGTCGTCGATCATGATGCAGGTGCGGCCCTTCACATCGCCGATGATGTTCATCACTTCGGACGATCCGGGTTTGTCGCGGCGCTTGTCGACGATCGCGAGCGGGGCATTGTTGAGCCGCTTGGCCAGCGCGCGGGCGCGGACCACGCCGCCGACATCGGGCGAGACCACCATCAGATCCTGCCCGCCATAGCGCGCCTGGATGTCCGCCGCCATCACCGGCGCGCCATAGAGATTGTCGGTCGGGATATCGAAAAAGCCCTGGATCTGCCCGGCGTGAAGATCGACCGCGAGCACCCGGTCGGCCCCCGCCTTGGTGATCAGATTGGCAACCAGCTTGGCCGAAATCGGGGTGCGCGGGCCGGGTTTGCGGTCCTGCCGGGCGTAGCCGAAATAGGGCATCACCGCAGTGATCCGCTTGGCCGAGGCGCGGCGCAGCGCATCGATGCAGATCAGCAGTTCCATGAGGTTGTCGTTGCAGGGCGCGCTGGTCGACTGGACCACGAACACATCCTCGCCGCGGACGTTCTCGTGGATTTCGACGAACACTTCCTCGTCGGCAAAGCGCCGCACGCTGGCATCGGTCAGCGGCAGCTCGAGATAGGCGCAGATGGCGCGTGCCAGCGGCAGGTTGCTGTTGCCGGCCATGATCTTCATTGCGTGCGCGCTCCATCCGCCGCGAGGTGTGGGTGCGCTCTAGCGGGGACGCGCGGGAATGCAAGATTCGGGGGGTGTGGGGTGGGGATTGACGTTGTAGTGAGATATAACTACAAGAAAGCATGACACGGCAAACGCTCCGCACTATTGCATGGATAAAGCGGGCCGCCAAAGATTTCGGGGAGTTCCCGCTGGCGGTCCGGCAAGATACCGCCCGGGCGCTGACGTTGATTGCCGAGGGTTACACCCCGGACATTGCCAAACCGATGACGGGTCTGGGTTCGGGGATTTGGGAACTGGCGATCAAGGAGCGCGGCGATGCGTTCCGGGTGATTTACGCGCTTCAACTCGCTGATGGCATCTGGGTGATTCATGCCTTCCAGAAAAAATCGAGGAGCGGAATCGCAACACCAAAGCATGAAATAGACCTGGTGCGCGAACGCATCAAACGCTTAAAGGAGGCGTTACCGTGACCGACAATGCCGACGACTTCGAACTCATCTGCGGCTCGGGCAATGTCTTTGCCGATCTGGGACTGCCCGATCCTGAACTCGAACAGTTCCGCGCGATCCTTGCCGCTGAGATCGGCAAGACCCTCGCCGCCGAAAAACTCACCGTGCGCGCCGCCCAGAAGCTGACCGGCGTCGCCGCCGCCGATTTCTCTCGCATCCGCCAGGCGAAACTCAAAGGCTTCACGATCGACCGGCTGATGATGATTCTGGATCGGCTCAATCGGGATGTGCAGGTGAGTGTTTCGGTGTTGCCGCGTGCGGCTTGAAGGCGGTCATTCCCAGTCGCTAATCACCGCCCCTTGCGGTGCTCGCCCTTAACCCAGCGCACCGTCCCCGAACTCGCGCGCATCACCACGCTTTCGGTGGTCATCACGCCGGTCCGCAGGCGCTTCACCCCGGCGAGCAGCGAGCCGTCGGTTACGCCGGTGGCGGCGAAGATGCAGTCGCCCTTGGCCAGTTCCTCGAGGTCGTAGATCTTGTTCAAATCTTCGATGCCCCATTTGTAGGCGCGCTGGCGTTCGTCGTCGTTGCGGAACAGCAGTCGGCCTTTGAACTGCCCGCCGACACAGCGCAGCGCGGCAGCGGCGAGCACGCCTTCGGGGGCGCCGCCCGAACCCATGTACATATCGATATTGGTGTCTTCGTTGGTGGTGGCGATCACGCCGGCGACGTCGCCATCGGGGATCAGCTGGATGCCGCAACCGATGGCGCGCAGCTCGGCGATCAGCGCGGCGTGGCGCGGGCGATCGAGCACGCAGACGATCAGCTCGTCAGGCGCGACGCCCTTGGCCGCAGCCACCGCCTTGACGTTTTCGGTTACCGATCTGTCAAGATCGATCACGCCCGCCGGATAGCCCGGGCCGACCGCCAGCTTGTCCATATAGACGTCCGGCGCGTTGAGCAGATTGCCTTCCTCGGCAATGGCGAGCACCGCCAGCGCGTTGGGTCCGGCCTTGGCGGTGATGGTGGTGCCTTCGAGCGGATCGAGCGCGATGTCGATCTTCGGCCCGGTGCCTATCGCCGAGCCGACCTTCTCGCCGATATAGAGCATCGGCGCTTCGTCGCGCTCGCCTTCGCCAATGACAACCGTGCCGTCCATCTCGAGTTCGTTGAGCGCGCCGCGCATCGCTTCGACGGCGGCGGCATCGGCGGCCTTTTCGTCGCCCCGGCCGATCAGCCTGGCGGCGGCAATCGCGGCAGCCTCGGTCACGCGAACCATCTCGAGCACCAGCACCCGGTCGAGGATGTCGCTGCGGGGGGTCGTGCTGCCCAAGGTTGATTGTATGGGGGTCATGTTCAGTCCGGATTAAGCGGCGGGGCCAATGGTTGACGGCGCTTAGAGAGGGGATCGACGCTTGTCGAGAAGTCGCAGATTATTGTTGCTGCTCCATGCCGGTTTCGCGGCAGCGGGGCCGTTATACGCGCAGGACGCGGCCGATCGGACGGTCGATGCGGCGATCGCCAACCAGAAGGCCAGCTACGGCCCACCTTCGCCGCGCAAGGCCTGCGGCGTGCCCGATGCCAGCGGCGACATCGTGGTCTGCGCCCCCGACAGCAACCAGTACCGCGTGCAATCGACCGCGCAGAGCAATCCGCGCTCCAGGGAAGCGCTCAACACCGGCATCCCGCGCGCGCCCAACGTCAGCACGCTCCCCGATTGTAGCGAGGGCTGCATCAGCATCGGCTCGGTCCCGCCGCCGGTCTATCTGATCGATTTCAGCCAGCTGCCCGATGCGCCCGCCGGATCGGACGCCGACCAGATCGCCAAGGGCGAAAAGCCTGCGCCTTAGGACAGGTGCAACCCCAACTCCTGCCGCCTGCGGGAGGGGAGCGAGACTTATGCAGCGAAGCGGAATTAGTCGCAGCGGGGTGGGCCCGTACCCGCGCCCTAATCCCCCAATATATGCATCACCAGCGGCGGCGCGGTCAGGCTGGGGGAGCCGTCGAGCAGGCGCAGCGCTTCGGCTACCCCGGCCTCGGGGCCCTCGTGGGTCACCATTGCCACCAGCACTTCGCCCCCGGCCTCGGCCCGGCCTTTCTGGATCAGGCTTTCGATCGAAACCCCAGCGTCACGCATCGCGGCGGTGATCTCGGCCAGCACGCCCGGCCGGTCGGCAAGGGTAAAGCGCAAATACGAGCGGCCGAGGCGGTGTCCGGAGGCGGCAGGCGACATGGCCTCAAGCTCGGCCACCGGGACCGAGAACGGCGCGCGCATTTCTCCGCGGGCAATGTCGATCAGATCGGCGACCACTGCGCTGGCGGTCGGCCCGTCGCCCGCGCCTGCGCCCTGGAACAGCAGGCGGCCCGAGAAATTGCCTTCCGCCACGACCGCATTGGTCGCACCATCGACATGGGCGAGCGGGTGATCGAACGGCACGAGGTGCGGCTGGACGCGCTGGAACAGGCACGGGCCGTCGGTCTCGGCCATGCCGATCAGGCGGATGACATAACCCAGCGCATCGGCTTGGGCGATGTCGGCGGCAAGGATCCGCGAAATGCCCTCGGTCTGCACCGCCGCGAAATCCACCTGCGCGCCGAACGCAATCGCTGCAAGGATCGCCAGCTTGTGCGCCGCGTCGGTGCCTTCGATGTCGAAGGCCGGATCGGCCTCGGCAAAGCCCTTGGCCTGCGCTTCGGCCAGCACATCGGCAAAATCGCGGCCGGTGTCTTCCATGGTCGAGAGGATGAAATTGCAGGTGCCGTTGAGGATCCCGTAAACCCGCTCGATCTCGTTGGCGGCGGCACCTTCGCGCAGCCCCTTGAGCACCGGGATGCCGCCCGCCACCGCGGCTTCGAACTTGAGCGCGACATGCGCCGCTTCGGCCGCAGCGGCCAGCGCGAGGCCGTGGTGCGCGATCATCGCCTTGTTCGCGGTGACCAGCGCCTTGCCATGCCGGATCGCGTTGCGCGCCAGCGTCAGCGCGGGGCCGTCCGATCCGCCGACCAGCTCGACCACCACATCGACGTCGCTCCGCGCGGCCATCGCGGTCATGTCGTCCTCCCACGCATAGGGAGAGAGATCGACGCCGCGGTCCTTGCTGCGCTCGCGCGCGCTGATCGCGGTGATCACCAGCGGGCGTCCGGCGCGGCGCGCGATGAGCGCGGCATTGGCCTCGACCAGGCGGATAACGCCCGCGCCGACGGTGCCCAGTCCTGCCAATGCGATATTTAGCGGCTCAGCCATTTCGGTCCCCTGTCGCGCCGCGCCCTAAGCGAGGGTGGAACGAAACGCCAGAGTCTAGCGCCGGGTTCGTCCGCAGGGACCGAGTTGGGCTTTGACCAGGCGGTAGTCGGCTTCGGCCACAGCGCGATCTTCGGGAGTCGAGGAGACGTTCGATCCGGGCGGCAGGGCGGGGGGCAGGAAGCAGGCGAGCCGGTACCAGGCGAGCGTTTCGGGCTGGGGCGGACGTCCGCTGTCGTTGAGCAGTTCGGAGAACGAGGCGCTCCAGCTGGGCGGCTGGCCGGGCTGGTGGATCACGGTAATTGCGGCGGGATCGTCCTTGGCGGTAGAGAGAAACAGCTGCGTTTCGCCTTCGCCCGCCAGATTGCCGGGGACGTAGATCGCTTCGCGCACGCCGGTCACCCGCGGCGGGGCGCCTGCACCCAGCAGCTCGGTCAGGATCGCGCGCAGCCGCGCGTCCATCGCCGGCTCCCACAGGAACTGCGCATCGGGCGCCACCAACTGGAGCTCGCCGGGCCGACCGGGGACGGTGCGGGCGAAAATCACCACGCTTTTCTTCTTGAGCGCGGGCGGCTTGCCTTTGGCATCGAGCGGCAGGTCGACCAGCCACGTCAACGCTTCACCCAGCGGCGCGCTCCCTGAAATCAAGGCCTGGGTCTTCGCTTCGACGTAATAGCGCGCATGACCGGGACGCACGCTGCGCGCGCGCGCAGCATCGAGCGGGGCAAGTTTGCGCAGCTCGGCACGGACCACCAGCGGGGCCGAATCGGCCAGATCGGCGAGGTCCGCATAGGCGGGTGATTGCGGCACCCCCGCGCTCGGGGCGGTTTGCGCGTCGGACGGTGTGGCCAGTAATATTGCGAACAAGGCAATTACTTGCAGGAGACTTGAAGGGCGAAATATCATCAATAAACTCACAGATTTAAGCGAGGAAAACTGCGCCGGTCGGGGCTGCCGGCGGACCACTCGATCAACCCTATCACAGGTGAATCGAGGGTTAATGGATAAAGCGTTGCGCACCCCCGGCTTCGGAGTTATTGCTCGGGAAAAGCGGGCTAAACCATAAACCAAAGCTCGCAAACTGCTCTTCCGGGCAGCGGAGCCCGCAGGGCATCCGGTTGGACCGGCAGGGTGGAAGTTGGGAACTTGACGCGGTGTGACGCCTTGTGGTTGTCATGACGGGTTACTTCGGGTCGTTCGGCCCGGAGAGGACTGATTAGGAGTGTTGCGTCTGAATGGCTTACGCTGACCAACAGATGAGCGGTAATCGCATTACCGCACTTATCATTGTTGCCCTGATTCACATCGCGCTGGTTTATGCGCTGGTGACGGGGCTGGCCTATGAAGGGCTGCGGAACGTCGTCAAAAAGGTGACTGCGGTCGATATCAAAAAAGACGAGCCCAAGAAAAAGGACGAGCCGCCGCCGCCCAAACAGAAGGTGGCCCCGCCGCCGATCGTGGCCCCGCCGCCCAGGATCAACGTTGCGCCGTCTGCCCCGCAGATCCAGACGGTGATCACCGCGCCGCCGCCGCCGCCGCAAATCATCCTTGCGCCGCCTGCGCCCGCCGCCCCGCCGCCACCGCGGATCCAGCCCAAGGGCGCAGTGCCCAAGGGCAATCCGGGCAATTGGGCGACCACCAACGACTATCCGACCCGCGCCCTGCGCGAGGAGCGCGAAGGCACCACCGGTTTCCGCGTTTCGGTTGGATCCGATGGCAAGGTCGCCAGCTGCAGTATCACCAGTTCGAGCGGCAGCCCCGATCTCGACGAAGCAACCTGTTCGAACGTCACGCGGCGCGCCCGGTTTACGCCGGCCACCGATGGCGAAGGCCAGCCCACCTCGGGCAGCTATTCGAGCCGGGTTCGCTGGGTGATTCCGAAGGACTGATTTTCGATCCGGGCGGTTCCGCCCAACGCTACCAACCTGAATTCTCTTGAGAGGACTATCGCATGTTTCTTGAAATTCTTGCCGCAGCTGCCCCCGCAGCCCCGCAAAACAAGTTCGGCTTCATAGAAGCGCTCGAGCAGGGCGGCTTCATCGCGTGGGCCACGGTCATCATCCTTGGCGTCATGTCGTTCGGGTCGTTCTTCATCCTGTTCACCAAGTGGTTCGAACAAGCCAAGATCCTGAAGCAGGGCCGCGAATGGAACGCGCCGTTCTGGGGCGCTCCCTCGCTGCGCGAAGGTGCCAACAAGCTCGACAAGAATAGCGCCTGGCGCCAGATCGTCGAAGATGGCCTGAGCGCCGAAGAACAAGTCGCCAAGATGGAAGCGACCGAAGCGCACGAATGGCTCCACGGCTCGTTGGTCCGCTCGGAAGCCTCGGTCAACGCGCGGCTTGCTTCGGGCCTGCCGTTCCTCGCGACGGTCGGCGCGACTTCGCCGTTCATCGGCCTGTTCGGCACCGTGGTCGGCATCTATCGCGCGCTGATCGCCATCGGCATCGCCGGATCGGCCTCGATCGACAAGGTCGCGGGTCCGGTCGGCGAGGCGCTGATCATGACCGCGCTCGGCCTGTTGGTCGCGGTTCCTGCGGTGCTCGCCTACAACTATCTGCAGGCGCGCAACAAGCGGATAGCTGCGATCCTCTCAGGCTTCTCGACCAACGTGCTGGCCAACATCGCCTCGAAGGGCGCGGTGAAGCCGGCGGTTCGGGCTGCCAAGGCCGCGCCGAAGCCGCCCGCCCCGGCCGCCGCCCCGCGCCCCTGAACCGCGCATGGCGTGGGCCGGACCTGATATCCGACCCACGCCTTCAGGGCACGACCCCGCAAGATAGGATGTTACAATGGCAGTTTCGGTAGGCGGCGGCGACGAGAAGCCGATGTCGGACATCAACACCACGCCCCTCGTGGACGTGATGCTGGTGCTCCTGATCATCTTTCTCATCGCGGTGCCGATTGCGATCCAGACGATCCAGAAGCTCAAGATCCCGATCATTCCCTCGACCGAGTCGAAGGACAAGGTCGAAAACCTGCTGGTTACGATCAGCACGACCGACGCGGGTGGACGCAACGCGGGTGAGGACGGGTTCGAAGGGGCTTCGCTCGGCGGTGAGTGCCGGGTCTATTTCAACAACATCACCTCGATGGATTCGGTCGAGTTTCGCGATCAGGCCTACAAGCGGCTCGATGGTATCGTTAAGCGCGCCGGCGGGCCCGAGGCGCTCAAGGACAATCCCGAGATGGTTCCGCAAGTCCACATCCGCGCCGATGTGGTCGCGCCGTGGCGCTGCGTCGCGGGCGTGATCTACAACGTCCAGATCTCCGGCTATCCGACCGTCGCGTTCATCACGAACCCGGTCGATCCAACCGGCTAAGGCCGCGTTTCAGTTTTTCAGGAGTACCCAGCATGTCCATGTCAGGCGGTAGCGACGACGGCGAACCGATGATGGAAATGAACACGACGCCGCTCATCGACGTCATGCTCGTTCTGCTCATCATGTTCATCATCACCATCCCGGTGGCGACCCATGCCACCAATATCGACCTTCCGGC
>JANOOJ010000079.1:0-17655 GCA_031421295.1 Novosphingobium sp.
GGTGTCGATGATGTCGAGCGAGACGCCGAGCGCTTGCTGCTTGGCCTCGTTCGAATAGGTCACAAAGCCCCGATCGAGCACCGCTGACGAACCCGGTATCTCGGTCAAGGCCGCCGCTACCAGCCCGCCGGTGCAACTTTCCGCCAGCACCAGTGTGCGGCCCGCAGCGCGGTTTTCTGCAACGACCCGCGCCGCCAGGGCTACGATGTCGTCGGGCAGCAGACTATCGGGCATCAGGCTGCGCAGATGCTGAACTGGCCGACTTTGCCTTTGCCCGATTTCGAGCCGAGTCCGACCGCGAGCGCGATCAATTCGACCGTATTCTCGGGCGGCAGCGGCGCGAGCAGGCTCGCCAGCCGGTCGATCGAGCCGCAGCGCTCGGTCGGCAGCTTCTGGCCGATCATCCCCGAAATCAGGCCATCGACCATCGGTTGGAGGGCTTGGTCGGGCATCGAGGTAAACAGTTGCGACACCTCGGCGTTGCTGCCACCGATCTTGAGGAACGCCGCCTTTGCATTGGGCCACGCGGCCTGCTTGCGAACCGCGTAACGCTGCGAGAGCTGGGCGCTGCTGCGGGTCAGATAGGCACCGGCTGGGAGCGCCGTCGTGCAGCGTTCGGCGACCCCGGTGATGACGCTGGGCAGGGCATAGGTCGACAGCGCGGAAAACTCGGCCGGGGTGAGGCAAGGCGCTTCCTGAGTGGCGGCCTGCGCGACGCCGGGAAGCGCGATGAGGATGCCAGCGGCGGCGGCGGCAATGCGGCGAATCATAGTCATCGGGGATGCCTTTCGGGATCAGTAGCGGAGCAGGGTGGCGGTGGCTTGGGCGGCGATACCTTCGCTGCGCCCGGTAAATCCCAGTCGTTCGGTGGTGGTGGCCTTGACGCTCACCGCAGCGATGTCAACGCCCATCAATCCGGCGAGGCGCGCGCGCATCGTCTCGCGGTGCGGGCCGATTTTCGGCGTCTCGCAGATGATCGTCAGATCGACATTGCCGATGGTGTAACCGGCTTCGCCCACCAGCCCGGCGGCATGGCGGAGGAAGCGGTCCGACGATGTACCGCGCCATTGCGGATCGCTGGGCGGAAAATGGCTGCCAATATCGCCCGCGCCGATCGCGCCGAGCAGCGCATCGACCAGTGCGTGAATTGCGACATCGGCATCACTATGCCCGGCAAGTCCATGCGAATGTTCGATCTTCATCCCGCCAAGCCACAGTTCCTCACCCGCAACGAGGCAGTGAACGTCATAGCCTAACCGGTGCGCACCGCGCTCAAAGCACCCGCAAAGTCCCCGGCATAAGTCAGCTTGTGCAAAGCGTCATCCCCTTCGACCAGCGCCACCGTCAGCCCCGCCGCTTGCGCAACCTGGGCATCGTCGCCTGCTGTCGGCTCGCCGGTCCAATTACGGTGCGCGGCCAGAATTGCCGGGTAGCGGAAGGCTTGCGGGGTCTGGACCCGGCGCAATTGCTCGCGCGGCGCGGCACGGTCCATCAGATTGTCGGTGGCCTCAATCATGCTGTCGGTCACTGGCAGAACCGGAATGGCTGCGGCGTGAATGGCGAGCGCGGCGATCAGCCGGTCGATCACGTCAGCGGGCAGGGTGGGGCGCGCTGCGTCGTGGATCAGGACCAGATCGGGAGCTCCTCCCGATAGCGCTTCAAGCGCGAGCCGGACCGATTGCTGGCGGGTTTCGCCACCAATCACGAGCTGAACACCGGGAATTCCTTCGAGCGCCGCCGCGGCAACGTCAGTCGTCCCGTCCGGGACCGCCACAACGATCGGCGCGATACCGGCAGCCGCCAGCGCCTCGGCCGAATGGCGTACCACCGGCTTGCCGCGCCACAGCGCAAATTGCTTGGGCAGCGGCTGTCCGGCGCGCAGCCCTAGTCCGGCGGCGACGATCACGGCAGCGATAGTGGGAGCGGCGGACATCACCTGCGCGGGTAATCGCTTGCCGCCGCGCGGGCAATCCACTATGCGCTGCCCGTTTTTTAGGCAGAATGATGAATCCGCTTCCAATGGCTCCCAGACTGTCGCCGATCATGGTCGGGCCGATCGAGATTGCCTGTCCGGTGATCCTCGCGCCGATGACCGGCGTCACCGATATGCCGTTCCGCAAGCTGGTCCGCCGCTTCGGTTCGGGGCTCAACGTGACCGAGATGATCGCGAGCCCGGCGATGATCCGCGAGACGCGCCAGTCGCTGCAGAAGGCGGCGTGGGACGCGGTGGAGGAGCCGGTCTCGCTGCAACTCGCCGGATGCTCGCCGCGCGAAATGGCCGAAGCCGCCAAACTCAACGCGGACCGGGGCGCGGCGATCATCGACATCAACATGGGCTGCCCGGTCAAGAAGGTCGTGAATGGTGAGGCCGGATCGGCGCTGATGCGCGATTTGCCGCTCGCCGCGAGCCTGATCCGCGCGACCGTCGAGGCGGTCGATGTGCCGGTGACGGTCAAGATGCGGATGGGCTGGTGCCATGACAGCCTCAACGCGCCCGAACTCGCCCGGATCGCCGAGGATCTCGGGGCGAAGATGATCACGGTGCATGGGCGCACGCGCAACCAGATGTACAAAGGCGAGGCCGACTGGGCCTTCGTCCGCCGGGTCAAGGACGCGGTTTCGCTGCCGGTGATCGTCAACGGCGACATCTGCGGGATCGAGGATGCCGCTATGGCGCTCGAACAGAGCGGCGCGGATGGGCTGATGATCGGGCGCGGGGCTTACGGCAAGCCGTGGCTGCTCGGCCAAATCATGCATTGGCTGGGTCATGGAACCAGCATCCTCGATCCGTCACTCGATCGGCAATTCGATTTGATTATCGAGCATTACCGGATGATGCTCGCGCATTATGGCACTGAAACCGGGGTCAGGATGGCGCGCAAGCACCTCGGTTGGTACACCAAGGGCCTGACAGCCTCGGCCGAGTTTCGCAACCGGGTGAACGTCGTCGATAGTGCGGACGAAGTGATTCGCATGCTGACGGAGTTTTACGCGCCGTTGCTCGATCGGCCCACCGCGCTGTCCCGGGCTGCGTGATGCCCGTGCCCGATGCGCAGCGCCAGCTCTCCAGCCTGTCGCTCGCCGTCGTGCTGCTCGCGCCGGGGCAGCGGATCGCAGCCGCCAATCCGGCGGCCGAGCAGTTCTTGGGCCAGAGCCTGCGCCGTCTGTCGGGTCGGGCCTTGGCAGAGGCGATGACCTTCGATGACCCACGCATCGCCACGCGCCTGCGCGACAGCGAAGCGCAGATTTCCGCACGCGCCATCGGCGTCGCGGTGCCGGGGCAGGGCAACCGGCGGCTTGACGTCACGATTGCCCCGGTGGTCGATCAGCCGGGCTGGCAAGTGCTGACGCTCAACGATTTCAGCGGAGCCGAGGCCTTGGGCGACGATGCCAACAACGGCGACGACAGCATGCTGCGCGCGCCCGAAATCCTTGCGCATGAGATCAAGAACCCGCTCGCCGGCATTCGCGGCGCGGCGCAGCTGCTGGGCCGCAAGCTCGATGGCGCGGATCTCGCGCTGACCGGACTGATTGCCGACGAGGTCGACCGGATTGCCAAGCTGATCGACCAGATGCAATCGCTGAGCAGCCGCACCACCCAGCCGGTCGCACCCTGCAATCTGCACGAAGCGATCCGCCGCGCGCGGGCGGTGATGGATGCGAGCGGCAAATCGCCAGCCATTGTCGAGGAATTCGACCCCTCGCTCCCGCCCGTGCTCGGCAATGTCGATGCGCTCGTCCAGGTGCTGATCAACCTGCTCGCCAATGCCGGCGAGGCTTGCCGAACCGGGCGCGACCCGCAGATCATCGTCCGGACCCGCTTCGCCAGCGGGTTGCAGCTTCACCCCAACGCGCAAGGGGATACCGTGCGCCTGCCGATCGAGCTGCGCGTCAGCGACAATGGCCCGGGGATCGATCCGGGGTTGCGCGAGCATGTGTTCGAGCCGTTCGTCACGTCGAAGAAAAGCGGACAGGGGCTCGGGCTGGCGCTGGTCCGCCGCCTGGTCCGCGACATGGATGGCCGGATCGGCCACGATCGCGACGAGCGGGGCGGGTGGACGCACTTCCGGGTGCATCTGCCGATGGCGCAAGCCAAGCGCAAGGATCGCGCGGCATGAGCATTCTGCTGGTCGAAGACGATGAATCGATCGCCATCGTGATTACTGCCGCGCTGGAAGCGGAAGGTTTCTCGGTAACCCGATGTGACAGTATTACCGTTCGTGACCAACTGCTTGCAGTGCAAAGCTACGATGCGCTTGTAACCGATGTGATGCTCACCGATGGCGACGGGATCGAGAGCCTGCCGCGCGTCCGGGCGCTGCATCCCGCGATGCCGATCATCATCCTGTCGGCCCAGAACACGCTCGATACCGCAGTCCGCGCCAGCGATACCGGCGCGTTCGAGTATTTCCCCAAGCCGTTCGACATCGATGAGCTGGCGCGCACGGTGCGCCAGGCGGTCGGCGCGTCTCGCGCGGTGTTGGCCGATCCCGCCGAACCCGATGGGGCAGGGCTGCCGCTGGTCGGGCGGAGCGCCGCGATGCAGGCGGTTTACCGGATGATCACCCGGGTGCTGCGCAATGATCTGACCGTGCTGGTGCTGGGCGAATCCGGAACCGGCAAGGAGCTGGTTGCCGAAGCAATCCACCAGCTCGGCCACCGCCGGACGGGGCCGTTCGTAGCGGTCAATACCGCGGCAATCCCGAACGAGCTGATTGAAAGCGAGCTGTTCGGGCACGAAAAGGGCTCGTTCACCGGCGCAGTTGCGCGGTACATCGGCAAATTCGAACAGGCCGAGGGCGGCACGCTGTTCCTCGACGAGATCGGCGACATGCCGATGCAGGCCCAGACCCGGCTGCTCCGCGCGCTGCAATCTGGCAGCATCCGCCGCGTCGGCGGGCGCGAGGAAGTCAAAGTCGACGTCCGGATCATCGCCGCGACCAATCGCGATCTGGGGCCGATGATCGCTGCCGGGCAGTTCCGCGAGGACCTCTATTACCGGATCAACGTCGTTCCGATCACCCTGCCGCCGCTGCGCGAACGGAGCGACGACATTGCCGCGCTGGCGCGCCATTTCCTCCAGCTTGCGGCGGCCGAAGGCTTGCCGCGCCGCCAGCTCAGCGATGAGGCCGCCGACCTGCTGGCGCGCCAACCGTGGCGCGGCAACGTCCGGGAACTGCGCAATGTCATCTACCGGCTCGCGTTGCTGGCGCGCGAGGACCTGATCGATGCCGCAGCGGCAGCGGCCCTGCTGGCTGAAGCGCAGCAACCGGGCGAATCGGCAGGCGGTGGGGATATCGGCAGCGCCGTCCGCCACTGGCTGACCGCGCACGAACCCGCTCCCGGTGCAGTCTACGACACCGCACTGGCAGCCTTCGAGCGCCCCTTGTTCATCGAAGTGCTGGGCCGGACCGCCGGCAACCAGCTGCGCGCGGCGCAGCTCCTCGGGATCAACCGCAACACCCTGCGCAAGCGGTTGACCGAATTGGAAATCGATCCCGAGGACTATTTGCGCCGCCACTAGCCGCAAACACCCTTGCAAATTGGCAACAGTCCTGTTGTAACTGGGCAACGATGGAGAAAGCGGAGCTTCTGCAACCCCGACGTTGGCCGCGCTGGTGGCGGCGTATCCAGGTAGCTGCCCGCCGCGCCAATTTCTTCGTGGTGGTGGAAATCGTGTCGGTTGTGGCCTTCACGATCATGACCCTGTTCACCTGGATTACGCTGAATACCCAGTCGAACCGCAACCAGCTCGTTCCAACCGATCTTACCGCCACCCTGCTGGTCGGGACGCTGGTCCCGGCGATGGCGATCCTCGTGCTTTTGGGTCGCCGGATTGCTTTGCGCCGGGCGGCGGAAAGTGCGGCGGGGACCGGGCGGCTGCATGTCCGGCTCGTGTTCCTGTTCTCGATGATTTCCGCTGTGCCGACGTTGCTGGTGGTGATTTTCGCCTCGTGGCTGTTTCAGTCGGGCGTCGAGTTTTGGTTTTCGGACAACTCGCGCGGGCTGCTGGAAAACGCCAACAAGCTGGCGCGCGGCTACTATGAGCAGACTCAGCGCGATGTGGAGTATGAATCGCTCGCGATGGCTGGCGATTTGCGCGACTATCTGAGCCAGGAGCAGATCACCAGCCCGGGCTTTGCCGCCTATTATTCGAACCAGGTGATCTACCGGAAGCTCGACGAATCGGTGATTCTGCAAAAGGGCCGCGACGGGCAACTGCATAAGGTCGCCTTTGCCCGCGGCGAGGCGGGGCTGTCGCAGGACATCTCGCGCGAAATCCAGCGCCGGCTCGATGCGGGCGATCCGATGGTGATCAACGCCAGCGCCAATAGGATCGAGACGTACACGCCGATCGACCGGGGGGCAGGGGTCTACCTCTATGCGGCGCGCATCTCGGACCTGCTCGCGTTCAGCCAGGGCCAGCGCGCGCAGAATATCGTGCGCGCTTACGATGTATTGACGAGCCGGGCGCGGGTGCTGCAGCTGCGTTTCAATGTCGCGCTGTTCGTCGCCTCGCTGGCGCTGGTCGGGCTGGCCATCTGGTTCGCGCTGCGCTTTGCCGACCGGCAGGTGAAGCCGCTCTACGATCTTGTTGGTGCCGCCCGGCGGGTCGGGAGCGGCAACTACGCGCTGCGGATCGAGGGGCGCACCGGAGCGGACGAGATCGGCCTGCTCAACCGCGCATTCAACCGCATGACCGAGCAGATCGAGCGACAGACGCAGGACCTCGTCAGCGCCAACCAGCAGGTCCAGGAACGCCGGGCGTTTATCGAAGCGGTGCTAGAATCGGTCACCGCCGGGGTGATCTCGGTCGATGCCAAGGGTGCGGTGCGGCTGATCAACAGCTCGGCGCAAAAGCTCCTGTTCGACATTGCGGGACCCAGCCAATCGGGCATCCAGCTGGGCGAAATGTCGCCCCAGCTTGCCGCGATGGTCGAGGCGGAACTCGACAGCGGGATCATCCAATACAGCAAGGGCGGCGATCTGATGACGCTGGCGGTGCGCGTCACCCGCGACCGGGCCGGGCACGTGATCACCTTTGAGGACATCACCCGCCAACTGCTCGATCAGCGTCAGGCCGCGTGGTCAGACGTAGCGCGGCGCATCGCGCATGAAATCAAGAACCCGCTCACCCCGATCCAATTGGCGACCGAGCGGCTCAATCGCCGCTACCGCAAGCAGATCACCGCCGATCCCGAGCTGTTCGAGGAGCTGACCAGCACGATCATCCGCCAGGTCGGTGACCTTCGGAAGATGGTCGATGAATTCTCCTCCTTCGCCCGCCTGCCCAAACCGCTGTTCCGCAGCGAGGACGCGCTCGATCTCGCACGGCAGGCGCTGTTCCTGCAGGAAGTCGCCCGCCCCGACATCGACTTTGCCTTCTCCGCCGACGGCAAGATTCCGCCGATCTCCTGCGATCGCCACCAGTTCGGCCAGGCGATGACCAATGTCCTCAAGAATGCCGTCGAAGCGGTCGAGGCGCAGGCCAAACTCGCCGGGGTCGATTATCGCGGCCGCGTATCGGTGCGCATGGCGGACGAGGGCGAGGCGATCTGCATCACCGTGACCGATAACGGCGTCGGCCTGCCGCAAGACCGCGAGCGGATCGTCGAGCCCTATGTCACGACCCGCGACAAGGGCACCGGACTGGGCCTGGCGATCGTCAAGAAGATCGTCGAGGAACACGGCGGCGACATGGCCTTTGCAACCAACGACGATGGCGGATCGCGGGTCAGCCTGCGCTTCGCCCGCGAACCCCTCGGCAGCCAGCGCGGCGTAGAGGCCGCAGAATGACGCTAAATATGGAAACGGAGACGGCATGGCCCTCGATATTCTGATCGTCGACGACGAACGCGACATTCGCGAGCTGGTCGCCGGGGTGCTGAGCGACGAGGGCTATGAATGCCGCACGGCGGGCGATAGCCAGGCCGCGCTCGATGCGATCGACCAGCGGCGCCCGTCGCTGGTGCTGCTCGATGTCTGGCTGCACGGCAGCCCGATGGACGGGCTCGAAGTGCTCGACGCGATCAAGAGCCGCGAGCCCGAGCTGCCGGTGATCATCTTTTCAGGCCACGGCAATATCGATACAGCGGTCTCGGCCATCAGCCGCGGGGCGATGGACTTCATCGAGAAGCCGTTCGAAGCCGAACGCCTGCTGCTGCTGGTTGGCCGGGCGACCGAGACCGAGCGATTGCGCCGTGAAAACGCGCAGTTACGGCAGGGCTTTACGATGTCGGACGAGTTCACCGGCAACTCGACCTCGATCAACACGGTGCGGGCCACGCTCAAGCGGGTCGCCAACACCGGCAGCCGCGTGCTGATCACCGGCCCGGCCGGCGCCGGCAAGGAAGTCGCCGCGCGGCTGCTCCACAGCTGGAGTCCGCGCGCTGCCAATGCCTTCGTCAGCGTCAATTCGGCGCGGATTACGCCCGAACGCTTCGAGCAGGAGCTGTTCGGCGAGGAATCGGGCGGCAAGCTGGTGCGGGCGGGATTGCTCGAAATGGCCGATGGCGGCACGCTGTATTTCGATGAAGTGGCGGATATGCCGCTTTCGACCCAGGCGCGAATCCTGCGCGTGCTGACCGAGCAGTCGTTCGTCCGGGTGGGCGGTAACCGCCAGATTCGCGTCGACGTTCGCGTGGTATCTTCGAGCGCGCGCGAGCTTGAGAAGGAAATCGCCGAACGGCGTTTCCGCGAAGACCTGTTCTACCGGCTCAACGTGGTGCCGGTAACGATCCCTTCGCTGGCCGATCGGCGCGAGGATATCCCCTCGCTCGTCGATCACTTCTTTGCGCGCTACGCCGCCGATAATGGCATCCCGCCGCCCGAGATCAGTATCGAGGCGATGGCGGCGCTGCAATCTTACGAATGGCCCGGCAATGTCCGCCAGCTCCGCAATGTCGTCGAGCGCACCACCATCCTGACCCCGCGCGAACGGCTCCAGCGAATCGAGGCGGACATGCTTCCGACCGAGATCCTCAGCGGGCGGATGAACGGCGATTCGGGGATTTCGGCGCTAATGGGGGTGCCGCTGCGCGAGGCGCGCGAGAACTTCGAGCGCGAATATCTCCGGGTCCAGATCCGGCGGTTCTCCGGCAACATTTCGAGAACCGCCAGTTTCATCGGGATGGAGCGCTCGGCCTTGCACCGCAAACTCAAGCTGCTGGGGATGGCCGATCGGCACGAGAGCGAGGAGGAATAAGCGCAGACGCATTCTTCGGAACGGTCACGCAACTTACGCATTTACGCGGCAAGGCGAGCGCGATAGCATAGGCACCGATACGCGGCTCTGCCTGTGCCCTTGCGGTGCAGTCAGGCCAGATCGCGGACCGCACAAGCGGCCGCCAACAAGAAGGAAGCCAACAATGACTTCACGCACCCTGACTGCACGTGCCAAGCCCGCCAAGGCCGAAGCAGATCCCGCCGAGATCGCCACCGATAGCGCCGATGCGCTGACCATTCCGGTGGCCGATGCGCTGGCCATTCCGGTGACAGCCGGGACGACCAGCGCCAAGGGCCAGAACCTTCAGGACCAGTTCCTCAATTTGCTGCGCAAGAACAAGGTCCCGGTCACGGTGTTCCTGGTCAAGGGCGTCAAGCTGCAGGGGATCGTCACCTGGTTCGACAATTTCTCGATCCTGCTGCGCCGCGATGGCCAGTCGCAGCTGGTCTACAAGCATGCTGTCTCGACGATCATGCCCAGCGCGCCGCTCGACGCGCGCCTGTTCAACGCGGCGGACGGCGGCAAGAAGATACGCCTGCTGCAGGACGTGTTTCTTTCCAGCGTCCGCAATGCAGGCGTGCAGGTGACGATGTTCCTGGTCAACGGCGTGATGTTGCAGGGCCGGGTTGCGGCTTACGATCTGTTCTGCATGCTGCTGGAGCGCGAAGGCTACGTCCAGCTGGCTTACAAGCATGCCGTATCGACGGTCCAGCCGGTCACTCCGGTCGATCTTTCGGGTGACTGGGAAGGCGAAGAGGACAACGACGCCTGACATTTTCCGACGAAGCCAAGGGCGAGGTCTCGCGCGGTGCGCGGGCCATTGTCGTCTGTCCGGAACTGCGCGGTCATCGCGGCGGCGATGCAGCGGCGCGGCTCGAGGAAGCCAAAGGCCTCGCATTGGCAATCGGATTGGTGGTGGCCGATGCCTTCGCTATTCCCATCCGCCAAGCGCGTGCCGCCACGCTGTTCGGCGAAGGCCAGATCGCCAATATCGCGATTGCCTGCACCCAAGGCGAGTCCGAACTGGTGATCGTCGATGGCGCGCTGACCGCGATCCAGCAGCGCAACCTTGAGGAGAAGCTGGGGCGCAAGGTGATCGACCGCACCGGGTTGATCCTCGAGATCTTCGGCGAGCGCGCGGCGACCGCCGAAGGGCGGTTGCAAGTCGAGCTGGCGCATCTCGATTATCAGGCCGGGCGACTGGTGCGCAGCTGGACGCACCTTGAACGCCAGCGCGGCGGCTTCGGCTTCCTCGGCGGACCGGGTGAGACCCAGATCGAGTCTGATCGCCGGATGATCCGCGACCGCATGGCCAAGCTGCGCCGCGAACTCGATCAGGTGCGCCGCACGCGCGGACTCCACCGCCAGCGGCGCGAGCGGGCACCGTGGCCGGTGATCGCGCTGGTCGGCTATACCAATGCGGGCAAATCGACGCTGTTCAACCACCTGACGGGTGCGACGGTGATGGCCGAGGATTTGCTGTTCGCGACGCTCGATCCGACGATGCGCAGCATTCGCCTGCCGGGGCTCGACAAGGCGATCCTGTCGGACACGGTGGGTTTCATCTCCGATCTGCCGACCCAGCTGGTGGCGGCTTTTCGTGCGACGCTCGAAGAGGTCGAGGCGGCCGACGTGATTGTCCATGTACGCGACATCGCCAATCCCGATAGCGCTGCGCAAAAGGACCAAGTGCTGCATGTGCTGGGTGAGCTGGGGCTGATCGAACCCGATGCAGCGGAGCTCAAGATTCCGATCGTCGAGGCGTGGAACAAATGGGACCTGCTCGATCCCGAACATGCAGCCGAGCTGCGCGAACAGATCGCGGTGAAGCAGGACGAAGCGATCGTCCCGGTCTCGGCGCTGACCGGGGCGGGCTGTGCCGAGCTGCTGGAACACGTGAGCAAGTTGCTGACCTCGTCTGCGCGCACGCATGTGTTCGTAATGCCGGCGAGCGACGGCCAGCGGCTCGCCTGGCTGCATGCCAATGGCGAGGTGCTGAGCGATACCGAAGCGGGCGAGGACGAGCGCGGGCCGCTCCACCGCCTCGAAGTGCGGCTTACCCCCCGCGATTTAGGTCGTTTTAGCCGGTTCTGACGCTTTGACGTCACGCCACAGCGCGTCCTGCTGTTCAAGATCAAGACTGTCGAAGTCCAGGCCGCGCGTCACGGCGATTTCCTCCATCGCGCGGAAGCGGCGCTCGAATTTGGCATTGGCGGCACGCAAGGTATCTTCCGGGGCGACACCGTAAGCGCGGACGAGA
The DNA here is from genome assembly GCA_031421295.1 of Novosphingobium sp. GTDB lineage: Bacteria > Pseudomonadota > Alphaproteobacteria > Sphingomonadales > Sphingomonadaceae > Novosphingobium. Next base: position 11,487 of record JANOOJ010000079.1, read on the forward strand.
TTGACGGCGGCAAACAGGAGGTCGCCAGCCTCCTCGGCGCGTTCGGCATCCGTTCCAGCGGCGGCGAGTTCGGCCATTTCCTCACGCACCTTGTCAGCCGGTCCCGCTACGTCGGGCCAATCGAAGCCGACGCGCGCGGCGCGCTTCTGCAGCTTCTCAGCGCGCATCAGCGCGGGGAGGGCGAGGGCGACGCCGTCGAGCGCGCTGACTGCGCCCTTGGCGCTGCGTTCCTCGGCCTTGAGCGCTTCCCAGCGATCCTCGCGCGATTGGCCGGTGTCCGGAACGTCGCTGAAAATATGCGGATGGCGTGCTTCCATCTTGTTGGAAATTGCGGCGACGACGGCGGCGAAATCGAATGCGCCGGCTTCTTCGGCCATGCGCGTATGGAACACCACCTGGAGCAGCAAATCGCCAAGTTCGTCGCGCAGTGCGCCCAGGTCGCCACGCGCAATCGCATCGGCGACTTCATAGGCTTCCTCGATCGTATAGGGCGCGATCGTCGCGAAGTTTTGCGCGAGGTCCCATTCGCAGCCCGACACCGGGTCGCGCAATCGGGCCATGATCCGGAGGAGGCGGTCGAGAGGGGGTATCGGTGCTTCGGTCATATTGGAATGATAATATATATTATGTTAAATTAAATCGAGGCATGACGAGGCCCCTCACGCGGAAAACCGTTGAATCAGGTAAGCCAGCCCCGCGATGATCACGACCCATGCGACGAAGAACGCTGCGGTTCGCTCGAACCCAAGCTGCCGACCGCGATAGGCGCTCAGCGCCAGGACCAGCGATGCACCCAGCCCAATCACCGCAGCGATCGTTCCGCCATCGCTCATGCCGTCAACTCCAGCCCGTCGTAGCCCACCAGCACATGCGCCGGAACTTCGCCCGCAAGCGTCGCATAGTCCATGCTTTTGTCGAGATGCGTCAGCACGGTCCGTCGAGCGCCGCAGGCCTGCGCCAGCTCGAGCGCCATGGCGAGATGGGCGTGCGTCGGGTGCGGGTCGCGGCGCAGGCAATCGCTGACCAGTAGATCGCAACCGTCGAGCAGTTCGACCATTTCGCGTGTAATCGCGCTGAAATCTGTCGCGTACCCGATTGACTTCCCATCGCAATCGAACCGAAACGCGGTGCTCTGCGCCGGTCCGTGCGGCATCTGGCAGTGGCGAACGCCAAAGCCCATGCACATCCGTAACCGGTCAAGGCTTTCGAGCGCGACGATGGTCGGATAGCCGTGCTGGCCGGCAAACACGTAATCGAACCGCTGGCGCAACCGGCGCACGGTTTCTCCGGCAGCATAGCCCGGGATCGGCCCACCGCGACCGTAGCGCAATGGCCGAAGATCATCGATGCCATGCGTGTGATCGGCGTGGTCATGCGTCCAGAACACCGCATCGATCCGGTCGATCTCGTTGGCGAGCAACTGCGCGCGCAGATCGGTCGAGGTATCGACCAGCAGCCGCGTCCCGGAATCGCTTTCGACGATGATTGAAACGCGGGTGCGGCGGTTCTTCGGCTCGGCGGGGTCGCACAGGCCCCAATCGTTGCCGATCCGCGGCACCCCGGTCGAAGTGCCCGCGCCGAGCATCAGCAGCTTCACGCCGCCGCCCCTCGACTTCGTTCGGGACAGGCTTTCGTGAACAGCGCGTGGAAGTTTCGGGTCGTGGTCTCGGCCAGGGCTTCGGGGGAAACACCTCTCAGTTCCGCCACGAACCGCGCCGTGTCGGCCACGAAGGCCGGCTCGCAAGTGTGACCGCGATGTGGGACCGGCGCGAGGAACGGTGCGTCGGTTTCGACCAGGATGCGATCCTCGGGCAGGCTTGCAGCGATGTCCTGCAAATCCCTGGCATTCTTGAAGGTAACGATGCCCGACAGCGAGATCGACAGGCCGAGCTCCAGCACCTTGGCAGCGAAGTCCGCCGACGCCGTGAAACAATGGATCAGTGCGGGGAATGCGCCCCTGGCCATCTCCTCGGTGAGGATCGCGGCGGTATCCTCTTCGGCATCGCGGGTGTGGATCACCAGCGGCAGCCGGGTCTGGCGGGCGACCGCGATATGTATCCGGAACAGCGCGCGTTGCACCGCGCGATCGGACTTGTCGTAATAATAGTCGAGCCCGGTTTCGCCGACCGCGATGACCTTGGGATGGTCGGTGGCGGCGAGCAGCACCGTTTCGCCCAGATCGGCATGCGCATCGGCCTCGTGCGGGTGGATCCCGACGCTGGCCCATACGTCGGGCTGCGTGGCGGCGCTGGCGATCACCGCGTCCCATTCGCTCTGACGGGTCGAGATCGAAAGGAAGCCCCCCACTCCCGCCGCCCGCGCGCGTTCGAGCACGCCTTCGCGGTCTTCGACCAGCCCCTTGTAAACGAGGTGGCAGTGTGAATCGATCAACATCAGGCGGTTTCGGCGGGGAGTTCGAGGCGGGGGAAGATTGGAGTCGGCGTAGAAAGCCTATGGTTCATTGGATTGGCTGGGTTTCCATTGGCGAGCCAGTCGAAAGTCCGATCTTTCGGATCAATCCCCATGTCGTCCAGCAAGCGGTTTGCAGACGTTGGGGCGACGGCCATCAGACCGATCGCAAGGTCCGTTATGCAGCGATATAGTGTACCAAGCACCTCGTTCATGCGGCCCGGGTCCGATTTTCTGAGCGCCCAAGGTGCCATCTCATCGACGTACGCGTTGCAGGCAAAGACAGCCTTCATCCAGCATTCCAAACCAACCGAGAATGACAGATTTTCGAATTCATTTCGAAGGTCGTTTAATACTGCGCTCCTAACGTCGGACCGAAGCTTCATATCTTCGGGAGCATTTCCCCATGCCGGAACTAGACCATCCAAATTCTTGAAAATCATCGACAATGAGCGTTGCGCCAGATTGCCGAAGCTGTTCGCCAGTTCGGCATTGGCGCGGGTCACCATTGCCTCGGGCGAAAAGCTGCCGTCCTGCCCGAAGGCGACTTCGCGCATGAGGAAATAGCGCAGCGTATCGACCCCGAACTGCTCCGCCAGCGCGATCGGATCGGTGACGTTGCCGAGCGATTTGGACTCTTTCTGCCCGCGGTTGAGCAGGAAGCCGTGGCTGAACACCTGTTTGGGCAGTGCGATGCCCGCGCTCCACAGAAAGGCCGGCCAGTAGACCGCGTGAAACCGCGTGATGTCCTTGCCGATCAGATGGAGATCGGCCGACCACCACTTTTCGAATTCGGGCGTCTGATCCGGAAAACCGAGCCCGGTCAGATAGTTGGTCAGCGCATCGACCCACACATACATGACGTGATTATCGCTGCCCGGGACTTTGACCCCCCAATCGAAGCTGGTGCGCGAGACCGAAAGATCGCGCAGGCCGCCCTCGATGAACGCCACCATCTCGTTGCGGCGGCTTTCGGGGCGCAGCCACTCGGGATTGTCGCGGAACAGCGCGAGCAGCCGCTCGGCGTAGTTCGACAGCCGGAAGAACCAGCTTTCCTCGACGGTCCATTCGACCGGGGTGCCCTGCGGCGAGAGCTTCTCCGCCCCTTCCCCGTCGATCAGCTCGCTTGTGTCGTAATAGGCTTCGTCGCGGATCGAGTACCAACCTTCGTAGCGATCGAGATAGAGATCGCCATTGGCCTCCATCCGTCGCCATAGCTCCTGGCTGGCGGCATGATGGCGCGCGTCGGTGGTGCGTTGAAATACATCATAGCTGATGTTCAGACCGTCGCACATATCAATGAAATATTGCGACATCTCCGCAGCAAGCGCAGCCGGCTCGACTCCCAGTTCGCGCGCCTTTTGCGCCATCTTGAGGCCGTGTTCGTCGGTCCCGGTCTGGAACCGCACGTCGCGGCCTTGCGCGCGCTGAAAGCGGGCAATCACATCGGCGGCAATCGCCTCATAGGCGTGGCCGATGTGAGGGCGCCCATTGGGGTAGCTGATCGCGGTGGTGATGTAATAGGGTTCGGCCATTGCCGGGGTGCAGTCTTTCAACGTCTCAGGCTGCCGCATCTCTAGGGGCGGCGGCGGAGGCCAGCAACCCGCCAATTTCCATCACCAGTAGCCCCGCGTCGAAGTTGTAGGTCGGGGCCTGCCCGGCGAGGCGGACCAGTTCGGCGTGGGCGGCGATGATGCGTGATTGCCGCAAAGGCCCAGAATTGCGCAATTCGGCGGCGAGCACTGCGCGCGCCAGATCGAGCGTGGCGGCGATCCGCTCGCGGTCGGGCCGTGCGCCGATCTCGTCGGCCAGCATTCCGCGCAGTTCGAAGCGTTCGTCGCCTTCGCGCAGCAACCGCTGCATCAGCGTGTGCAATCCGCCGAGCTCCTGCCCGACGAAGCCGAGCGCAACACCGGGCGAGCCCTCAGCAGCGGCAACCGCAGCGGCGCGGGTGGTGGCGTCGGCTGGAGAATCTGCAAGAATTTTCGTAACTTCGGCATCGCTTAGCGGATTGAACCGGAGGATCCGGCAGCGCGAACGGATCGTCGGCAGTAAGCGGCCGGGGCGATGCGCGACCAGCAGGAAAAACGTCCCCCGCGGCGGTTCCTCGAGCGCCTTGAGCAAGGCGTTGACCGCGCCCTTTTCCATGTCGTCGGCGGGATCGATGATGATCGCGCGGCGGCTGCCAAGCGTGGGCCGGGTGACCAGCCGCTGCTGCATCCGCCGGACCTGATCGATCGAGATATTCCGCTTGGTCTGGAAGGGTTTGCCCTCAGTGCGCTTCTTCTCCTCGTCGTCGTTGGCGGGGAGCGGATCGAGGACGATGATGTCGGGATGATTGGCCGGATTGGGTTGCGGAATTCCAGGCTCGGTGACCAGCTCGGCTGCGGCGGCGCGGGCGAAGCTGGCCTTGCCGATCCCGCGCAAACCCGCGAGAATCCACGCATGATGCATCCGCGATGACGTCATGGCGGCGCGCCATTCGCGCCATGGCTCGTCGTGACCGAGCAGCGTCACAGCGGCACCGAGAGACGGGTCAACAGCGCGGAGACCACGGTGAGATGAACTGAATCGGCGCTGCCGTCGCCATCGATCCGGGCGAACCTTTCCGGCTCGGCTTGGGCGAAGCGAACGAAGGCTTCGGCCACCGCGTCATGGTAGCTCGCCGCGCGGCCACCGATCCGGTCGGGCGCATCGCCATCGCGGGCGGACAATCGCTGGGCGGCCACGTCGGGCGAGACTTCGACCAGCAGGGTCAGGTCGGGGAGCAGTCCGCCGCTGCCGATCCGGTGGAGTTCGAGCACTTCGGCATCGGTCAGCCCGCCGCCGCCGCCCTGGTAGGCGCGGCTCGAATCGACGAAACGGTCGCAGATCACCCATTTGCCCATCGCCAGCGCGGGGCGGATCAACCGCTCGACGTGATCCGAGCGCGCGGCGGCGAACAGCAGCGCTTCGGCGCGGGCATTCCAGCCCTCGCCCTCCAGGCCGAGCAGCAGCGCGCGGATCGCTTCGGCACCGGGGGTCCCGCCGGGTTCGCGGGTGACGACGCAGGCAATGCCGCGCGCTTCGAGCGCAGCGGCGAGCAGGCGGGCCTGGGTCGATTTGCCCGCCCCCTCCCCGCCCTCGAAGGCGATGAATTTGCCCGGCGTCATGGCACCAGCCCCGCCAAGCCGTTGACCAGCCGGTCGAGCGGCCCCGCCGTCCCGACGGCTGTGGCGGCGACCAGCGGCAGGGCGTGCGGTGGCTGCCCGTCGATCTCGACCTCAAGCCTGGCCACGGTTGCGCCCTTGGCGATCGGGGCCTTGAGCGGGCCGGTATAGCGGATGCGGGTGGTCACAGTGGGATATTGGCCCTTGGGCAGAGCGAGCGCAAATGTCTGCGGCGCGAGCAGCGCGACGTGGCGGGCAGCGCCGCCCTGCACCTGCGCTTCACCCACGCGCTGCCCGACGCCGACCAGCGGGCGGCTGTCCCACCCGGCAAAGCCCCATTCGAGCAATTCGCGCGCCGCATTGGCTCGGGCTTCGTGGATCCACGCCCCCCCGATCACCACGACCAGACGGCGATCTCCCCGCTTGGCTGAGCCGAGAAAATTGAAGCCGGCCGCAAAAGTATGCCCGGTCTTGATCCCGTCCGCGCCGGGGACAATGCCCAACGTCGGATCGTGATTCTTCTGGGTAATCCCGTTCCAGCTCATGGCCGACCGGCCGAAATATCGGTGATACAGCTTGGGATGTTTGCCAATCAACTCATTGGCAAGAAT
>JANOOJ010000080.1:0-1714 GCA_031421295.1 Novosphingobium sp.
GGTGAGGTAATCGTCGGCCCCGGTCTCGAGCCCGCGAATCCGGTCGTCCTCGGCCTCGCGCGCGGTGAGCATGATGATCGGCACATGCGCGGTCGCCTTGTCGCGGCGCAGGCGGCGGCAGACCTCGATCCCGCTGGTGCCTTCGATCATCCAGTCGAGCACGACCAGATCGGGGGCTTCTTCGGCCGCCAGCAGCAAGGCTTCATCGCCATCGGGCGTGACCTGGACGGCATAGCCCTCGGCCTTGAAGCGGAACTCGAGCAGTTCGGCGAGTGCGGGGTCATCCTCGACCAGCAGCAGGCGCGGGGACAGCATTGAAATTACCTCTCGGTCAGATAATTGCCCGTTGCGGCGTAATAGACCATCTCGGCCACGTTGGTGGCGTGGTCGCCGATCCGCTCGATATTGCGCGCCACAAACAGCAATTGTGCGGCGCTGCTGATCGTTGCCGGGTTTTCCACCATATAGCTGACGAGGTTGCGGAAAATGCTCTCGTAAAAGGCGTCGACCTTGTCGTCGCGCTTGACCACTTCGGCGGCCAGCGCGGCATCGCGTGCGGCGTAGGCGGTCAATACATCGTGAACCATACTGCCGGCCATTTCGGCCATGGCCGGGATCAGCGTCAGCGGCTCGAACTTCTTGCGGCCCTCGATCTGGCCCGCCGCCTTGGCGATGTTTTTGGAATAATCGCCGATCCGCTCGATCACGCCGGCGATTTTCAGCGCGGCGATAACCTCGCGCAGATCGACTGCCATCGGCGCGCGGAGCGCGATGATGCGGATAGCGAGGCGATCGACTTCGGCTTCGAGCGCGTCGATCCGTTTGTCGCGCGCGATAACGCCTTGGGCCAGCTCGGGCGCACCCTTGACGAGCGCTTCCATGCTCTCGGCGAGCGCCACTTCGGCTAGCCCGCCCATCTCCGCGATCAGACCGCGCAGCCGGGTGATGTCCTCGTCGAATGCCTTGACCGTGTGTTCTGCAGCCATGTGCCGTGCCTTACCCGTAACGTCCGGTGATGTAGTCCCTGGTCTTTTCCTCACGCGGGTTGGTGAAGATATCCGAGGTCTTGCCGTATTCTACCATCTTGCCGAGGTGGAAGAAGGCCGTGCGCTGAGAAACGCGCGCCGCCTGCTGCATCGAGTGGGTGACGATGACGATCGCATAGCGGCCGCGCAGATCGTCGATCAGTTCCTCGATCCGCGCGGTGGCGATCGGATCGAGCGCCGAGCAGGGTTCGTCCATCAGGATGACTTCGGGATCGACCGCGATCGCGCGGGCGATGCACAGCCGCTGCTGCTGCCCGCCGGACAGCGCGGTGCCGCTATCGGTCAGGCGATCCTTCACTTCGTCCCACAGCCCCGCGCGGCGCAGCGCGCGCTCGACAATCTCGTCGAGTTCGGACTTGCTCCCCGACAATCCGTGGATGCGCGGGCCATAGGCGACATTCTCGTAGATCGACTTGGGGAAGGGGTTGGGCTTCTGAAACACCATGCCGACGCGCGCGCGCAGCTGCACCACATCCATCCCCGAACGGTAAATGTCCTGCCCGTCGAGGCGGATCTCGCCCTCGAAGCGCGCCGACGCAATCGTGTCGTTCATCCGGTTGAGCGAGCGCAGAAAGGTTGACTTGCCGCAGCCCGATGGACCGATGAACGAGGTCACATATTGGGTGGCAATGTCGATCGAGACATCGTCGATCGCTTTCTTGTCGCCA
>JANOOJ010000081.1:0-6511 GCA_031421295.1 Novosphingobium sp.
CAGTGCTCGTCCCAGCCACGATCGACAATCGCGCATTCGATCGATTTGATCGTCACCGGCGCATCGACGATGTTGAGGGTGCAGCTCGCCTCGCACGGCGCGGGGCAAATCCGCCCGGTAAATTCGGGGAAATTGTTGGTCGAGTGGAGGTTGTCGAGCGCTTCGCGCCAGTCGCCCTCGTAAACCAGATGGTTCCAGTCGGGGATCATGTTGTTCACCGGACAGCCGTTGTGACAATAGGGAATCCCGCAATCCATGCAGCGCGAAGCCTGCCCCTGCAGCACCGGTTCGGCCTGCGGGATCGTGAACTCCTTGTAGTGGTGCAGCCGTTCCTTGGGATCAGCGTAATGCGGGGCCTCACGCTCAAGCTCGAGAAATCCGGTTTCCTTACCCATGCTTAGTTCCTGAAATCAGCGAAGCTGGGAGAGGGGGTCGGCGATGCGCTGCACCTGCCCCCCTCTCCAACTGCGGCTAGGCGCAAGAGCGCCAAGCCTTCGTATCCTCTCCCGCAAGGGGAGAGGCGCTGTTGAGTTGCAGACTTTGTCATTCCGCTGCCACCAATGCGGCTTCGGCGCGCTCGGTCTCGAGTTGCTGGAGCGCTCGGGCGTAATCGCGCGGCATCACCTTGACGAATTTGCTCAACGTATCGTCCCAGTCGTCGAGCAGCGCGCGGGCACGCTTGCTGCCGGTGTAGAGGTGGTGGCGTTCGAGCAGGATGCGCAGGCGTTCGGCGTCGTGGCGGAGCATGTCGCCCATGCCGGCGTTATGGACGCCGTTCGAGCGCTGCTGCGGACGACCGGCGCCCTCCTCATCGTCGCGCGCCGCCGAAATCGGCAAAAGATCGACCATCGCGGCATTGCACAGCGAAGCAAAGCTGCCTTCGGGATCGTAAACATAGGCAATCCCGCCCGACATGCCCGCAGCGAAATTGCGCCCGGTCTTGCCCAGCACGCAGACCACCCCGCCGGTCATATATTCGCAGCCGTGATCGCCGGTCCCTTCGACCACCGCGACCGCGCCCGAATTGCGCACCGCAAAGCGCTCGCCCGCGCAGCCGTTGAAATAGGCCTCACCGGCAATGGCACCATAGAGCACGGTGTTGCCGACGATGATGTTCCGGGCCGGGTCGCGATCGACATGGCCCGGCTGGCGCACGATCACGCGCCCGCCGGACAAGCCCTTGCCCACATAATCATTGGCATCGCCGGTCAGATCGAGCGTGACGCCGTGGGCGAGGAACGCGCCGAAGCTCTGCCCGGCAACCCCGGTCAGCGCGACATTGATCGTGTTGTCGGGGAGCCCGGCATGGCCATAACGCTGCGCCACTTCGCCCGAAAGCATCGCGCCCACCGTGCGGTTGACGTTGATCACCTTGCGTTCGATCCGGGTGGCTTCGCGCTTGTTCAGCGCATCGCTGGCTGCCGCGATCAGATCGACGTCGAGGGCGCTTCCCAGCCCGTGGTCCTGCGTCCCGCTCCAGCCCAAAGTAGTGCCGGGGGTCGGGGTCACCTGGTGGAGCAGCCGCGAGAGATCGACGCCCTGCGCCTTCCAGTGCGAGATCGCTGCCTTCATATCGAGCCGGTCAACCCGCCCGACCATTTCGGCGACGGTGCGGAAGCCCATCCCGGCCATGATTGCGCGCAGCTCTTCGGCAACGAAGAACATGTAGTTGACGACATGCTCGGGCTGGCCGGTGAAGCGCGCGCGCAGCACCGGGTCCTGCGTCGCCACGCCGACCGGGCAGGTGTTGAGGTGGCACTTGCGCATCATGATACAGCCCGCCGCGATCAGCGGCGCGGTGGCAAAGCCGAACTCGTCCGCGCCGAGCAGCGCGCCGATCGCGACATCGCGGCCCGTCCGCAGCCCGCCATCGACCTGCACCGCGATGCGGCTGCGCAGATTGTTGAGCAACAGCGTCTGCTGGGTTTCGGCCAGGCCGATTTCCCAGGGGCTTCCGGCGTGCGTCAGCGAGGTTAGCGGCGAAGCGCCGGTCCCGCCTTCGTAACCAGCAATCGTCAGGTGATCGGCCTTGCACTTCGAAACCCCGGCAGCGACCGTGCCGACCCCGACTTCGGACACCAGCTTGACCGAAATCCGCGCGCGCTGGTTCACGTTCTTGAGATCGTGGATCAACTGGGCAAGGTCTTCGATCGAATAGATGTCATGGTGCGGCGGGGGCGAGATCAGGCCCACGCCGGGGGTCGAATGACGCACCGCCGCGATATGCTTGTCGACCTTGTCGCCGGGCAGCTGGCCGCCTTCGCCGGGCTTGGCCCCCTGCGCCATCTTGATCTGGATGTCGTCGGCGTTGACGAGGTATTCCGCCGTCACCCCGAAGCGGCCCGAAGCGACCTGCTTGATCGCCGAGCGCATCGAATCGCCACCCGGCAGCGGCTTGAAGCGGTCGGCTTCTTCGCCGCCCTCGCCGGTGTTCGATTTGCCGCCGATGCGGTTCATCGCCACCGCCAGCGTGGTATGCGCCTCGCGGCTGATCGAGCCGAAACTCATCGCCCCGGTGGCGAAGCGCTTGACGATCTCGCTGGCCGGTTCGACCTCGGAAATATCGAGCGGCCCAAGCTCACTGTCTCCGGCGGGCTTGAGCGCCATCAGTCCGCGGATGGTCAGCATCCGTTCGGACTGCTCGTTGATCGAAGCCGCGAACTCCGCATAGTTCCTGGGGTCGTTGCCGCGCACTGCATGCTGGAGTTGCGCGACGTTCGCCGGGGTCCAGGCATGCTCTTCGCCGCGCAGCCGGTATTGGTAGATCCCGCCGACATCGAGCATCGAGCTGTAGATCGGGTTGTCGCCATAGGCCCCGGCATGGCGGCGTACGGTTTCCTCGGCCACCTCAGCCAGGCCGATGCCCTCGATGGTGGTCGCCGTGCCGGTGAAATATTTGTCGATGAAGGCGGACGAGAGCCCGATAGCGTCGAAGATCTGCGCCCCGCAATAGGACTGGTAGGTCGAGATGCCCATCTTGGACATCACCTTGAGGATACCCTTGCCGACCGCCTTGATGTAGTTTTTCTTCACGTCCTTGTAGGTCAGCGGCAGTGCCTTGCGGAGGCGAATCGCTTCGAGCGTTTCGAACGCAACGTAAGGATTGATCGCCTCGGCACCGTAGCCCGCCAGCGCGCAGAAGTGGTGCACTTCGCGCGCTTCGCCGGTTTCGACCACCAGCCCGGTCTGCATCCGCAGGCCTTGCCGGACAAGGTGATGGTGGACTGCGGCGGTCGCCAGCAGCGCGGGCATCGGGATGCGCTCGGCCGATTGCGCGCGGTCGGACAGGATCAGGATGTTCTTGTCCTGCAGCACCGCCTCGGTCGCGGCCCAGCACATTTCCTTGAGCGCCTGTTCCAGCCCTGCCGCGCCGCTGGTGGCAGGCCAGGTCATGTCGATCGTCTCGGTCCGGAACGCGCCATCGAGCGCGGCTTCGACCGAGCGCATCTTGGCGACGTCCTCGTTGGTGAGGATCGGCTGATCGACTTCGAGCCGCTTGTGCGTCCCGGCATCGTGGCCCAGCAGGTTCGGGCGCGGCCCGATCATGCTGACCAGGCTCATCACCAGTTCCTCGCGGATCGGATCGATCGGCGGATTGGTAACCTGCGCGAAGTTCTGCTTGAAATAATCGTAGAGCAACCGGCTGCGGCTGGAGAGGACGGCAATCGGCGTGTCGGTCCCCATCGAACCGATCGGGTCCTCGCCCTTGATCGCCATCGGTTCGAGGAACCGCGAGATGTCTTCCTGCGTGTAGCCGAAAGCCTGCTGGCGATCGAGCAGGCTGGTGGTTTCGACCGGCAGCATTGCCAGTTCGGGTTCGACCACTTCGAGATCGCGCAGCTTGTACTGCGCCGCCTCGAGCCACTCGGTATAGGGTTCTTCGCCCGCGAGCTGCGCCTTGATTTCCTCGTCCTCGATGATCCGGCCCTCGTCGAGGTCGATCAGCAGCATGCGGCCGGGCTGGAGCCGCCACTTGCGGACGATATTGTCTTCCTTGATCGGCAGCACGCCGCTTTCCGACGCCATCACCACCAGATCGTCGTCGGTTACCAGGAAGCGCGCCGGGCGCAGGCCATTGCGGTCGAGCGTTGCGCCGATCTGGCGGCCGTCGGTGAAAGCGACTGCCGCAGGGCCGTCCCACGGCTCCATCAGCGCGGCATGGTATTCGTAGAAGGCGCGGCGCTTGGCATCCATCAGCGGATTGCCGGCCCAGGCCTCGGGGATCAGCATCATCACCGCGTGGGCGAGGCTGTAGCCGCCCGCCAGCAGCAGTTCGAGCGCATTGTCGAGGCACGCGGTGTCCGACTGGCCGTGCGGGATCAGCGGCCACATCTTGTCGAGATCGGGGCCGAGGAGTTCCGATTCCATCGTCCGGCGGCGCGCGTTCATCCAGTTGACGTTGCCGCGCACCGTATTGATCTCGCCGTTGTGGGCGATGAACCGGTACGGATGGGCGAGCTTCCAGCTGGGGAAAGTGTTGGTGCTGAAACGCTGGTGGACGAGGCCAAGCGCCGACACCGCCAGCGGATCGCGCAGATCGTCGTAGAAACTGCCGACCTGCGTTGCCAGCAGCAGCCCCTTGTAGACCACCGTGCGCGACGAGAAGCTGGGCATGTAAAGCTCGGTCAGCCCCGGCAGCCCGTGCTTTTCGGCCAGCGCCGCCAAGGGATTTTGCGCCTGCTTGCGGATCACCAGGATCTTGCGCTCAAACGCGTCCTGATCGGCGCAATTGTCGCCGCGACCAACGAAGCACTGGCGGATCACCGGCATCTGTTCGATCACAGCCTTGCCGAGGCCATCGAGGGTACACGGCACATCGCGCCAGCCAATCAGCGCCTGGCCTTCCTTGACGATGAACTTCTCGAAATTGGCGATCGCAAAGTCGCGGGCCTGTTCGTCGCGGGGGAGGAAGCACATCGCCACCGCGTAATCGTCGGGCTGGGGAAGGGTCAGGCCTGCGCCGGCTGCCCAGTTGCGAAAGAGCGCGTCGGGCAGCTGGATCAGGATGCCCGCGCCGTCGCCGAGCAGCGGATCGGCTCCGACCGCGCCGCGATGGTCGAGATTCTTGAGGATTTCCAACGCCGAAGCGATAATCGAGTGGCTCTTCGCGCCTTTGATATGCGCGACGAAGCCGACACCGCAGGCGTCGTGCTCGTTGCGCGGATCATAAAGGCCCTGCGGCGCCGGGTAACCCATCGATTCGTCCGTCCTGTCGTCGGCCGGACCGCCCAAACGGCGATTTTCTGGGACAATCCGGCAATTAAGCGCAACCGGCCCCGCCGCTTGATGCAGCAAAAGTTACGCCAAATCCCCCCATGACGACACGAAGCTGTTTTTGCAACTGCGAAGGGACCAAGAAGCCCTTGGCACGGGTCAAGCCGGGCTTGGAGATGGTTAGCGGGAGCCTAGCGCGCGGTTAGCGGCAATTCAGGCTGCGCCGCTCATCCGCTGCAGCGTGGCGAGCGCGGCTCGCAAGGCGCGCTCGGTCTCTTCGGCATCGGGTGCGGCCCCGGTGGGAGCCGAAGCAGCGACCGGCTGGCCAGCGGCGGCAGTGCTCGGCGCATCGAACCGGCGCAGCGAGGTAACCTCGCTCGGCACGATGGCAGCGGGCGCTTCGACCGGTGCGAGCGAGCCAGAACTGCGGGCGGCCTGGCCGGGGAAGATCACCACTGGCTCGATTTCCGCCTCGGTCGCTTCGGGCTCTTCGATGCGGACGAACTGCTGGCGCGGCAGGGTCGGCTGGCTCAGTCCGAGCAGCGAGCTATAGCCGTCGTCTTCGTCAATTTCGTCATCGCAGGCGACTTCGGTTTCGGGCTCTTCGATAACCTCAGCCGCTGGTTCTTCGACAAGCGGCGCGGTCGGCATCGAAATTCTGCGTAGCGGCAGAAAGCTCGCGTAGTCCTCGCCGTCATCGTCGGCATGATCGCCGAAGTCGAGCGGACGCAGCGACGCGGGCAGCGCCATGGGGGTCGGCGGTTCGGGCTGAGAGGGTGCGGCAAATTCGGGCGAGCCCATTCGTGCGAAGCTTGGCAAGGCCACTTCGATGTCCGCAGGCGAGACTGCGATCGGCTCAGCGGCTGCGGGGGCGACAGCGGTCACCACCTCGGGCTCGGCCGCTGTCGCAGCGACGGCAGCGGCGAGTTCGGAAGCTTCGCGGCGACGCTGGAGCGACAGGGCAAAACGTTCGGTCAGCCCGACCAGGCCCAGCGAATCGAGCGGCGCGGAAACGATCTGCTCCGCAGCACTTGCATTCGGCAACACGATGTCAGCCTGAGGGGCCGGAGCAGGCGCGGTGAATGCCGCCACAGGTGCCGAAAAGTCGGCAGCCGGCGCGGTGAAGGGTGCGAAATCGTCCGGCGCGGTGTCGGGCACTGGTGGCTGGCCGAATATCTGGCGTGCCTGTGGCGGCTGAACATCGATCGCCGCTGCCGGATGATCGGCATCGGGCTCGGTAATTTCGGCATACTCGCCAAGATTGACTTCGGCGAGGTCGAGAACTTGTGGTTCAGGG
>JANOOJ010000082.1:0-5960 GCA_031421295.1 Novosphingobium sp.
CCTGATTTCGGGAGCAGATCACCAGAACTTGGTTAGCATCCGGTTAACCATGGTGATTTTGTGAGGCGGGCCGGTGCCGCAAGGTCAGGCCGGAGGGCCTGACCGCACTCACAAAAGTACCATGGTTAACCGGATGCTAACCAAATTCTGGTGATCTGCTCCCGAGATCAGGGGGCTTGCATGTCGAACACCGGAACCGCATCGCTGACCATCGCCGAGCTGCGCGAATTCGCCGGCTTCGACGCCGCCGAACAGCGCTATATCAAGCGCAGCCTCGATATCGGGCTGGGCCGCCAAGATGCGTTCAAGCTGTGGGCGCGCGATGCCAGCGAGAGCGCCTCGATCCGCAGCCAGTATGTGGTCTATCAGGAACTCAAGACTTTGCGCGGCGCGCTGCCAAGCGAGACCGGGTTCGAGGCGATCGAGGATTTCATCGGCAAGCTGGTCCGCGTCGCCGCCTTCGATCTGGCGCAGGAACGGCTCTCGGGCTTCTCGGCGTTCCGCTTTCTCTACGAGCGCCTGCTCGGCCCCGACGTACGGCCGTGGCTGCCATCCGCCTTCTGCGCCGCCTCCGCGCTCCCGCAAATCCGCCCCGATCGCCGCAAGAACCTGCTCCAGTCGATCAGCGAAGCCGCCGCCACCGCGCCCGGCTGGTCGGCCCGCGCACCAAGCTTTTTCCCCGAGTGGATCGAGAAGGAAGCGGCTTGATTGCGGCGTACTTGCTGCGCGTCATGCGATCGGCGATAGGTAATGGATGACTATCGAACTCGAGCCGCTCAACAAGGCCATTGAACGATTGACCAGTGCGGTCGAGCGTCACTCGCGCGAGCCGGCGGACGATATGGTCCGGGACAGCGTCATTCAGCGCTTCGAATTCACCTACGATCTGTCGCACAAGATGCTTCGCAGAGTTTTGGAAGCGACAATGGGCGATTCAGGCGAAGTGGCTCAAATGACCTTCCCGACATTGATACGCACCGGCTGGGAGCAGGGGCTGGTTGCCGGAGGATGGCTCGCGTGGGAAGAATACCGCAAGTTGCGCAACACCACCTCGCATACCTATGACGAAGCAAAGGCAATCCTGGCCGTTTCGCAGATACCGGACTTTCTCGAAGATGTCCGCGCCCTGGCGAAGCGACTGGCGGAACGGGTGTCGGAGTGACGGTGGCATTGGCGATTGACCCCGATCACATGGTCATCGTCCAGGATATTCTCGCCCGCTGTCTGCCACCCGGCTACCGGACTTACGTCTTCGGCAGCCGGGCCACCGGCATTCGGCTCAAATCGTGGTCGGACCTTGACCTGGCGATCGAAGGGCCGAGACCACTGTCATTTTCGGTCCTTGGAGAATTGCACGACAGCTTCGACGAAGCGCGCGTGCCCTGGAAGGTCGACGTTATCGACCTGAACAGCGTCAGCCCGAATTTCCGCCGCATTGTCGATGCGCACAAGGTGCCTTTGCCCTAGCCCCTATACAACCCATCCAACCGCGCCCCATAACGCTCCTTCAGCTTGTGGCGGCGAATCTTCAAACTCGGGGTCATTTCCTCGTTCTCGATTCCGAATGCCTCATCGGCGAAGGCGAACTGGCGGACTTTCTCGGTCACCGAGAGATCGCCATTCACCCGGTCGATCGCCGCGCGGATGGCGCTGCGGAAGGCGGGGAGGTCTTGCAGCGCGATCACGTCGAATTTCTCGCCTTGCGCACGCGCCCAGTCGAGCGCCCATTCGGCATCGGGGACCACCAGCCCGACGATGTAGGGCCGCTTGTCGCCCACCACCATTGCCTGCGCGATTTCGGGCTGGAGCGTCAGCATCCCTTCGATCTTCTGCGGCGCGATATTGTCGCCCTTGTCGTTGACGATCATGTCCTTCTTGCGGTCGGTGATGACGATCCGGCCCTTGGCATCGAGATGGCCGATGTCGCCGGTGTGCAGCCACACGCCCTTGTCCGGCTGAGCCGGGTCTGGCTTGAGAACCCGCGCGGTCTCGGCCGGGTTGCGCCAGTAGCCGTGCATCACCAGCTCGCCCTGCACCAGAATTTCGCCATCCTCGGCGATCCTGACCGTAACGCCTTCCATTGGCGGGCCGACGGTATCCATCTTGAGGCCCGCCTTGGGGCGGTTGCAGCTGATCACCGGCCCGGCTTCGGTCTGGCCATAGCCTTGCAGCATGGTCAGCCCCATCGCCTCGAAGAACACCCCGATTTCGGGATTGAGCGGCGCGCCGCCCGAAACCATGGCCTTCATCCGCCCGCCGAACTTGGCGCGAATCTTGGGACGCAGCGCCTTGCCGATCACGAAATCCATCGGCCGGTCGCGCAGCCGCTTGCGGCCTTGCGCCGCCTGGTGGGTGCCGATCGCGAGCGCGCGGTCCATCATGTAATTGGCGACTTTGCCCTGCTTTTCGATCTGCTTCATGATCCGCGTGCGCAGCACCTCGAACAGCCGCGGGACCACCACCATGATGGTCGGGCGCACTTCCTCGATATTGCTGGCGAGCTTTTCGAGGCCCTCGGCATAATAGATCTGCCCACCCATCCCGATGGGGAGGAACTGCCCGCCGCTGTGCTCATAGGCGTGGCTGAGCGGGAGGAACGAGAGGAACACTTCGTCCCCCCAGCCGAAGTCCTGTTCGAGAATGCGCGCCGCGCCATAGACGTTGCATAATATCGCGCCGTGGTGCTGCATCACGCCGCGCGGGCTCCCGCCGGTGCCGCTGGTATAGATGATGCAAGCGGTGTCCTTGCGTTCGATTCCGGCGATCCGCGCTTCGACTGCGGCGCGCGCTGCCTTGGCATCGCCCGAGATCAGCGAGGCCCAATCGTGGAAGGCGGTGTCGCCGCCCTGCGGGCTGCGCATCGGCTCGATCGATACGACATGGTCGGCGATGTCCGAGCTGAGCACCGCCGGGAGCAGCGGCTTGGCGAGTCTGGCGTTCGAGACGATCACGCAGCGCGCTTCGGAATTGCCCAGAATGTGCCGGTGATCGCGCTCGGTATTGGTGGTGTAGGTCGGCACGGTGATGCAGCCCGCGGCCATGATCGCGAGGTCGGCGATGCACCATTCGGGGCGGTTTTCGGACACCAGCATCACCCGGTCGCCCGCCTCGAGCCCCAGCGCGCGCAGGCTTTCGGCGATCCGGCAGACCTGGCTCGCGGCGTCGGCCCAGCTCAGCGGATGCCAGCCGCCGTCGTGCCTGGCCCACAGGAACGGCTTGTCGCCTTGCGCATCGGCGCGCGACAGGAACAGCGCGACGAGGTTGGGGCTGGCGCTGATGTCGGACAATTGCACGGACGGAATACCCTCTCGCTTGCCGTCGTTAGCGCGGCCTTGGCGCGGGTTTAAGGCGCGATTGGTTACTCGGCAACCGCCTTGCCATCGCTGCGCGGATCGGCCGCGCCAATCAGCCGGGCGTCTTTCACTTCGATGGCATTGGCCTTGAAGCTTGGTGCGCGGATCTGCACGTCGGCATGGCCCAGCGCCTGCAAGGCCGGGATCATCGCTTCGAGCGCCGAGCCTTTTTCGACGAAAAGCGTCGTGCCGCCGGGCGCAAAGACGACCGGAAGCGCAAGCGCCTCCTGCGCCGACAGGTTCCAGTCGATCACCCCGATGATCGCTTTCAGCACCTGTGCCGGGATCGTCGTGCCGCCCGCCGCGCCGAGCGCCAGCCGCAGCTTCCCGTCGGGACCATGGACCAGCGTCGGTGCCATCGAGCTGCGCGGGCGCTTGCCCCCCTCGACCCGGTTGGCGACCGGAACGCCGCCGCGCGCGGGCAAGATGCTGAGATCGGTCAGCTCGTTGTTGAGGTAATAGCCGCCCACCATCAGCCCCGAACCAAACGCGCTCTCGATGGTCGAAGTCAGCGTCGCAGCCTGACCGGTCCGGTCGACTGCGACGAAGTGCGATGTGCCCTGCTCTTCGACCTGCAGGCCATCGGCCAGCGCCATCGCGCCGTCGGGCACCCCGGCTTCGGCCTTTGGAATCGTGCCAGTGGGAGAGATCAGCGCCGAGCGGCGCGCGAGGTAGCTGTCGCTGAGCAGCCCTGCCACCGGCACCGGCACAAAATCGGGATCGGCGAGGTAGCGTTCGCGGTCGGCGTAGGCGAGCCGCTGCGATTCGGCGATCAGGTGCCAGGCAACCGGGGAGTTGTGCCCAAGCGCGCCCAAATCGAACCGTTCGAGCTGCTTGAGCGTGGCGAACACCGTGGTTGCGCCCGACGAGGGCGGTCCCATGCCGCACAGTCTGTGACGGCGGTACGTCACGCAGACCGGCGCACGCTCCTTGGCCGAGTAGGCGGCGAGATCACCGGCAGTCATTGGCGCGGGGTTGCGCGGCGCGGTGGTAACCGCGCTGACAATCGCCTGCGCATTCGGGCCAACATAGAAGCTGTCCGCACCGCGTGCCGCGAGACTTTCAAGGAACACCGCCAGCGCCGGGTTCTTGATGACGCTCCCCGCCGGGAGCGGCTGGCCATCGGTGCCGTAGTAGAGCGCGCGGCCCTGCGGGGTCAGCGCAGCGGTTTCGGCGAAGCTGGTGAGGAAGCCGACATTGCGCGGGGTCTGCACCCAGCCCTCGCGCGCCAGCCGGATCGCGGGGGCGAACAGCGCGGCCCATTTCAGCTTGCCATAGCGTTCATGCGCCTCGGCCATCAGCCGCAGGTTGCCGGGCACCCCAACGCTGCGCCCGCCGGGCACCGCCTGCCGGGTGGTCAGCGGCTGGCCATTCACGAAGAACCAGTCGGGCCCTGCCGCGAGCGGCGCGGTTTCGCGGCCATCGAAGCTGGCAATTTTGCCGCGCCCGTCGTCGACCAGCAGGAACCCCCCGCCGCCGATTCCCGAGCTCTGCGGCTCGACCACGGTCAACGCCAGCAGCGTGGCGAGCGCGGCGTCGGTGGCACTGCCCCCGGCGCGGAGCACTTCGGCCCCCGCCTCGGCCGCGCGCGGATCGGCCGCGCTGACCATGCCGCGCTCATAGAGCGGCGCGGTCGAGCGAGGCGGGGCGGCAGTAGCGCAACCGGCGAGCAGCAGCGCGGCGGCGCAGGCGGAAACGAAATGTCTGATCATGGTGCCTACGCTATTCGCTTCCCACCGCCTCGGCAATGCTGGCGAAGCCATCGCGCCGCATCAACCGTTCCAGCCCGCGCACCACGACGTGGGCGATGCCCGGTCCCGCATAAGTCATCGCGCTGTAGAGCTGGACCAGACTTGCCCCGGCGCGGATGCGCGCCCAGGCGTCCGCGGCGCTGGCAATCCCGCCGACGCCGATCAACGGAATCGCGCCGCCGGTGGCCTTGCGGAAATCGCGCAGCCGCTGCTGGGCGAGTTCGCGCAAGGGCTCGCCCGAGAGGCCGCCACTTTCCCCGGCGTGGCGCGACTTGAGCGGCGGGCGCGCGATGGTGGTGTTGGCGACGATCAGCGCGCCGAGCCGCTTGTCGAGCACGATCCGGCTGATCGCATCGATGTCGGCGGGTTCGAGATCGGGCGCGACCTTGAGGAACACCGGCGGGCCTGACGCTCCGCGCTCGGCGAGCACGGCATCGAGCAATCCGCTGAGCGCGCCTTCGTCCTGCAATGCGCGCAGCCCGGGTGTGTTGGGGCTGCTGACATTGACCGCAAGGTAGCTCGCCAGCGGGGCCATCAACCGCGCCATCGTGGCATAGTCGGCGATCCGGTCAGTCGAATCCTTGTTCGCGCCGAGATTGATTCCGACGATCCCCGGCTTGCTGGCGCGCCGCGCCAGCCGCTCCACCGCAGCTTCGGCCCCGCCGTTGTTGAAGCCCATCCGGTTGATCACCGCGCGGTCCTCGGTCAGCCGGAACAGCCGCGGCTTGGGATTGCCGAGCTGCGGCAGCGGGGTGATCGAGCCGACCTCGGCAAACCCGAAGCCGAGCGCGAGCAGCGCGTCGGGAACTTCACCGTCCTTGTCGAAGCCCGCAGCCATGCCCAGCGGATTGGGAAA
>JANOOJ010000083.1:0-5622 GCA_031421295.1 Novosphingobium sp.
GTAAAATATTTTTCCCATTCTTGGTTTTTGTGGGCGGCTTCAATAAAACCTTTTTCTTAAGTTTCTTTTTAACCTGCGGGGGCCCCCCAAACGCCACACTTGGGGTGCTTGTGCTCCTCTTGGTTACCGTGCGCCAACCACTTCATCTTACCGCCCCCGCAGCGCGTCGAGCAGTTCGCTCAGTCCCGGGCGATTGGCATGGCCCAACCCCGAGCGGGCGCTTTCGACCACCAGTGGCTGCGGCCAGCCGTGCAGGCTGGCGATCACCACTTGCTTGACTGCGTGGAAGATCTGCTCGTCCGCGTCGATCACCTGCTTGAGCCGTCCGGCGAGCGGCGCGACGATGCCATAGGCGAGCAGCACCCCCAGAAAGGTCCCCACCAATGCGGAGCCGATCATCCCGCCCAGGATGGCGGGCGGCTGATCGATCGACCCCATGGTCTTGACCACGCCGAGCACCGCAGCGACGATCCCGAGCGCGGGCAGTGCATCGGCCAGCGTCTGCAAAGTGTGTTGCGGTTCGTGCATTTCGTGGAACTGCTGCTTCATCGCATTATCCATCACCTCCTCGACCGCATGAACCTCCAGCGTGCCCGATGAGACGACGATCAGCGTCAGCGCATCGGCGATCAGCGCGACCAGCGGCTGGTTGGCCAGCAGGCGCGGGAATTCGGCGAAGATCGCCGAACTGCCCGGGTCGGTGACATGGCTTTCCAGCGCGACCGGGCCTTCGCTGCGCAGCAGCTTCATCAGCCGGGTGGTCAGGATGATCGCGTCGATGTGATCCTGCCTGGTGTGGCGCGGGCCCTTGAAGATTTTGCCCAGCGAGCCGCCCAGCGCTTTCAGCTCGTGCATGGAATTGCCGGTGACGAGGCTGGCGAGCGCCGCGCCGCCGATGATCAACATCTCGTGCGGGATCGCTTCGAGCACCGGGCCGAGCGCGCCGCCGGTCAAGGCAAACCCCCCGAACACCATGACCAGCAGGATCACCATCCCGGCGACAGCGTACATTATTCAGCCCCTCTCAGCGCAGCGCGTCGAACAGCGAAAGGCCCGCGAGCTTGGCAAAGCTCGCCTGGCTCGCTTCGAGCACGGTCATCGCCTGCTGCAGCCGGGTGACGGTCGCGGCGATGTCGGTCCCGCCGATTTCGGCCTGTTCGTCGGCGCGCTGCTGACCCAGAGCCTCAGCGCGCGAGGTGGTGAGGTCGATCCAGTTAAGCCGACTGCCGATCACGGTCTGCGCGGTGGTGACTGCATCCAGCCCTTGACCGAGCGGGTCCAGCGCCGCGCGCGCCGCGCCTGCCGGATCGGCGACGCCGCCTTGCAGCGCATCGGCGAGGCCCCTGACCAGCGCGAACAAATCGGTCCCGCCAAAATTCAGGAATTCCGGTCCGGTCAGCCCGCGCGTAACGCTCTGGCCACCGCCGAGCGGCAGTACGCCCGCGCTGGCGGTCCCGCCGTAGACCGCGTTCCCCGAGGCATCGAGCGTATAGGCGGCGCCCGCAGTCTCGCCGCCGAACAGCGCATTGTCGTCGCCATCGCGGGTGTTGGCGAGCGCGATCAGATTGCCGTGGAGCTGCGCCAGTTCGCTGCCGATCCCGGCGCGCTGGCTCGCGGTCAGCGTACCATTGGCGGCCTGCGTCGCCAGCTCCTGCGCGCGAATGACAGTTTCGGCGAAGGAGCCGAGCGCGCGGTCGGTCAGGGCGAGGTCGGCGGTCGCGCGATTGGCGTTGAAGCTGTCGATCTGCGCGAGGCGGTCGGTCCGCGCCAGAGCGCGCAGCCGCGATGCCGCGAGTGGATCGTCGGACGAGCGCGCCAGCCGTTCGCCGCGGCCGATGTCGCCTTGCAGGCTTTCGGCGCGGGCCCGCAGGGCGCTCATGTCGAGCCTCGCGCGGTCGTAGAAGGCGCTGGTGCTTACACTGGTCATGGCTGAATCACCGGATTGCGAGAAGAGTGTCGAACAGCGTGGACGCGACCTGCATCGCCCGGCCCGAGGCCTGGAACGCCTGTTGGAAGCGGACGAGATTGACCGCCTCGGCATCGAGATCGACCCCGGCCTGCGCCGAAAGCGCGAGCTTGGCGGTATCGGCGATGGTGGTCAGCGCATCGCGCGTGATCGTGCGCCCCGCGACTTTGCTGGAAATCGAGAACAGCAGTCGGTCCATGCCCCCGGCGAGGTCGGCGCTGGACATGGCCCCACGCAGCGCGGTGAGATTGGCCGGATCGCGGCTGCCGGCGCTGGCCCCGGCCGGGGCAGTGGCGATACCCGCGCCGTCGGTGAGGGCAAGGGCGAGGTCTTTGGCGGTGGTACCGGAGAAAAATGGCTGTCCGGGGGTTCCGTCGAGCGCCACGCCCCCGGTCTGGGCGGCGTTGACGGCAGTGGCGAGCGACGCGGCGAGCGCATCGAGCTGGCCATGCGTATCGGCCAGCACAGTCAGCGCCTGCGCCTTGCCCGCCAGCGAACCGCTGCCCAAGGTCAGCGCCGCGCCGCCGAGCGTGAAGGAGATCGTGCCATCGGCGGCGCTCGCCAACGCCAGCGTCGAGGCGGTTCCGCTGCTCACCAGCTGCGGCCCGGAAGCGCCGCCCAGCCGCACTTCGACGGTCTGATCGGCGAAAATCTTGGTGCTCACACCGGCATAGGCGCTGAGCTTTTGCAGCAGGGCATCGCGCTGGTCGAGCAGCGCGGTCTGGTCGCTGCTGGCATCGGATGCTCGGGCCAGCCGCAAATTCACCCGGCCGAGCTCCTGCGCATAGAGATTGACCTGCGTTACGGCATCGCTCGCCTCGAACCGCAGTCCTTCGCCCACCGCGTCGAGCGAGGTGGCGGCGAGGTTGAAACTGCGCGCCATGGTCCGCGCATCCTCCAGCACGGCGGCGCGCAGCGAGGGATCGACCGGTTCGGCGGCGAGCTGTTGGAGCGCGGCTTCAAACTGAACGATCGCGGGAAAGACACCGGCTTGTTCGACCGCGCTTTCGATGTTTTCGAGTCCCGCGACTTCGGCTGAGGCGCGCGCGGCATCGCTGCCGGTGCGGCGCACTTCGGCTTGGCGGAACAGATCGGCATTGCGCACTACGGCGTCGAGCCTGACGCCCGACAACGAGATGTCGCCGATCTGACCGATTCCGCCGGTCGAGGCGACTTCGGCCAGCTGCACCGTGCGGCGGACGTAGCCCTCGCTCGAGGCATTGGCGATGTTCTGCGCGGTCACATCGAGCGCGAGCCGCGCCGCCTGCGCGCCGCTGCGGGCGATCGAGAGGAGATCGGAGGCCATGGCTATGCGCCCCGATCAGAGGTCGGCGCGCGGCCCCTTCGGCGAAGCTCAGGACGGGCTTCGACAAGCTCAGGCTGAGCGGGGTCTGGATGGTTTCCCGGATCCGTTCGTGCTGAGCTTGTCGAAGCACGCGCGCTGCCCCCAAGCAGCGCCGCCAATTGCGCCTCGATCGTCTTCGCCAGCCCCAGTGCGCCGCTCTCCGCCGCAATATCCGCAAACCGCGCATCCTGCATCTCGCGGAAAATATCGACACCCGAACCACCAAACGCATCGTCACCCAGCTTCGCCGCGCGGGCTGCGCTGAGCATCTGGCGCACGAAGATCGCCTCGAATTGTTTGGCCGCAACCGACAGCCGGGCGCGGTCGCTGCCATGTGTCGCGGCCAGCGTGCCGAGCGGCGGGGAAGGGGCGGCGAGCGGGCTCATATCACTACCATCTCGGCCTTGAGCGCACCGGCCTGTTTCAAGGCTTCGAGGATCGCGACGAGGTCCGCCGGGCTGACCCCCAGCGTGTTGAGCGCATCGACCAGTCTGGCCAGCGAAGCGCCCGGGCGGAACAGCGCGACCCGGTTGCCGCTCTCGTCGGCGCTGAGTTCCGAGGATTCCTGGGTACGCGTCTCGCCGCCGCTGAACGGCGCGGGCTGGCTGACGCTGGGGCTTTCGTCGATCCGCACCACCAGCTTGCCGTGGCTGATCGCGGCGGGCGACAAGCGCACGGCGCTGTTGATCACCACGGTGCCGGTGCGGCTGTTGACGATCACGCGCGCCGGGGTTTCGGCGGGGGTCACCTCGATCATCTCGAGCTCGGCCATCAGGCTGCCGCGCGCATCGCCGCCCGCCGGAAGCCGCAGCGCCAGCGTCACCCCGTCTTCGACTGCGGCGGTGCCGGGATAGCGCCGGTTGATCGCATCGCGGACGCGGGTCGCGGTGAGGAAATCGGACTGGAACAGGTTCCAGCGCAGCACTTCATGGCTGTCGAACCCGGTCAGCACCGCGCGCTCGACGCTCGCTCCGTCGGAAATTCGCCCCACGGTCGGGATATTGACGGTCAGCTTCGAGCCATCACGGCCTGAAACGCCGAGCCCGCCGACCGCGAGGTTGCCCTGCGCCATCGCATAGACCTGGCCGTCCGCGCCGTAGAGCGGGGTCAGGATCAGCGCGCCGCCGCGCAGGCTTTTGGCCTTGCCGATCGCCGAGACGGTGATGTCGATCCGCTGTCCGGGCTTGGCAAAGGCGGGGAGGTCGGCGGTTATCAGCACCGCCGCCGCGTTCTTCAGGCCGGGCGAGACTCCCGGCGGCAGCTGCACCCCGACGCGGCCCGATACGCCGCGCATGGCCTGGGTGAGGTATTCGAGATTGTCGTCGCCGGTCCCGTCGAGCCCGACGACGATGCCGTAGCCAGTGAGCTGGTTCGAACGCACGCCCTGGAACGCGCCAAGATCGCGCAGGCGTTCGGCGTGAGCGGGGAGGGGGAAAAGCGCAAGAAGTGTCAAAAATAGCAGGGAGATGGCCTTCCAAAGCCCCTCCCCGACGGGGAGGGGTTGGGGTTGAGGAGTGAGGCGAAGCCGAGCGTCGACGCGGGCGTAGTTCCCCCCCACCCAACCTCCCCCCGACGGGGGGAGGAGCCGACTTGTGCCGATATTGCGATGAAGCAGCATAATCACCACCCCCTCAAAACGGACTG
This sequence comes from Novosphingobium sp., assembly GCA_031421295.1. Lineage (GTDB taxonomy): Bacteria > Pseudomonadota > Alphaproteobacteria > Sphingomonadales > Sphingomonadaceae > Novosphingobium. The sequence continues at coordinate 4,956 of JANOOJ010000083.1, forward strand.
ATCATGGCGAAGAACCGGCTCAGCCAGCCCTCGCGGCTGGCGCGCTGGATCGCGCCGTTGCCGGCATATTCGATCCGCGCATCGGCGACGCGGGTGGAGGCCACGGTGTTGTCGGCGGTGATGTCGGCCAGCCGGACGATCCCGGCGAACTGGATCCACTCCTGTCCCTGGCTCAGCAACATGCGCTTTTCCCCCCGGACGAGCGCCGTGCCATTCGGCCTGACCTCGGCAATCGTGACTGCCACCGCGCCGTCGAGTGAGCTCGTCTGGGCGGCATTGCCCTGCCCATTGAACGACGCTTGGCCGCCGGCTTTAAGGGCATCGGGTTTGAGAAACGCCAGCAGACCCGCGCTGGGCGGGGTGATCCCGAAGCTGCCGCTGCGCTGGGTTTTCGCGCCTGCGGTTTTGGCGGTGGTGGTGGCCTCGATCAGGATGATCGTCAGCGGATCGCCGACGACCCGCGCGCGCCGCCCGTCGGTCAGCGGCGCGTATCCGGCGCTGACGTTGAAGATGCTGCCGTCCGCCGGGCGCGGGGCGGGTGCCGGAATGGGGAGCGCGGCTTCAAAGCCAGCGGGCGGCTTGGGCTTGGCTTGGGCGGGAGAGGTGAGGGTTAAAACGGCCACAGCCGCTAATGCGCAGCTGAATAGCCCCTCCCCGTTGGGGAGGG
>JANOOJ010000084.1:0-23561 GCA_031421295.1 Novosphingobium sp.
CGCCAGCGTCATCGTCAAGGCGGTCGAATAGTGCCACGGCGCGGCTGCCTGCTGGCGGCAATCGTTGCAATCTTGCTGGTCGTTGGCGGGTGGAGCCTGCTGGGCGGGTGGTACAGCGCCGGGCCGCTCGCCCGCGAGAGCACTTTCGTGGTGCCCGACGGATCGAGCCTGGCCTCGATCGCGACCAAGCTGGAGAAGGAGCGCGCGATCGCCTCAGCCGACAGCTTCCGGCTGCGCGCGCGCCTGTTCGGGGGCGGGGCACCGATCAAGGCGGGCGAATTTCTGCTGCCCGAGGGTGCCAGCCCCTCGAAAATCCTCGCGATCCTGCAGGGCGATGAAGTGCTGCGCCGGTTTGTCACCGTGCCCGAGGGGATGCCCTCGATCATGGTCTACGACCGGCTGATGGCGCAGCCGCTGCTGACCGGGAGCATTGCCGTTCCCGCCGACGGCTCGATCCTGCCCGATACCTACGAGATCGAACGCGGCGAGACGCGGCAGGCGGTGCTGTTGCGGATGCAGGCGGCGATGCAGCGGAGCCTGAAGGAACTCTGGGCCAAGCGCGGGCCGGGGATTGCGGTCAAGACCCCGCAAGAGGCGTTGGCGCTGGCAGCCATCGTCGAGAAGGAAACCGGCAAGCCCAGCGAACGCCGGATTGTCGCCGGACTCTATTCGAACCGGCTGCGGCAGGGGATCATGCTCCAGGCCGATCCGACCATCATCTACCCGATCACCCGGGGCAAGCCGCTTGGTCGCCGGATCCGCCAGTCGGAAATCTCGGCGATCAACGATTACAACACCTATTCGATGGTGGGCCTGCCCAAGGGACCGATCACCAATCCCGGCAAGGCCTCGATCCAGGCGGTGCTCAACCCGGCCAAGACCGATGCCCTTTACATGGTGGCGGACGGCACCGGCGGGCACCAGTTCGCAACCACGCTGGAACAGCATAACGCCAACGTCGCCAAATGGTTCGCTATCCGCAAAGCGCGCGGCGAGCTTTAGGGCTCGGCGATATTGAACGAGCCGGGGAGTGGGTCGAGCGCATTGGCCATGGCCTCGACCGCCGCCCGGTCGCCTTCGACCTTGAGCCCGGCAGCTTCGAGCTGCGCCAAGGGCATTTTGAGGAACAGCAGCCCCAGCAGCGCGCGGCGCGGCGCGACGATGCTCGCGTCGACCGGGCCACTCGGCCCCATCCGCCCGATCAGCGCCGCGCCGTTGGCCTCCAGCGTCGCTACCTCGTCGCGCTCGGGCATGGTGAAGCGCAGCGATATGCCGCGCCGCCCCAGCTTGGCCGGATCGTAGCGCGTGGCCAGCGAATCGAGCAGCAGCTGGGTCGGGATCGCGCTCACCAGATCGGTGCTCTGCGCGGGCGGGCGCGCCTGCGGCCCTTGGCGCAGGTCGCGCGCGGCGGAGAGGAACTGGTTGCGCCAGATCGCGCTCTCGGCCTGATAGCCCTGCTGCTCGTAGCTGTCGGCGAGCGCTTCGCGGGCCGCCCGGTTCGCTGGCTCGGCGAACACCAGCTGGTTGAGCAGGTCCGACGACCAGCGGTAATCGCCCGCTGCCATCGCCTTGCGCGCGCCCGCCAGCACCTTTTCAGCCCCGCCCATTGCCGCGACGTATTTCGCCGCGCGCGGCACCGGCGGCAACTGATCGAGGTGCGCGGGCACCGCGTCGTACCAGCCGAGGTAGAACTGGTAGATCGCCTTGGTGTTGTGGCGATAGGTTCCGTAATAGCCGTGGTTCGACCATTGCCCGGCCAGCGCGGCGGGCGGTGTCACGGCCTCGGCAATCTCGTCCATCGTCTCGCCGCGGTTCATCAGCCGCACGGTCTGGTCGTGGAGATGGCGGTAGTTGTCGCGCTGCCCGGCGAGCCAGGCGGTAAGGTCGGTGCGCCCGAACCGCGGCCAGCAATGGCTCGAGGCGATCGCCTCGCTGCGCGGCGCGTAGAGCCGCAGCGCCTCGTCGAGATAGCCCGCCCAGGCGCGCGCATCGCGGACCTTCGCTCCGCGCGGGGTCAGGATGTTGTGGAGCGAACAGGTCGCGATCTCGGCGGAGAGGAAGGTCGCGGCGGAGTCGATGAAAACATTCATCTCCGCAGGGGCTTCGCTGCCCGGCACCATCTGGAATTCAAGGCGGACCCCGTCGATCAGCCGTGTCTCTCCGGTCTTGGTAATGGTGTCGGTCGGCGCGATCAGGGTCTGCTCGCCCGCCGGGATGCCCATGCCGATACCGCTGCCCATCTGGCCCTGCGCGCCCGGAGCAAGAAACGCGCCGAACTGGTAATTGGCGCGCCGACCCATCGCCGCCCCGGCCATCACGTTCTCAGACGCCGCCTCCTCGACGAAGCCGTTGGGCGCGATGACTGCCAGTGAAGCGGCCTCGCGCGCGCTGCCGTCGAGCAGCCCGCGCACTCCGCCGAAATGATCGGCATGGCTGTGGCTGTATATAACCGCGACGACCGACCGCGCGCCGAGCCGTTCGTTGACCAGCGCGAGCGCCGCTGCTGCGGTCTCGCGCGTGGTCAGCGGGTCGATCACAATCCACCCGGTCTTGCCGCGCACCACGGTCATGTTCGAGACATCGAAGCCGCGCACCTGCCACACGCCGTCGGTGACTGCGAACAGCCCGCTGCGGCGCAGCAGCCCCATGTGGCGCCACAGCGAGGGGTTCACCGTGCTGGGCGCTGCCCCTTCGACGAACTTATAGGCATCGAGGTTCCACACCACATGCCCGTCGCTGGCCTTGATCAGCGGATCGCTGCGGGTGGCGAGAAAGCCCTTGGCGGCGAATTCGGCATCGCGCCCGTCGCTGGTCGGCAGGGTGGCCGCAACTGCGCGCTGCGCGACGATAGTGGCTGCCGAAGCCGGTTTGGGCGCGGTATCGGGCGCCGGGGCATTGCCCAGCAATAGCGGGGCGGAAGCAAGCAGGATGGCCCGGATTGCGCGTGCGTTATCATCGGTCATAGCCCGTTCCCCTCCAGTTTTGCGGAATTGTGCGGCGGGGCACAGGGTTTGGCAAGCGCCAGCCGAAACTGGCGGTTGACCGCGCGGGGCAGCTTTCCTAAGAGCGCCGCCTGCCCGCAGGTCCCGGCTCGTCCGGGGCGGTGCAAAGGCCCTTGGGGCGGAGTAGCTCAGCTGGTTAGAGCAGCGGAATCATAATCCGCGTGTCGGGGGTTCAAGTCCCTCCTCCGCTACCAGGTTTTGTGTCCGTGTGCTTCCGTAAGGGTGCGCTTGCGTCCGGAGCCTCACGCTGAATTCGCCGGAAATCTGCATTCTTGGTACGTACGCGACCGCGTGGTCCGCATCCAGCCAGAAGGGATGTGGGAGTATTTTGGGGGCGTTGCGGCCACGACTATACCCGCAAATTTGCGTTTTCGAGATTGGTACAGCACCTCGTCAAACGGATGCGCGCGAGGGTCAGCTGCGGCGGCCAATAACCAGCGGGCGAGCGGACGGATGGCGAGCGTGCCACAGTCGAGATTTTCGATGGAGCGCTGGAAGTGCGGATGGCGACTTATATGCTGACCCGGCACCGGGCGGAAGTCGTTGCAAAAAAAATTCGCTCGATGGTCGGGAGCCAGTCGGTCCAGCTTGATTGGCGGGCATCGCTCGCAAACCCTCCTAAACCTAACCGCTGGAAGTTCCGGTTCGCTTCTGATCTTCGTACAAGTCGAGCAACGATTGCATCAACTCCTCGTCGCCGCTGGACATGATCCCGAGAACCTGGGCCTCGTCGCATCCCTCGGCGGTCAGATAGGCGTGGCCCATGCTTGAATCGATGTAGATCGACTGCCCCGGGCCTAGCGTTACGAGGTCGTAGAACTCGGTATGGACGACAATGCTCCCGTTGAGGACGTAGATATATTCCTCGCCGGTGTGGCTTACCGCAAACAGCTCGGACATCCGCAACCCCAGCGTTTGGGTTTGATTGGTCGTCCGAAAGCTCATCCTAGTCGATCTTCGCTGAGGTGCCGGTTAGCCTGACGATTGCAAGGGGGCCGCCCTATCGGCGAGCGTCGCGCGGTCTCCGGCCGCGGGGCGCAATCGGCGCGACCGTCGTTCCCTCGATCAGCTGCGTAACGAACAGACGATGCTCCACCGGAAGCAGCGGTTGGCTGGCCCGATCGGCGAGAATCTCCGTCGCCGCCAGCGTCATGCGTCGGACTGGCTGACGCATCGTGGTCAGGCCATGGCTTTCCCATCCCGCCGCCCCGATTCCGTCGAAGCCCGCGAACGACATCGAACCGGGAACGTCGAGGCCCAGCACCGAGCGTGCATAATCGAGCGCGCCGAGCGCCATCGTATCGTTGACGGCAATGATCGACGTCATCGACGGTGACGAATCCATCGCGAGCCTGCGCATAGCGTCCCTGCCGCTGGCATAGCTATAGTCGCCGACGGCGGTGCAAATGGCAACGTTCGCGGGGCCTGCCTGCCGGATCGCATCACGCACCCCCGCCATACGCTGCACCCCGACCATCGAGCCAGGCGGTCCTTCGATCAGGCCGAATGTTCGATGGCCGAGGCCGAGCAGGTGCCGGGCGAGCTGGAATCCGGATGCCGAATGGTCGCAACCGACGGTGCTCACCGCCAGCGAGGGGTCCGCGCGATTATAGAGCACGACCGGCACTTGCCGGTCGCAAAGCCTTGCAACAAGCCCGCGTTCGAGCGCGACAAGGACGACAACGCCATCGAGCTGGTAGCTCAACACCTGGGCAACGGCGCCCGCACCGTCATCCGGTTGTTCGAGCATGAACACCATTGTCTGCATGCCGCGCCGACCGATCGCGAGCGACAGTTCCTTGAAGACCTCGGGATAGTAGACCGCAGTTTCCGCCGACATGATGACGCCGACCACGCCGGAACGCCGCGTGATCATCGCGCGCGCCATTGCGTTCGGGTAGTAGCCGAGCGCCGCAGCCGCTGCTTGCACCTTGGCACGCACCGCCTTGGACGCGCTGCCGCCGGGGCGCAGCGTGCGCGAAACTGCCGAGGCGGACACCCCCGCGAGCCGGGCGACGTCGCCGGCGCTTGGTCCCGATCGATCCATTCAGGTGAAACGACGCAATGACGTCGCGCAGATTAAAATGGCCTGGGCGTCCTTGGCGTGAAGCCTGTGCCACCCCTGACGGACAGCGCGGCGAGGGTTGTGCCTGAGGCGAACGGTGATCTGGCGACAACGGCAGTCGAAACCGCCTTGAGCCTCCGAAAGAACGACAATCAAACTGGGCGACATCGGAATACCCTCCTTGCACCGGCACCTCCTTCATGCAAATTGAAAGCGTATGCAACCAATCCGTGACGATGCCGAAGGGGCAAGCCTCGCACAGTTTTCGAACGATTGGCGTCTGGATATCCGACGGCACCAAGCATTCGGGATATAACTGCATTGATCGAAGGTGGGGAGGTCCCGCACCGACACCGCTGGTTCGGGGCACTTGCCGCTGGCGATGGGACTTTCGGTCGCGCTGTTCGCACTCGCGGCATTGCTGTGGTCGCGGCTGCCCGAAACGCTCGTCCGCTGATCGCCAGTCAGGTTCCGAACCGGGCGAGGCCGTAAGGTGCGGGATCGATGTGCGGGCGCGTGCCGGTGATGAGTTCGGCAATCAGCCGCCCGGTCGAGGGCGCGCCGATCATGCCGTCGTGCCCGTGCCCGACTGCCGCAAACAGCCCCGGATGGCGCGCAACCGGGCCGATCGCCGCGACGCTGTCGGGCAGCGATGGGCGGAATCCCATCCACAGCCGCTTGGTCTCTGCCTCGACCCCGGGAAACAGTTCGTCGAGATGACGGCGCAGGACGATCGCGCGGGTCTCGTCCGGCGGGGCGTCGAGCCCGGCGATCTCCACCGTGCCTGCGAGCCGCAGCCCCTCGGCCATCGGCGTGATCGCCAGGCCGCGTGCGCGGTGGATAATCGGCAGCGCGATCGGGATCGACGGGGTGCCGAGCTGAAGGTGGTAGCCGCGTTCGGTATCGAGCGGGATGCGCGCGCCGAGCGGGTCGAGCAGCGAACGTGACCATGCGCCCGCACAGACCACGACCGTCCGAGCGATCACGTTCGCGCGGCTGGTCAGCAACTGCCAGCCGTCGCCGCTGGGGATAAGCTTGAGGACCCGCTCTTGCCGCAGCGCGCTGCCGCCAGCCACGATCCGGTCAAACAGCGCCTCGACCAAGCGGTGCGGTGACAAGGTGTAGCCGTTGTTGGGGAAGAGCAGCCCGCGTTTGGCAAAGGGCGCGATGCCCGGAAACAGCTCGCGCAGCCGCTCGGGGCCAAGCGTTTCGCAGCCGATGCCGAGTTCCTCGCGGATCGCATTGGCGAGGAGTTCGTCCTTGCCCGGCCGCTCACCGCGCGCCAGCACGACGCCGCCCGACTGGCGCAGCAATTGCCCGAACGCCGCCTCACCGAGCATCGTGCGGTACCCCTCGAACACGCCGCGGTGGAGGGCATGCAGCGCGCGTGCGCCGCGCCGCACTGCCGCCGGACGGCTCGCCAGCAGCCAGCGCAACAGCCACGGCGCGGCGCGCGGAAGATAGCCGGGCCGCACCCGCACCGGACCGTGCGGATCGCGCAGCCAGCCGGGCACGCGCCAGATCATGCCGGGTAGCGCGACGGGCAGATGGGCGTCGCCGTTGATCAACCCTGCGGTTCCGAACGATGCCCCGTTGGCGAGCCCGGCCGCGTCGAACAGCACCGGCGCTCGCTCCTGCCGCTGGAGCCACGCAGCGCACGACAAGCCGATGATTCCGGCCCCGACCACGGCGACATCGACACGGTCCTCGCTCATTCATGTTCTCCGCCAGCGCGGTCGCAAGCGGGCCCAGCCAAGGCTCAGACCGCGACCGATTGGCCGCGTTGAAGGCGGCCGGGAAACAGCCGCCGCTCGGCAGGCAGATGCGTGTCCTCGATACGCAACGCCATCATATCGACCGCTGCCTGCGCCATATGTTCGATCGGTTGATCGACCGAGGCGATGCTGTGGCTGAGCCAGCGCGATGCTTCGACGCCGTCGAAGCCAGCGACCGCGACATCGCCCGGTACCCGTTTGCCGAGCTGGTGGACCAACGCGTCCTTGGCCCCGATCGCCATCATGTCGTTGGCGGCGATAACCGCGTCGTAATCTTCGATCCCGCGCGCCGACCAGTCGGCAATGGCCGCTACGCCGCGCTCGTAGTCGAAATCGCCGCGAAAGTCGGCGACGACCGTAGCGCCGCCGCGCGCGAGTTCTTCCTCGACGCCGCGCATGCGTTCGTTACCGACGAATGACTCGGCGTAGGACCGGATCAGCGCGATGCGCCGCGCGCCGGCTTCGAGGACATGCCGGGCGATCAGGACCCCAGAGGCGTGATGGTCGCAGCTGACCGAGGCGAAGCCGTCCTCGCCCGGACGATTGTAGAACAGCAACGGCACCCGCGCCTGCGCGAGATGCTCGAGATCTACCGGCGGGATTGGTGCAGCGGCAATGACCCCGTCGAGCTGATACGACAGGATGTGATCGATGACCGCGCCGATTTCCTCCTTTTCCTGGAGCAGAAACAGCATGACGCGCACGCCAATCGTTGAAAACGCTTGCGACAAGGCCAGCAAGACCCCTGGATGGTGGCGGTTGGTCTCGTTGAACAGGATCAGGCCGACGACGTTCGAACGCCGCGTGACGACCGCACGCGCCATTACGTTCGGCCGGTATCCGAGTTCGCGCGCGGCACGGAGAATACGCGCACGCTTCTCGGGTGCGACGCTGGCACCCGGCGTGAAGGCGCGCGACACCGCCGAGAGCGAGACGCCGGCGGCGCGCGCGACATCCTCGGAGGTTAGCCGACGGGGGGCCGTTTTTGCGCTCTCGAGGTCGTGCTTTCGGGGCCGACGACCCTGGCCGCTCACGAGTGGCCCCGTGTCAGTCGCGTGCCAACACTATCCAAAACAAGGTTCATAACAGTGGAACCTATCGGCAAAACGCGTGGCAGGCAATGAACCACCAGCGACGATCGGCCCATGCCAGGCATTTCTCGATCTGGCCGCTTTTGGCCGGAACAAATGAAGCGCCCCTTTCCGCTTGCTTCGCCAAAAACATGCGGGCAAAGCTACTTCAATGCAAGCGCGTGCATGGGGTCTCCGCGCTGGCCGGTTCAAGGGGGGCTGCGTGACCGACTTTCAGGCGGAAAAACAATTGGTTCGCTCCTATCACGCCGAACTTTCGAGAGCGACCCCCGACACCGTCACCGAGATTCTGGCACGCTATACTTCACCCGATTGGCACTGGCGCGGAATGCATCCGTTCCACCAGCAGTTCGGGGCGCAGGCGGTCGCCGAGATTTTCTGGAAGCCATTTCTGGGCGCGATGTCCCGGGTGCAGCGGCGCGCCGACATCTTCATGGCCGGCCTGAACGAAATCGACGGCTTCGAAGGGCGCTGGGTCGTCCAGATGGGGCATCTGATGGCGTTGTTCGATCGCCCGTGGCTGGGCATCCTGCCGACCGGCAAGATCGTGATGCTGCGCTTTGTCGAATTCAACCGCGTCGAGGACGGACGCATCACCGAAACCGCAATGTTCGTCGATCTGCTCCATCTGATGACGCAAGCGGGCCAGTTCCCGCTGCCGCCGCAGACCGGCGCGTCCCTCGTTCAGCCCGGCCCGATGACGCACGATGGGCTGATGTACGAAAAGCAGGATCCTGCAACCGGCGAACGCTCGCTCGCTGCGATCAATGCCCTGCTCAAGAACCCCAAATCGAAGGAGCTTGGCATTACCGAGGCCGAGCGCCTCAAGCGCGTCTGGCACGACGACATGATCTGGTGGGGCCCCGGCGGGATCGGTGCAACCTATACGATCCCGCGCTATTTGAAGCAGCATTCGGAACCGTTCAGCGATGGGCTCCATACCGGATACAAGTTCAACGGCCATCTGTGCCGCATGGCCGAAGGCAATTTCGGCGGGTTTTTCGGCTGGGCGAACCTGACCGTATTCAATTCGGGCGGCTATCTCGGGATGACCAAAGGGCCAGGGCCGTCGGAGATGCGGGTGGTCGATCTTTACCGGGTCGAGGATGGCAAGCTCATCGAAAACTGGATATTCATCGATCTGCTCAACTATCTGGCGATCCAGGGGCTCGACGTGCTTGGCCGCATGCAGCGGATCAGCGAATATTGACCGTATCGAATTCGCTGCCGTCCTTGCGCCGCTTTTTGCCGTCGGCGAAATGATGGACGTCGATGTCGGAGAAATGCACCGGCCACGGTATCTGCGGTCCGACGACAATAAAGCTGCACGGCGCGTCGCTGCGGTTGATCAGGCAGTGGCCGTTGCCGTCGCTCTTGGGGAAAGCGGCGCAGTCGCCCGCCGTCATCGGTCGTTCGCCGGCGTCGTCGATCAGCGTCGCGGTACCGTCGAGCACCACGACGAACTCGTCGCCATCGGGGTGCCAGTGGCGCTGCGAAGACCAGGCTCCGGGTTCGAGGCGGACGTGCGTCACGCCGAAGTCGGTCAGGCCGCCTGCTTTCGCCAATCGGCGATACCAGCGGCCCTGCAGCACCTTGGTATATTGCGGCGGAAAGCCGGACTGGTTGGTCGCGGGGATGTCGTCGAGATCGAGTTTGGGCATCGGTCGATCATGCGTGAATTCGATGGGTCTGCCAAGGCCGGGTGAGGGCGGGGGAGGGGTTCGATGCTGTTCTGGAGCCACGACCAGCGAGACTGCGGCCTGCGCGCGATCGACTCGATCTACTCCGTGCGCCCGGTCAAGGCAGGCGGTGCCCCAAGCCTCCTTGCGGACGGCGAGCCGCTGGCGTTCGGAATCGATATCGACGCGCATATGGCGCGCCAGTGCAACGCCGGCCTTATCATCCTGCACGACGGGCGAGTGCGGTTCGAGCGTTACGCGCGGGGCCAGGACCGGGCCGGGCGCTGGACGAGCTTTTCGGTCGCGAAATCGATCACATCGACGCTGGTTGGTGCGGCGATCCGCGACGGTGCCATCGGCAGCGCCGACGACCGGGTCACCGATTACCTTCCGGGGCTGTCGGGTTCGGCGTATGACGACGTCACCCTTCACCAGCTGCTGACGATGACGACAGGGGTCGCGTGGAACGAAGCCTATGACGATCCGGCGGCAGACGTCGCGCGCTTCTGGTACCAAGCACCCGACCCCGACGTCGATCTGACCGTCGCCTATATGCGCAAGCTGTCGAAGGCGGCACCGGCGGGTAGCGCCTGGCTCTACAATACCGGCGAGACCAATTTGTTGGGATCGGTCATTGCAAACGCAACCGGGCGAAACTTGTCGGACTACCTGTCGGAAACGCTCTGGCAACCGCTCGGGATGGAGCGCGACGCGTGCTGGATCCTTGGCGCGGGCGGGGCGGAGGTGGCCGGGTGCTGCATTTCGGCGTCGCTGCGCGACTATGCGCGCTTCGGCCGGTTCATCGCCGATGGTGGCCGCATAGCCGGTCGATCGATCCTGCCCGAAGACTGGATCGCCACCGCGACGACTCACCAGGCCGATATCGGCGAGCCGGGCCATGGCTATGGCTATCAATGGTGGACAAACGACGACGGCAGCTTCGACGCGCGCGGCATCTTCGGTCAGGGCATCTTCATCGATCCAGCGACACGTCTCGTCATCGCCAGCAGCGGCAACTGGCCGAACGCGGTCGAACCCGAAACGCTTGGTCCCGAGCGCCAGCAGTTCTATCGCTTGGTGCGCGCCATCGTCAGCGCGGGTTGAACGGAGACGCCCATGCAACCCTTGTCCCCCACCGCCGTCGCCATGCCCGAAAGCGGCATTCGTCGCATCACCAATGCTGCCGTCGGCATCCCCGACTGCATCCGCCTCGAAATGGGTGAGCCCCAATTCGCGACGCCCGAGCATATCTGCGACGCTGCCGCGAAGGCGGCGCGCGACGGGTTCACCAAATATACCGTCAGCCAGGGGCTGATGTCGCTGCGCGAGGCGATGTCGGCGAAGCTGGCGCGGGTGAATGGCCTCGACGTGCCGCCTGAGCGGATTGTCGCTACCAATGGCGCGCTGTCGGGGCTGTTCACGACCTGCCTCGCGCTGCTCGCTCCGGGCGACGAGATGCTGATCCCCGATCCCGGCTGGCCCAATTGGGAGATGATGATCTTGGCGGCAGGCGGTCGCCCGGTGCGCTACGCCACGCCGCAGCACCGCGAATTCCTGCCCGATCCCGATACGATGGATGCGCTGGTGACATCGCGGACCCGTGCGATCATCCTCAATTCACCCTCGAACCCAACCGGTGCGGTGATGCCGCAAGCGCTGGTCGAGCGGATGGTAGCGTTTGCCCGGCGGCACGATCTGTGGGTGGTGTCCGATGAATGCTATGACGAATGCGTGTTCGACGGCGAACATGTCAGTCCCGCCCGCTTCGACACCGATGGCCGTGTGATCTCGATTTTCAGTTGCTCGAAGACCTATGCGATGACCGGGTGGCGGGTCGGCTATGCGGCGGTGCCCGAGGGCGCGATCGGCGTGCTCGCCAAATTGCAGCAACCGGTGCTCGGCAATATCTGCTCGATTGCCCAAAAGGCGGCAGAGGCGGCGCTGGCGGGTCCGCAGGACTGTGTCGGAGCAATGCGCAGCTATTACCGCGCCCGGCGCGATCAGGCGCTGGCGATGCTCGCCGCTGCCAACATGCCGGTCGCGGTGCCCGGCGGCGCTTTCTACCTGATGATCGACGTCTCGCGCGCCAACCGCGACGCGACCGCCTTCGCGCTCGATCTGCTCCACACCCACAAAGTTGCGGTTGCGCCGGGCGAGACCTTCGGGCCGGGCGGGGCGGGGCTGGTCCGCGTTGCGCTCTGCGCGTCCGAGGAGGCGATCGCGCGGGGATTGGGCACGCTGATCGAGGTTGTGCAAGCCGCGCGCTGAGCTGCGCTCAGCCGCCTTGGTCTGCTGCGACCGGTTCATGCGACGCCAGCCCGAATAGCGCGGCGAGTGCCGGTTCCTGCGCGCCTTCGAGCACGAACCGTGCGACATGCTCGCCGATCACCGGCCCCATCTTGTAGGCATGACCCGAGCCGCCGCCAGCGATGAAGACGTTGCGATAGTCGGGATGGCGGTCGATCACAAAATGCTCGTTGTCGGTGTTCTCGAGCTGCGACACATAGGTCCCGATAACCGGGCGTCCGACCAGTCCCGGCAGTCGCGCGGCGAGATAGGCGCGCACCTGATCGAGCAGCGCCGGCGTCGGTGTCCGGTCGCCTTCGTCGGGGTCCATCGGTACGTGACGGAGGACCGGCGCGATCTTCACCCCGCCACCGATGTCGGACGAGGTCCAGCCGAGCAGGTCGGCAAGGTTGGGACAATTGCGCCAGTCGAACCGCGTGTCGCCGGGAGCGGGGCCGATGAAGAACAGTTCGCGGCGCGGTGTCTTGATCAAGCCCTCCAGCAGGCCGGGAAACAATTTCGGCAGCCAGGGGCCGCAGGCGAAGACGAACTGGCTTGCTGAGATGCGCTCGCCGTCGATCGTGGTCGTATCGATCGCAGTGCCGGTGGGCGGGGGAACGCGCCCGCGAATGACGCGCCCACCTTTGACCTCGAACAGTCGCACTATCGCTCGCATCGCAGCCTGCGCGGCGAGGATGCCCGAGTTCGGTTCGTACAGGATGTGTTCGCATCGATAGTCGATCTGCGGCCAGCGTCGCGCGACTTCGTCGCCGTCGAGCATTTCGTACGGGTGCGTCAGCCGATCGAACATCGTGCATTGCTGTGTGACCGCATCCTCGTCGAGCATGCGCAAGCTGCCGCAGGGATAAAGCAATTGCAGCCCGATCTCCTGTTCGCGCGTCTGCCACAGCTGCCAGGCTTCGATCGACCATCGCGTGTAGAGTTCGCGGTCGCCATACGCGGCCCGGATATTGCGACTTTCGCCGCCGCTCGAGCCATGGAGGTTGGCCGGCCCGAGTGCGTCGATGAGGACCACGTCGACACCACGCTCGCGCAGCGCCAGCGCCGTCCACGCGCCGAACGCGCCCGCGCCGATTACCGCAACGTCGGCCGATGGCCGTTGGGGTGATGATTTGCCCATGCACGCCTCTTGATTTGCATCCGCATGCAATAACTGCCAGCATCGCGGGCATTGCACAATCCGGGACAGACAGCGAGTGGCCCAGAACAACGACATTGTCGCGCCTGCAGCCGCAACCGCACCGTTCGGCGCAGCGCCCGCGCCGCCGCTGACCCGCCGGTTGAAACTGTCGTTCGCCCTGGGCAGCACCGCCGAGGCGATCTCGTTTCAAGCGACGAGCATGTTCTTGCTACTCTATTACAATCAGGTGCTCGGGCTGTCGCCGGGGCTGGTCGGGCTGGCGTTGTCTGCCGGACTGATGGTCAACGCGGTGTTCGAGCCGCTGGTTGGATCGTGGTCGGATCGCGTGCGGACGCGGCTCGGACGGCGCCATCCGTTCATGTTCGCGTCAGCAGCCCCGATCGCGCTGTGCTTCTATGCCCTGTACATGCCCCCTGCCGGGCTGGGCGATACCGGGCTGCTCATCTGGCTCGGGGTGTTCTGGATCCTTTATCAGCAGGCGATGTCGCTCTACGAAGCCCCCCATCTCGCGCTCGGCGGCGAACTTTCCGATGACTACCTCGAACGCTCGAGCGTCATGGCCTACAGCACGTTTTTCCTGTGGATCGGAGATGCGCTTACGGCCTTTGTCGCGCTGAAATTCTTTTTCAAGACCACCGCCGAGTTTCCCAATGGTGCGCTCGATCCGACCAATTACCCGGCCTACGCCTTGTGGGTTGCGGTCACCATGTTCGCGCTGCGCTTTTATTCGGCATGGGCCACGCGCCGCCGCATTCCGTACCTCAGCCAGGCCAAGCCTTCGACACCCAGATTCAGTTTCGCCGAATTCTGGCGCGACATTGTGCGAGCGCTCGGCAACCGCAATTACGTCATTCTGCTGTTCGCACTGCTGTTTTTCGCGCTGATGACGGGCGTCCGCAACGGCCTCTACCTCTACAAAATGACCTATTTCTGGCAGATGACCAATGACGACATCGCGTGGTTCGTCATCGGCAGCCTGGCCGGTTACGTCTTTGCCGCCTTTGTGGTGAAGCGCCTGCACGCCCGCTTCGACAAGCGTTGGACCGGGGCGCTGGCCTGCTTCGTCTATACCGTGGGGCCGGCAATTCCGGTTGCGCTGGGATATTTCGGCGTTCTGACCCCGACGACACCGTATCTGCTCGCGATCCTGATCGCCTTCTCGTTTCTCCAGCACGCACCCTACAGCATCTTGACGACGACGATCCGCTCAGCGGTCGCCGATATCGCCGACGAGAACGAACTCAAGACGGGAATGCGTCAGGAAGGCGTTCTGTTCGCCGCGCGCACCTTCTTTCAGCGTGTCGACGCCGCGCTCGGCACGCTGCTGGCCGGCTGGGCGCTGGTGTTTATCGCCTTTCCCAAGGATGCCATACCTGGGCAGGTCGATCCCGGGACGGTGATGGGCATCGCTGCGATCTTTCTCCTCGCGACCATTCCCGGTCTCATCGCCTCGCTTTTCTACGCGTTGGTTCGCGTCACGCGCACGACCTACGACACGACCAAAGCGGCGTTGGTCATCGACCGGGCCGAGCGCGCTGCTACCGAAAGCTGATTTCCGCCGCGATCGAATCGAAAGGATCGCCGATGTTCCAACATGCCATCAACAAGCAGCTGGTCGCCCGGTTTTTGACCGAAATCGCCGATTGTGCACCCGAGGATGCCGCCTCGGTGATCGCGCGGCATTGTCACGACGATGTGCGGTGGGAGGTGTTTCACCCGTTCAACACGATCGAGGGCGCGGAGGCCGGGCTGGCGCAATTCTGGCAGCCGCTGCGCGATGCGTTCCCCGATTACGAGCAGCGGATCGCGCTCGTCATCGGCGGCGAATATGAAGGACGGACGCAAGTCAGCACCTGGGGCCAGTTGATGGGCACCTTCGACAGTCCGCTGCTCGGCATCCCGCCGACGTTCGGGCTGGTGACGATGAAATTCGGCTTCAACTGCATCGTGCGTGAGGGCAGGATCGCCAAGGCCTATGTGCTGCTCGATCTGGTCGATGTCATGCGGCAGGCAGGCCATTATCCGTTCCGCGCGATGCCCGGTGCGCCCGAGCAATGGGCGTTTCCGCCGTGCGATACCGGCACTTCGGCGCTCGATCACGATCCCGTCCGGGGAGCCGAATCGCTGCGCATCATCCGGGAAATGCAGATGGGGCTGGTCAAGCAGGCCGAGATCAAGAACATCGCCAATTCTCCCGACCGGCACAGCCCGCACTGGCACAAGAACATGAACTGGTACGGCCCCGCCGGTCTCGGCTCGATGCGCGGGCGGCGGGGGTTCCGCAATTTCCACGGCGCGCTGTTCCTTCAGGGGTTTTCGGACCGGACCGGCTGGGTGCGCGATCATGACGGACCCGAGGACGCGCCCGGCCACTACGTCCGGATGGGCGATGGGCGCTATGCGGTCACCGGCGGTTGGCCGTCGCTCAACGCGACCCACCTCGGCCCCGAGTGGCTTGGCTTGCCGCCGACCGGCCGCCGCGTCGAGATGCGCGTCGCCGACTGGTATCGGCTCGATGAGGACGACAAGATCATCGATAACTGGGTGATGATGGACGTGCCGCATATCGTCCACCAGATGGGCCTGGACATCTTCCACGACCTGCAATTCTTCGCCGACCGATCGAAGCCAAGGCTCGCGGTGTTCGATCCCGTCTAGGCCAGGCGCAGTCCGGGGCGGGGCCAGGGGCGCTTCACCAGCCGACCCGTGCCGCCGAGCGTGACATAGGCCGTGCGCAGATCGTCGCCGCCCCAGCAGATATTGGTCGTGAACGGATCGTCGGTCACGATGAATTCGACCAGCTTGCCGTCGGGATCGACGACGGTGATTCCGCCCCCGCCGATTGTCGCGATCGCGATGTTCCCGCCAGCTTCGACCGCCAGGCTGTCGAAGGTCGCAAGGCCGGGTGCCGCATAAAGGAAGCGCCCGGACATGCCGCGCACCCCCGGTTGCAGCGCGACTTCGCCGGGTGCAACCACGTCGAACGCCCACAGCCGCGCTGGCGGGGTCTCGCTGACGTAGAGCGTCCGACCATCGGGCGACAAGCCGATGCCGTTGGGTCCGTCGAGCGGAAAAATGACCTCGCGGCACGACGAGCCATCGGTACGCGCGTAGAACACGCCGGAGATCGTCTTGGACCGGGGATCGGATTTGCCGTTGTCGGTGAACCAGAAACCCCCGTGCCCATCGAACACGATGTCGTTGGGGCCATGCAGCGGGACCACGCCATCCACCCCCAGACCGGTTGTGTAGAGCGTCTCGACCTTGCCGCTTGCCACGTCGACGCGCTCGATCGAGCCGGTGACATAGCGATCGGCTTTACCCGCAGGTAGCAACATGCCCTGCCATTCGCGCCAGCGGCACCCACCGTTGTTGCACAGGTAAAGCGCCCCATCGGGCCCGAACGCCAGTCCGTTGGGACCGCCACCCGGCTCGGCGACAATCGACTTCGTCCCATCGGGTGCAACACGCGTAATCCGGCCTGCCGCGATTTCGACGAGAATAATGCTTCCGTCATCGCAGGCCACGGGACCTTCGGGAAACGCCAGTTGATCGGCAATCTGCGTCCAACCCTCCATTATGAACTCCTTCCATTTCAGCCGGTGAATGGGTATGCAATTTGGTGCCCAGTGAGGATGGCAAAATAACAGTTGCAAACCCGCTTTTGCCTAGCGTAAACGCCTATGCCTGCGCATGCAAATCGGCACAGACCGGTTACGCCGCAACTTATGGGAAAGAACAGGGGGGAGTCATGACGATTTCTAACAATACCAAGTCGCTACGCGGCCTCATGCTTGCAACTGTTGCGGCATCGGCACTGACAGCGGTAGCCACTCCGGCGTTTGCGCAGGGAACGGCAGCGCCCGAGGCCGAGACTGGCGGCGTCCCTGACATCGTCGTCACTGCCCAGCGGCGCGAAGAATCGCTCCTGAAGGTTCCGCTGTCGATCGTCGCGATCGGGCGCGAATCGCTCGACAACCAGAACGTGACACAGGCATCGCGCCTCGAGCAGGTCGCACCGGGCCTGTCGATCGGTCGATCGGGTGCCGATCCGCGTCCTGCGATTCGCGGCGTTGTTACCGAGGCGATCCAGGGCAACCAGGATCCCCGCATCGGCGTCTATATCGACGAAATCTACCAGTCGCGTACCACCCAGCTCAGCGTGCCGTTCATCGACCTCGAACGGGTCGAAGTGCAAAAGGGGCCGCAGGGTACGCTTTACGGTCGTAACAGCTTCGGCGGAAACATTGCGCTGGCCACCGCCAAGCCGAATGACGATCGCGTCGAAGGCGGCGTCGATATGATCGTCGGCAGCTATCGTCGGGTTCTGGCCGATGCGTTTGTCAACCTGCCGATTGCCGAGGGCTTTGCGGTTCGGTTCGCCGCCGCCGCCGAACGCCGTGACGGGTACATTCGCAGCCTCGCCAATCCCGGGTTTGCCGATCAGGACGACGCCAATTATCAGTATGTGCGTGGTGCCGTGCGCTGGACGCCGCCGTCGATGGACGGGCGGCTCGACGTGATCCTGCGCGCTTCATACTGGAACGACGACAGCAAGGGCGCCAACACTTTCAACGCGAAGGCGATCGGCCAGTTCATCGATACCCGGCTGATCACGGCACCCGGCGGCACGCTGAACGTCGGAAATGGTACCTTTACCTTCCCGCAAGGCTTCAACGGGCGGTCGTTTTCGGGTCAGTTCGTGCCCTATTCGGCCTTCCGCGACGGCGTCGTGGACATCAATGGCGCCGACATCGGCATCCTGATCCCCGGCAACTACCTGTCGAACAACGACGAGCCGTCGTTCCAGCGGATCAAGTCACAGCAATATTCGGCGACGATCAACTACGACCTGACCGACTCGGTGCGTCTGCGCTCGATCACCGGCCTGATCGACTTCGACGCGGTTCGCGGTGGCGATAACGACGGGACGCGGGCATCGTTCGGCGTGGGGTACTTCATCACCAAGTCGAAGTCGTTCAGCCAGGAGTTGCAAATCCAGTCGATCGGCGACGGGCCGTTCAACTATACCCTCGGTGGTTTCTACTTCAACGACCGGGTGCCCGACGCATTCCTCGGCGCGCGTACGCGCAATTTCTCGACTGCCAGCGCACTCGCCGCAGGACTGCCGGGGCTGGTATTCGGCAGCGATTACACGACGTTGCCCAGCATCGGCTCCGCGATAAACCCCAATGCGAGCGACAACTTCAACCCGCTGAGCTTCCAGAAGACGACGTCCTACGCGCTGTATGGCCAAGCGTCGTACACGTTTGACAAGCTTACCGTCACCGGCGGGATCCGCTACACGATCGACAAGAAGGATTTGCGTTCGGCCCGGCAGAATGCGTTCGCAGGCGCAGGGACATTCCTTCAGTTCCTTCCGAGCACCGACTTCAACCTGACGTGTGGCGGCTTTACCAAGGCGGGGCCTGGATCAACCGCAGCGCAATCGGTTATCGACACCGCCCTTATCACCCGCTGCGGCCAGCGGACGTTCAAATTCTTCACCTATCGGGCCGCGCTCGACTATCAGCTAAACGACGATGCGTTGCTTTATGCGAGCTTCTCGACCGGCAAGCACGCCGGCGGGTTCAGCGCGGCACCGCTGCCGGGCCAGACCGAATTGCCTGCGTTTGAAACCGAGGGCGTCACGGCATACGAAGTCGGGTTCAAGGGCAAGTTCTGGGATTCGAAGCTGCAAGTAAACATCGCCGCCTTCTACAACTTCTACGATTCGCTCCAGGTGCAAACGAGCTTTGCCAACCCGCTCGTGCCGAACAGCGTCGTCACCGTCGCGGCAAACGGGGCGACCAACAAAAGCCCGGGTATCGATTTCGAGATCGTCGCCCAGCCCTCGCGCAGGCTGAGGCTCAATTTTGCGGCAAACTATCTGCATTCACGCGACGATCAGTTCCCGATCTCGGCGTTCAGCAACAATATTTGCGGGATCGTGGCACCGGGGGGAACTTGCACGACCAACCCGGCAGTTGGCGTCGGCTTCAATTCCGGGTTCCTGCCCAACCCGGTCAGCAATCCCGAACTGTTCGTGCCAATTCTGACCGCGTCGGGTACGCAGCTCGTTGTTAACGGTGTGCCGCAGTTCCTGTCGCTGGGGTATGGTGGCAAGAGCCGGGTGCAGAATACGCCCGACATCACGCTGCGTGCCGGAATCGCTTACGAGATCGAACTCGCCGATGGGGCGACGCTGACTCCCGAGGTGCAGACCTATTTCAACGGGGGCTACATTCTGTCGCGCGCGCTGATCAACTTCCAGCAGCAGTCCTACACCAAAACCGAACTTCGCCTGACGTATGAAAGCGCCGGCGGATTGTCGCTGCAGGCGTTCGTTGAGAACCTTGAGAACGAAGCTGTCATCGGCCGGGCGACCGTCTCGAACGGCGGCGCGTTCAGCGGCACATTCGCCGCGCCGCGGACGTATGGGCTGCGTTTGGGTTATCGGTTCTGACAATAGTGGTAACGGCCCGGATCGATCAGGCGGTCGATCCCGGGCCTTTTCCTTGCCCGACGGGTAGCCCGACAACGCTGTAAGGACCATCGCCGATGCACTTGGAAGCCCTGCCATTCACGCTTCCTGAACGTCCGCAAGTCACGCGTATCCGTCAGCGCGACACCGCCGAACTGCGCGTCTCGTCGGGCGTGCGGACGCAGCCTATGGCGGGGTTCGAAGACGATTTCACCGACATCGTCGATTATATCGTCCGCATTACCGAGCAGATATGGGCCGATCGCGCGGTCGGGCGAATTTACGATACCTATGATGCAAGCTGCACGGTCTACACCACCAACGGCATCGTGCGCTCGGTCGAGGAAGTGATCGCTTCGACGACGATGGGCATCCATGGCGGTCCCGATGGCGAGTCGCATCATTTGAACGTCGCCTGGAGCGGCGACGAGACAGAAGGCTTTTACACCTCGCATCTGGGATTTGCGCGCTCGACCAACCTTGGCGCTTCGCCCTATGGCCCGGCAACCGGACGTCGGCTTGGCCGGTTCTTTGTCGCCGACTGCGTCAGCCGCGACAATCGTATCCACACCGAATGGCTGGTGCGTGATAACGGTGCCTCGGTGCGCCAGATGGGCTTCGATCTGCACGAAACCGCGCAGCGGCTCGCCGAAGTGCCGCTACTCGAAACATCGGTCGTCTCGGTCCCGACGCGGCTCCAGGGACAGGTGCCGCGAAAAGCCTATGACGGGCCGACCGACACCGTTGAAGGCTGGGTCGCCAACCATTTCAGCCGCATCTGGAATATGCGGCGCTTCGACCACATCGCCAACGCCTATGCGCCCGACGTGATTGCGCATTGGGCCGGCGGGCGGGTCGCCTCGGGACAGCGCAACCTCGGGTCGCTGGTCATCGGCCTGCTCGCGAGCCTGCCCGACGCCACGCTGCGGGTCGAGCATGTCTGCTGGTCGGAGGAGACCGATGGCGTCATCGTCGCGGTGCGCTGGATGCTCGAAGGCACGACGCGCCCGGGCGGCCTGCTAGGCGACGTGCCCTCCGGACGGCCAGTCTCGGTAATGGGCATGACCCATTTGCGCTTCGCCGGACCGGTGGTGGTCGAGGAATGGACGATGTTCGACGAGGTTGCGGTGCTGGCGCAGGCGTACCGCGGCTAGCCGGTCATCCCGGTTTCGCCGCGCATCGCGCGCGCGCCCGAGCGGATGAAATTATGGTCCGAGGCGAGCAGGAACAGGCTCACCCCCTTTTTCCGCCACTGCGGCACGTCGGACGTCCGCGACAGGAACATGCCCGATGCGCGCCCCGCCCGGCGGCACGCGGCGACGATCGCATCGACCGCCGCGACGACGCGGGGATCGTCGGGAGAGGCGCAGCCGAGCGAAATGGTCAGATCGATACGGCCGACGAACAGCGCGTTGATGCCTTCGACTGCCGCGATCGCATCGATGCAGTCGAGCGCTTCGGCGTCCTCGATCTGCGCGATCACTGCGGTCCTCGCCGCACTCGCCGCCAGATGGTCGGCGATCGGAACAAGGCCATAGCCCGCTGCCCGCGTCGATCCGGCAAAGCCGCGACCGCCGGGTCCATAGTGCGCGACGCGCGCGAGCGCGGCGGCTTCCTCGGCGGAGCGGATATGCGGGACGACAACGCCATCGGCACCGCAGTCGAGCGCATTGAGCAATTCATGCGGCGCGGCGCTGGCCGGGCGGACGATCGCGGGAACCCCGCCGGCCCGCGCGGCCATGACGCACAGGTCGATCGCCGCCCGGTCGAACGGCGCGTGCTCGGCATCGATGCAAATGCAGTCGAGCCCCGCCGTGGCCAGCACCTCCACAACGTGTGGGTGCGGTGTCTTGAGAAAGGTCCCGAGCAGGGGTTCGCCCGCCACCAGTCGTTGCTTGAAATTCATTGGTTCGATCTCCCGGCGAGCTCGCGCAGTATCATGTTCCAGTGGCGCGCGCCGTCATATAGCCCAATCCGCTTCACGTGGCCGTTGCTTCGTTCACCACTGCCTGGTGCTTTGCGTCGAGGGCAGCGCGGGTCGCATCGTGCGTCGCGCGCGTGACGCGCAAGAAGCTGTAGCTTGCGGCGGCGAAGAGACCGGGAATGGTCGACAGCACCGTCGCCAGCGCAAGGTTGGAAAGCACGCCCGGATCCACCGCGCCCGGTGTCGCCTTTGCCGGGAACGCAATTATCGTCAGTGCCCAGCCGGCCAGCGCGGTGCCGAGCGCCTGATCGACCCGCGCAAAGAAGGTGCGGGTCGAGTAGAGCACCCCTTCCTGCCGGATACCGTGTTTCAGTTCATTTTCGTCGGCAATGTCGGCGAGCGCCGAATAGACCGTCGTCGTCATCAGGCTGTAGGCAATATGGCCGAGCGCGCCGAAAGCCATGACGATCCACATGATACCGGCGGTCTCGTGGCTGATGATGCCAAGCCAGCCGAGCAGGGGAGCCAGGGCCGGGCCAACGGCATAGAGCAGCACCGCAAAGGCGCCGGTCGCGCGCTTGTCGAACCGGGAATGCACCCGCTTCACAACGGTCGCGGCAAAGGCGTAACCGCAGAAGCTGCCAATGACGAACAGGCCGATCTGGTCGTTGGTCAGCTGCCAGAAATAGCTGAGCGTGTAGAGCGATAGTCCCGAACGCACGCCGACCATCATCGACAGGAAGAACAGTCCGACAAGCAGCACCACATAGTTTCGGTTTGCCAGCGCGCGCCCGGCATCGCGCAGCCACTCCTTCAGGCCGAATCCCGGCGTCGTCGCCGACGGCTGCGGCAAATAGGGGATGAAGCGACGCGTCGACCAGCTCGAATAACTCAGCAGCGCGAAGATCGCGAACGCGAAGGACGCCGAAAATAGGGGCCAGCGGTTCGGATCGAGCGCGCCGTTGGCAAATTGCTCGGTGCTCGCAAAGAACAGGCGGAATGACAGCACCCAGGCGAGCGTGTCGCCCAGCCACAGGCAGACCGTGTTGAAGCCCATGATGCTGGTTCGCTCAAGATAATCGTTCGACATCTCGCCGCCGAGCGCGAGGTGCGGGGTGTGATACAGCGTCATGGCCTGCAGCAGCATCGTGTTGCACACCCCAAGCCAGATAAGCTGGCCCATCTCGCTCCAGTCAGGGGGATTGAACACCGCCCAGAACAGGAGCGCGGCGGGCAGGATCGACGCGAACATGAACGGATGCCGCCGTCCCAATCGCGAGCGGGTGCGGTCCGACCATGAGCCGACCAGCGGGTCGAACAGCGCATTGACGATCAGTCCCGCCGCAAGCGCGGTCCCGACATGTCCGGCCGGGAGCCCGCGCACTTGATTGTAGAAGATGAGCAGGAACGAACTCGTAGCGGTGAACGCGATCGCTTCAGCAGTGCTGCCCAGGCCATAGTTGACCTTTTGGACGCGTGAGAGCTGCGGCATGCTCACTTGGCAAAGCCCGGCGGCAGGTCGGCGCGGCAGACGACCGCCAAATCCGGTTCGTCGGGAAGCCGATGCCCGCTCATCCGCGGTACGCCTGAGTCAGCGCGTCGAGTTCGTCGAACACTGTCCATTCCTCCACAATGTAGCTCCCGCCGAAGCGGAAGTGGCTCACGCCCGGCAATGCCACCGGTTTGCCCGCCGGGACGTCGCCAAGCAAGCCGCCGCTGCGCGTCGTGCCTTCGAGAATCCAGCGCACCGCGAGGATGACACCGTCGGTTTCTTCCGACCAGCAGACATGCTCGACGCGCGTCGTCGCATCGGGCAGGCTTGCGAGCAGGCTTATGATGAGTTCGCCGATCGCGCGCGGCCCGGTCGCCTCGCGGCAGCCAGGCCAGTGCGCGACGGCATCGGCGGCATAGTGAAATGGCAGATGCTCGAGTTGCCGAGCATTCCAGGTCGTATCGAAATGATGACGCGCCCAGCCCTCAGGCGTGTCGGTCGGGCCATCATAGCTTGGACGAGGAGCCTGACCATCGAGACGCGTCGGCGGCGACACGACGAATATGTCGGCGAGCGGGTCCGTCGCCATTTTCTTCGCGGT
>JANOOJ010000085.1:0-4641 GCA_031421295.1 Novosphingobium sp.
GACCGATCACTGGGACAAGTTCGACAGTTTCAAGACTTATGACGATTTTACAAAAGCCTGGCTGAGCGAAGCGAGGCGGGTTCTGAAGCCCAATGGCTCGCTGTGGGTGATCGGCAGCTACCACAATATCTACCGCGTCGGGGCGATCCTGCAGGACCTCGGCTTCTGGATTCTCAACGACATCGTCTGGCGCAAGGCTAACCCGATGCCCAATTTCAAGGGTACGCGCTTCACCAACGCGCATGAAACTCTGATCTGGGCCTCGCAGGGCGAGAAGAGCCGCTACACCTTCAACTACCGCACGATGAAGACGCTCAACGACGAGTTGCAGATGCGCTCGGACTGGGTCCTGCCGATCTGCGGCGGACAGGAACGCATCAAGCGCAACGGCACCAAGGCGCATCCGACCCAGAAGCCCGAGGCGCTACTCTACCGCGTGATGCTGGCTACCACCAATGCGGGCGATGTAGTGCTCGATCCCTTCTTCGGCACCGGCACCACCGGCGCGGTCGCCAAGCGGCTGGGCCGCGAATGGATCGGCTGCGAGCGCGAGGGGCTGTACCGTGAGGTCGCGCTGGAACGAATCGAGCTGGCGCTGCCGCTCGATGAAAGTGCATTGACCACGATGCAGGTCGGCAAATCCGCGCCCAAGGTTGCGTTCGGCCAATTGGTCGAGACCGGCTGGATCGCACCGGGTGCGGTGCTGACCGACAGGAGGCGGCGTGTCTCGGCCAAGGTCCGCGCCGATGGCTCGCTGTTGTCGGGGGCCGAGAGCGGCTCAATCCACGGTCTGGGGGCGAAGCTGCAAGGCGCGCCATCGTGCAACGGCTGGACCTTCTGGCACATCGAGCACGAGGGCGAACTCAAACCGCTCGATACGCTGCGCCAGCTCTACCTGCTAGCGACGGAGCCGTGAGCCTTTGCGGATTGCACGTCGTCTGGTAAGGATTGGCAATGGCCGACAAGATCGACAATCTGGTGCTCGAGCACTTGAAAAAGATTCAGACCGAACAGTCCGCGTCGCGTGAACGCGATCGAGAACTGCTGTCCCGGCTTGGGCAGATTGAAACGATGGTTGCTCGCATCGGGAGAGACAATGCCCACGCTTTTGCGGAACAGATTGAGGACCGTCATTCGCTCGATGCTCTCAAGGAGCGGGTCGAGCGGATCGAAACGCGCCTGGAATTGGGTGAATAGCCAGTTCTACCGGACAGCATTGATGGTGTTCGCGTGACCGACCAGGTCTACCTGCGCCCCATAGCCTTTGCCGACAGTCCCCAAAGCGAGGAGGGGGAAGTCGTCCGCCTCGCCGGGGGGATGACTTACGCCAGCCGCTTTGCGCTGTTAGTGCGCCGCAACGGCAAGGTGATCGTGCGGCAGCGGGTGGCTGCTGCGAGCATGGCCAAGGCGCTTGGGGAGTTGCCCGCCGCGCTGGCGATCCAAGGTGAGGCGCAATGGGATGCGCTCCGCGCTCCTCACGCCCCGCTCCAATGCGGCAACCGCACAATCCGGCTCGACCAGCCCTCGGTCATGGGCATCCTCAACATCACCCCGGATAGCATGTCCGACGGTGGTCAGTTTATGGACGATCCCGAGGTTGCCCAGGCCCACGCTGCCGCCATGCTTGAAGCCGGGGCGGCGCTGGTCGATGTCGGCGGCGAAAGCACCCGGCCCGGCGCGGCGGCTGTGTGGGAGGGCGACGAGCTCAAACGGGTGATCCCGGCAATCGAACGGCTGGCAAAATCCGGCGCGGCGATCAGTGTCGACACCCGCCGACCGGCGGTGATGGAAGCCGCACTGGCGGCGGGAGCGCACATCCTCAACGACGTTTCCGCGCTGCGCCACGATCCGCGCAGCCTCGAGTTCGTGGCGCGCGCAAACGTACCGGTGGTGCTGATGCACGCACCGGGCGAGGGCGACGATCTCCATGGCGGGGCGGATTATTCCGACGTTGCACTCGACGTGTTCGATTGGCTCCAGGCGCGCCGCGATGCTGCGCTGGAGGCGGGAATTGCCCGCGAGCACATCATCCTCGACCCCGGGATCGGCTTCGGCAAATCGGTGGCGGACAACCTCGCGCTGATCAATGCCCTGCCGCTGTTCCATGCGCTCGGCCAGCCGCTGCTGGTCGGGGTCAGCCGCAAGCGGATGATCGGCGCGCTCTCGAACGAAGCCCCCGCGCACCAGCGGCTTGGCGGTTCGCTGGCACTGGCGGTCAAGGCGATGGACGCGGGCGTGCAACTGCTGCGCGTCCACGATGTGGCCGAAACCGTGCAAGCCGTGCGCGTCTGGCGCGGGGTGCGAGATGCAGCGCTGACCGATTTCGGGCAGCTGCCCTAGGCATTTCCCCCGATCCCCCACCCAACGCCATATTGAGTATGTCGGGGCCATCGTATTCGCCATGGGGCGAAGCGATCTTCACACAGCCGAACTGCGCATCGGGCGGCGCGGATGGAACCGCTTACGGGCGCGACTGGCGGCCAAGCTCGTCATGCTGCAAGGCACGCGCAACACCGTCCTGTTCGATCTGTCGCTAACCGGCGCGCGGCTCAAGGCCAGTGCCGATATGGTTCCGGGTCAGCAGGCGGTGCTAAGCTGGGCCGGCTTCGAGGCTTTTGGATCACTGGTCTGGGTCGAAAACGGGATGTGCGGGATTGCCTTCGGCGATCCGTTGGCACCCGAGATACTTGTCGCGACCCGCGCTCACGATACCCGCGATCATTTGCCGAACGACGACGAGCTGGAGCGTTGGCGGGTGCGCGAATGGGTCGAAGGATCGCGGCGGGTTTAGCCGCAGTCTCAGGCTGCGTCGCCGATCCCCAGCTCACCCAGCTTGCGGTAGAGCGTCGAGCGCCCGATCCCCAGCCGCCGCGCGACTTCGGTCATTCGGCCGCGATAATGGCCGATGGCGAGGCGGATCACGTCGGCTTCGATGTCTTCCAACGGGCGCAGATTGCCGTCGGGCGCGTAGAGCATCACGCCGACGCCTTCCTGCACCGGGGCCTGTCCGCCCATCGGGCTTTCGCCGAGCAAATTGGACAGCTGCGGGAAATCTTCGGCGGTCAGCGCATCGCCGTCGCAGAACACGGCGGCGCGGAACAGCACGGCCTGGAGCTGGCGGACATTGCCTGGCCAGTCATAGGCACCCAGCAGCGCCAGCGCGCCATCGGTAATGCCCAGCGGACGCAGACCCGGCTGCTCGCCGATCCGGGCGAGGAAATGGCGGGCGAGGGCGGAAATATCGCCGGTCCGCTCGCGCAAAGGCGGCAGGCTGACGGTGGTGCCCGAGAGCGCCGCGACCAGCTCGGGCAGAAAGTGGCCCGCTTCGACCAGCTCGTGCAGCGGAACATTGCTCGCCGCGATCAGGCGGACGTCGATGCGGAAGCTGTGGCGCGCGCCAATCGGGCGAACATCGCCGCGCGCCAGGGATTCGAGCAGGCGCTCCTGCATCGGCAGCGGCAGGCGGTCGATCTCATCAAGCACGATCGTGCCACCGTCGGCATGCTGGAGCGCGCCGATCTGGCGGTCGAACGCGCCCGCGAACGCACCTTTCTCGTGCCCCCACAGCGCGGATTCGATCGAATTGCCAGGCATCCCGGCGATGTTGACCAGTCGGAACGGGGCTTTGGAGCGGGGTGAAGCGGCGTGCATCGCGCGCACCAGCATTTCCTTGCCGGTCCCGCTTTCGCCCTCGATCAGCACCGGCGCATGGTTGCGCGCGGCCTTGGCGGCGATGGCGAGCGCGGTGCGGAAGGTGGGGGCGGCGCCGATCATCGCGTCGAAATCGAGCGTGGCGGCGATCTTTTCGGTCAGCGGCTGAAGCTCGTCGCGCGGGGCCTCGCGGGTGGTGGCGCTGCGCAGCGCCTGCATCAGCCGGTCGGGGGCGACGGGCTTGACGAGGTAATCGGTTGCGCCCGAACGCATCGCCTCGACCGCCAGCAGCGGCGAGGCGCTGGTGGTGAGCATCAGGATGGGGAGCGCAGGACGGCGGCTCTTGAGCTCGGCAATCAGCGAACAGGCGTCGTCGCCGGGCACCCACTGGTCGAGAATAATCGCGGCGAGCTGCATCCCCTGCCGCGTGCCGAGCGTGGCAATCGCGGTTTCGGAATCGCGGACTACCAGCGTGCGCCAGCCCTCGCGCGCGGCGAGCGCCGAGATCAGCCGACACTGGGCCGGCTCATCATCGATCAGCATCAGCAAGCGCTGCTCGAACTCCGCCATCGTCTCCGTCGGCCCCTCTGGTCCCGGAACACCTCGCCCCGGAACGCTTCGGCATAGCGTGGAGGGGTAAAGAGCCGATTAAGCGTGGCGATTATCCGTGGCCTAGGGGTCTTTGCTACTTGAGTGCGCGTCGCTGGGGCGATAGACCGCCCGGCAATCCGTAACTGCAATTACAAGGACGACGACATGGCCTCGGGCAACGAGATGAAAGCGGCGGAATCGACCTATTCGGGCTTTATCGGCCTGATCAAATGGACCATTCCCATCGTCGGGCTGATCACAGTCGTCGTCATCGCGCTGATCGCCTGATCCGCCGATGAGCGGGGGTCTGCGCATCGCGGTTCTGAAGGAACGCGCGGACGGCGAGCAGCGCGTTGCTGCCTCGGCGGAAACCGTCAAGAAATTCATTGCTTTGGGCGC
>JANOOJ010000086.1:0-4839 GCA_031421295.1 Novosphingobium sp.
GCCAGCTTCGACACCCCGTTCTTCCAGATCGGCGAGACCAAATACGGTCGTCCGATCATCCTGCGCGGATACGACCGGGGGATGAGCTTCGAGGATTCGGTCAAGCTGCTGATGGTCAGCTTCGATTCGACTCTGGCGGCCAACCTCTCGGTCGGTCTCCCGCTCGATCTTTTGGTGATCGAGCGCGACAATTTCGAGCCGCTCCACCAGCGGCGGATCCTGGCGACCGATCCCTATTTCCGCGCGATTTCGTCGGGCTGGAGCGAGGCGCTCAAGAACGCCTTCCACCAGTTGCCCGACTACAGCTTTTTCAGTGAGAAGGATGCGGCGGAGTAGGGTTATCGGGCGGGCTCACGCCACCGCCACATCGGTCTGTCCGAAATCATTGCCCTTGAAGAGCAAGGGCTCTCCTCGTTCGACTGCCAGCGCGTAAGAAAAGCAATCGCCGAAATTCAGGCTCGCGGAATGACCGCTGCCTTTACCGAATTGGCGATAGGCCGCGCGGGCAAGTTTGGCCTGGCTTTCGGTGACCGGAGCGATGGTGATGCCGAGGGACTGAATGATGTCATCAACGTCTTGGCTAGCGATGGGATCGCGCGGGCCGTCGATGACAATGCCCGTCTCAAGGTAACTGGCGGCTGAGAGGACGCCTCTATCAGCGTCCACGATGGTCTCGGAGAAGGCCTCGGCTTCCGGCTCGCGGCGCAGGATTGCGACCAGCGCCGACGAGTCGATGATCACTTGGGCCTACCCAGATCGTCGTAAAGCAGATCACCGTGATCGATCGATTTCCAAGGTTCAACCATGCGGGCGGCACAATCCTCGCTGATGGCCCGGATCCGCGCTAGTTTCTCCTCACGGGTCAGTTCGTTCAGCCGTTTCTGCAACGCTGCGGTCACCGCCTCCGTGACAGACTCGCCGGTCCGCAGGACGATCTCATCGACCAGTTCGCGAGCCTTCTGGTTCTTGATGTTGATCTGGACGCTCATAAAGAACTCTCTGCTCGATTGTTCTTTAATAGCATTCTTTATTGCTGGGCGCAACGCTAACCGCCAGCCCCGTCAGGTTCCAGCCTTTCAGCACCGCGCGCGCTGCGGGTGAAGTCGATCCTGATCCGCACCCAGGCACCAGGGATCGGCTTGCCATTGAGGCGCGGCGGGCGGACGAGGAATTGCCACGCCGCCTGCCGCATGGCCCGCGCCAGCCCCGAACCGCGCGGGGATTCGTCGAGCTGCTGGCAATTCTCTACGCGATAGCGCTCGACCGTCTGGCAGGCGATCAGCGCCCAGCTCCCCGGCGGCG
Source organism: Novosphingobium sp. (assembly GCA_031421295.1). Classification (GTDB taxonomy): domain Bacteria; phylum Pseudomonadota; class Alphaproteobacteria; order Sphingomonadales; family Sphingomonadaceae; genus Novosphingobium. Next base: position 1,303 of record JANOOJ010000086.1, read on the forward strand.
CATTGCCCTGCAGATAGCCGGCGAGTTCGGCATTGCTCGGTTCGCGGTGCCACTGCGCATTGTAGAGTCGCGCACCGCCGGGGCCTTCGCCCGGCCCCATCGCGGTCCCGCCCGCAGCGCCGTCGCCGCTATCCTCGCCCGCCCGGCGGCCAAGGTTGGCGATGTCCGAGGCGGCGAATTCGGCGCGCGACAGCTTGATGAAGGCCGGGGTGGTCGGCACCGGGGTGGGGAGGGGCCGGGGCAGGGTGACGATCGCCTGCTTGGGCTTGGCCGCAGCGGCGCGTTTGCTGGCTTTCCGGGTCTCGGCCGATTTGGTGGCCGATAGTGCGATCGCGGTCAATCTGTCGCTGGGCTTGGCGGGGGGATCGGGCAGCAGGCCGAGCTGGAGCAAGGCCAGCCCGATCAACGCCATGATCCCCAGCGTCAGCAGCGCCGCAGTCGCCCGCGCGCGCCAGCTCGGGCGGCTGTCATAGCCGGTCAGCACAAGGTCGGGGGAACGCATCGGCGGACCGCCTAGCGGCTTGGCCCTGTCGTCACAATGAATTCAGCTCATCTGCAGAAGGAGGTGCCGCTGAGCTCGAGATGCAGATGATCGCGGTGCGCGGCGTTGTAGCCGGGGCCGAGCACGGTGCCGAAGCGTTTGCAGGCGCTCGAATGGATGGTGCCGAGGAAGCGCTGTTCGGGCGCGGTGCCGCCCGCCCAATCGTCCTCCACGCTGATGCGGCGGCCATCGGCGAGGATGAACGCCGAGACGTCGATCGCATTGGCGGTGGCATGCGCCGAGCGGCGGCCCGATCCGGCGACGTCGCGGCAGCTGTAGCTGCCCATCGTCTCGATCCGCACCAAGCGGCTGCCGAGAATCTGCTGCGCCGCACGATCGACCCCGAAGCGTGCCCAGCCCGCGAAGCTGTTGGCGAGCGGGCAAGTGACCGGGCCAAGGTTGGACAGCGCGAGCGCAGCGTCGTCGCTTTGGAGGCTGGCGAGATGGACAGTCCCCAGCGTCGAGCAGCCCGCACCATAGAACCGGTCGGGGATTGGCGTGAAATTCGCGCTGCGCTGGCCGAGGTTGGAAAGGCACTGGCGCTCATCGGGGCGCGGGGTGAAGGTTGTCGTCGATTGATGGACTGGCTGGCGGCGCGGCGCATCGGGCGCGCCGATACACGCGCTCAGCGTGGCCAGCAGGGGCAGCAGGGCAAGCACCTTCCGCATTGCGCCAGTCTTGCCGCAACATGGTTAACGAATCGTTCTGCCAGTCATGACTCCGGCGATAAAGGGCCTTGCGGCGTGCGAAACGCGCAAGGCCCCCGATCCGATGCTACTTGGTCAGCCCGGTCACGTCGCCTTTGACCAGCCCGAACAGCCTGAGGGCGATAACCGTCGCCGCCATTCCCGCCGCAGCAAGCGCGAGATTACCCGCGATGGCGGACAGATTGGCGCCGATCATCGGGATAGTCCCAAGCGCCGCGCCGACCATCGGCAGCACCAGCACCGTCAGATAGAGCCGGATTGCGCTGTCATCGCCATAGGCCAACCCGGCGATCAGCCCGAGCACTACCAGCACCAACGCGACGTTCAATCCGGGAATTGTCAAAAAGCCCGCGACGATTGCGAGCACAACAGCCAGCGCACGCGCCAACCCACCAATTTTTCCTAGCATTTAACTACCCCCTCCAATTCCGCCGTTTGGCGGTCACGACCCGCGCGGAACTTAGGTTGAAAGTAGGGTAATGCAAACCAAACTTTTGTGCGCGGTAAAGCGTTGTATAATAATGGATAGTTATCCACAGAGGCACGTTCTGGAACGGCGCAAATGCTGCACCTTCGCCCATTGGAATGATTGTGCTGCAAATGATTGACGCGATAAGCGCGCTGGCGGCCACGCATCGTCACCAGCCCGAACCGGTTGACTTGTCGCGCCTCATCACTAGGAGCGCCCCCGGGCCACGCGGTCCCAACGCCGCGCGTGCTCTCTGCAAGGAGAGACTGCATGACTGTTACCCTTCCGGCGCGCAAACCCGCGCGTCCGTTCTTCTCTTCCGGTCCCTGCGCCAAGCCGCCGGGCTGGACTCCCGAAAAACTCGCTACTGAATCGCTTGGCCGCTCGCACCGCGCCAGGATCGGCAAGTCGCGCCTGCAATATTGCATCGATTTGATGCGCGAGGTGCTCCAGCTGCCCGATACGCACCGCATCGGAATCGTGCCGGGCAGCGACACCGGCGCGTTCGAAATGGCGATGTGGACGATGCTTGGGCAACGCGGCGTGACCGCGCTGGCGTGGGAAAGCTTCGGCGAGGGCTGGGTGACCGACGCGGTCAAGCAATTGCGCCTCGAACCCAATGTGATGCGCGCCGATTATGGCCAGCTTCCCGATTTGGGCGCGGTCGATTGGGCCGACGACGTGCTGTTCACCTGGAACGGCACCACCTCGGGCGTGCGCGTACCAAATGCCGACTGGATTGCCGCAGACCGCGAGGGCCTGTCCTTCGCCGACGCGACCAGCGCGGTGTTCGCCTATGACATCGACTGGGACAAGATCGATGTCGCGACCTTCTCGTGGCAGAAAGTGCTGGGCGGCGAGGGTGGCCACGGCGTCCTGATCCTCGGTCCGCGCGCGGTCGAACGGCTGGAAAGCCATACCCCCGCCTGGCCGCTGCCCAAGGTGTTCCGCCTGACCTCGAAGGGCAAGCTCTCCGAAGGCGTGTTCAAGGGCGAGACGATCAACACCCCCTCGATGCTCGCGGTCGAGGACGCGATCTTCGCGCTTGAGTGGGCCAGGTCGGTCGGCGGGCTGGACGGATTGCAGAAGCGCTGCGCTGCCAATGCCCACGCGCTGGACACGATCGTCGCCGGGCGCGACTGGCTGGGCCATCTCGCGGTCGATCCCGGGACTCGCTCGAAGACCTCGGTCTGCCTGACGGTCGATGGTGCGGACGAGGACTTCATCAAGAAGTTCGCCGCGCTGCTCGAAGCCGAAGGCGCAGCCTACGACATCGCCGGATACCGCGACGCCCCGCCGGGCTTGCGCATCTGGTGCGGCGCGACGGTCGATAGCGCGGACATCGAAGCGCTCGGTCCGTGGCTTGACTGGGCTTACGCCTCGCTCAAGCAATAATCCGTCGTCCCCGCAAAAGCGGGGACCGCTGGCCTCATCAACCCGACATTCGAGCGCCAGCCCAGCCTCCAGCGATCCCCGCTTTCGCGGGGATGACGAAGGAACAAAACCATGACCAAACCCCGCATCCTCATTTCCGACCAGATGGACCCCAAGGCCGAGCAGATCTTCCGCGAGCGCGGCTGCGAGGTCGATGTCATCACCGGCCAGACCCCCGAAGAACTCGGCGAAATCATCGGCAACTACGATGGCCTTGCGATCCGTTCGACCACCAAACTGACCAAAGAGCTGATCGAAAAGGCGACCAGGCTCAAGGTCGTCGGCCGCGCCGGGATCGGGGTCGACAATATCGACATTCCCGCCGCCTCTGTGAAGGGCATCGTGGTGATGAACACCCCGTTCGGCAACTCGATCACCACCGCCGA
>JANOOJ010000087.1:0-1913 GCA_031421295.1 Novosphingobium sp.
GCCGCTGTTTCACTCGATCTTTACGAGATGGGTTTGAGGCCTGCGGCGCATAACAGCCTCTCTGCTATCTCTGCTTTCCCTGCGCCCTCTGCGCGAACCCCTTTCTGCATAGTCGTTTAATCCATGCCCGCGCCCAAAACCGGCAAGGCCGCGCCGCCGCCCATCATCGTCAGGAAAATTACCGTGGTCGCCGCCGGGCACCATGGCGGCGCGTGGAAAGTCGCCTATGCCGATTTCGTCACCGCGATGATGGCGTTCTTCCTGCTGCTGTGGCTGCTCGGCGCGACCACCGAGAAACAGCGCAAGGGCATCGCCGATTATTTCACCCCGACGCTGGTCAAAATGAAAGAGGGCAGCGCGGGCGCCAACGGTCTGCTCGGCGGCTCATCGATAACCGATGTGGATAATTATCCAAACCGATCAGGCCAAACCGGCACCAAAACGCTGACTATCCCGCGCGATGCCACCGGGGGACCCAAAGAAGGCTCGGCCAATCTCAAGCGCGTAAAGGCAATCAAGGCCCGGCTCGACGCACGGCTGGCGGCCTCGGCGCGGCTCCAGCGGCTGGCGCGGCAGGTCCGGCTGGTCGATACCACCGAGGGCATCCGCATCGATCTGGTCGATGACGCCGATTTCGCGATGTTCCGGCTCGGCACCACGATCCTCACCCCCGATGCCACACAGCTGCTCCGCGCGATCGCCGCGACGGTCACGCCCGAGGCTGGCGGCCTTTCGATCCGCGGTCACACCGATGCGGTGCCGTGGAAAATCGCGACGCTCGGCGCAAATAATTGGGCGCTCTCCGCCGGCCGCGCCGAAGCTACGCGCCAGGCGCTGCTGCGCACCGGCATCCCCGAAACCCGCTTCCGCCGCATCGAAGGCGTCGCCGACCGCGAACTGCTGCTGAAGGATCACCCTGACGATCCGCGCAACCGAAGAATTTCGATCCTGCTGATGCGCTAGCGTCGTTCCGCCAGAATTTGAATCCGGGGACGCATTCCCCTCCCCAATGGGGAGGGGAGCGGTGCGACGATACGATGCGGCAACATTCGTATTCGGCTGGCGCGCTGGCGCTTCCCTCGGCTAGACCGCGCGGAGGGGAGCGGGAAGCCATGGTCACAACTTTGCGCGAGCGGCAGGCACCTTGGGCTTTCGCGCTCGGCTGTACCTGCGTCACTGCGGGCGTTCTGCTGCATCTGCCGATGCTGTGGATGGCGCGGGACATGGGTTTCCGCGTCTCGGGCATGGCGATGGATCCGCCGATGCTGATCGGCATGGCGCTGATCGTCACCGGTGTCGCGATCGCCGCCTATGGCCTGCTGCCCCGCAACCTTGCGGCGCAGCGCGCCGCCAGTGCGGGGATCGAGATCGCTGCACCCGAAGATGCCCACCTCGGCCCGGCGCACTGGCGGCTGATGGCAGTGTTGACCGTCGCGCTGGTAATCGACGTGATGAAGCCTGCCTCGCTCGGCTTCACCGTCCCCGGGATGATTGCCGAATACGGCGTGTCCAAGGCGACTGTCAGCCTGGTGCCCTTCTTCGCGCTGACCGGCACGGTGGTCGGCTCGGTGGTGTGGGGGGTGATTGCCGACATCTATGGCCGCAAGGCCTCGATCCTGCTCTCGGCGGTGATGTTCGTCGGCACTTCGATCTGCGGGGCGATGCCATCGCTCGGCTGGAATATCGCGATGTGCTTCATGATGGGCGCGGCGGCGGGCGGCATGCTGCCGGTCACTTACGCCTTGCTCGCCGAAATGATGCCGAGCCGCCACCGCGGCTGGAGCCTGGTGCTGGTCGGCGGGCTGGGTGCGGTCGGCGGCTATTTCGCGGCGAGCGGTCTGTCGGCGCTGCTCCAGCCGCTCTATGGCTGGCGCGTGCTGTGGCTGCTCAATTTGCCGACCGGGCTGCTGCTG
>JANOOJ010000088.1:0-20077 GCA_031421295.1 Novosphingobium sp.
TGGGCGGCGAGCACGAGGTCAACGAGGTCTGGCTCGAGGACGTCCGCGTGCCGATCGCCAACCGCATCTATGAGGAAGACAAGGGCTGGACCTGCGCCAAGTTCCTGCTCGCGCACGAGCGCAGCGGGATCGCCGGGGTGGCTTCGTCGAAGCGCGGGATCGAGCGGGTCAAGTCGATCGCCGCGACCGAGCTCGAAGGCGACAGGCCGCTGCTCGCCAATCCGTTCTTCCGCCGCAAGGTGGCCGAGCTGGAAATGGACCTGACCGCGCTCGAATATACCGAGCTGCGCACGCTGGCGGGCGAAGCATCGGGTAAGGGGCCGGGACCCGAATCGAGCCTGCTCAAGATCAAGGGCTCGGAAATCCAGCAGCGCCTGACCGAACTGACGCTGGAAGCGGCGGGGCATTACGGCGCGCCCTATTTCCGCGGCTTCGGCGAGGGCGACAACGAGCATCCGATCGGCCCCGACTATGCCAACCGCGCCGCGCCGACCTATTTCAACGCGCGCAAGACCACGATCTATGGCGGATCGAACGAGATCCAGCGCAACATCATCGCCAAGATGGTGCTGGGGCTCTAACGAACGACGCGCTCTGACGAACGACGCGCTTTGACGAATTGACGGGCGGCCGGTGAGCCGCCCGCACGAGAGGATTAGGACGAGATGGATTTCAGCTATACCGAAACGCAGGACATGCTGCGCGATACGCTCGCGCGCTTCCTTGCCGATACCTATGGGTTCGAGACCCGCAGCAAGATGATCGAGCGCCCCGAGGGCCGCGATCCGGGCATCTGGCAGGCGTTGGCGAGTGAGCTGGGGCTGCTTTCCGCGCCCTTTGCCGAGGACCACGGCGGGATGGGCGGCGGCGCGCTCGAAAACCTGATCATGATGGAGGAACTGGGCAAGGTCATCGCGATCGAACCCTATCTGCCCACCGTGGTAATCGGCGGCGGCGCGCTCAAGGCGGTAGGCGGCGCGGTGGCCGACGCGGTGATCCCCGAGATCATCGCCGGTAACGCGATCATCGCCTTCGCCTATGCCGAGCCGCAGGGCCGCTTCGACCTCGCCAATTTGCGCACCGCTGCCAAGCCCGACGGCGGCGGCTATGTGCTGAACGGCCACAAGGGCGTGGTCACTGCCGCGCAATGGGCCACCCATTACCTCGTCACCGCGCGCACCGGCGGCGGCCAGCGCGAGCGCGAGGGGGTCGAGCTGTTCCTGATCGACGCCAGCCTGCCCGGCATCACCCGCCGCGATTATCCGACCGTCGATGGCAGCCGCGCTTCGGAAGTCTATTTCGAGAATGTCGCGATTCCCGGCGATGCGCTGCTCCCCGGCGGGATCGAACTGATCGAGCGGGTGGTCGATGAAGCGACCATGGCGGTTTGCGCCGAGGCCTGCGGCGTCACCCGCAAGCTCCACGAGGGCACACTCGAATATAGCCGCCAGCGCAAGCAGTTCGGCCAGCCGATCGGCAAGTTCCAGGTGCTCCAGCACCGCCTCGCGGATATGTTCATCGAGGCCGAGCAGATCGTCTCGATGACGCTGATGGGCACGCTCAAGCTCGAGCTACCCGCCGATCAGCGCAAGGCCGCGGTCAGCCTCGCCAAGGCCAAGGTCTCGCGCTCGGCCAAATTCGTAGGGCAGAACGCAATCCAGACCCACGGCGGGATCGGCATCACGCAGGAGCTGGCGATCGGCCACTATTTCAAGCGTGCGACGATGATCGAACATGAATTCGGCTCGGCCGACTTCCACCTCGATCGGTACGAGCGGCTGACTTTGCCGGTCTAGCCCGCGCGTGCGGGCACCAATTTGCGCAGCATCCGGTGCGCCCATTCGAGCTTGCCGGAGGCGGGCAATTGCGTCGTCGGCCAGATGTCGTGGCAACTCGAAACTGCGACCTGGACGAACCGGCGGGGGTGGTGACAGACGGTAACTTCGTCGACCGAATGCCATGAGCGTTCCGAGCACGCGAACAGCACAGCCCGATTTTTGGCTGGGGCGATGCGCTGCACCGGCTGCCCGGCCGCATCGTGCAGAATCAGGTCGCCGCCTTCGAATGTCTCCGGTCCGGGCGCATCGAAATAGATCAGCATGGTCGCAAGGCGGCGGCGATGATCGAGGTGCGCGCCGCGATTGTAGCTTTTTATCCCCTGCATGAAATCGAACCGCACGAACATGTCCTGAGCGGGCAGGGCGGGGTTGGCGATCCGACCGGTTTCCTTCTCCGCGCGAGTCTCGATATGATCGGCGAAGCGCAGCGCGCTGCGCTCGACCGTGCATGAGCGTGCAATCTCATCGGCGAAGAGCGCGACGAGGCTATCGACGAAGCCTGGCGAATTGCACTCGGAAAACAGCTTCTGCCACAGAGGATAGGCCTCCATCTGGGCATCGAAGCCGGCATCGCCACGGTGGATCGTGTGACCGGTCGGGCCGCTGGCCGGCGGACATTCGGGATAGCTTGCCTGGAGTTCGGTGAATAACTCGGGCGGAAGCAAATTGTCGATCACCGCATGCGGGAACGGCTGATCTGTGACTGCTACTTGGTCTGGCTTAAACGACAACATGGATATCATATCTCTCGACATGGTTGATCGCGATGATGCGACGGGTAAAGCATATTGCATGTCTGGCCCAGCCCTTCCCGACTGTGTCATGCTATGGATCGGAGACCGTCTTTCCGCCGTCGAGCGTGCGTGCATGCGTTCGGTGACAGCCCAAGGCCATCGCCTGACGCTCTACACCTATACCGAAGTGGCAGGCGTGCCGGAAGGCGTCGAACTGGCCGATGCGGCAGCGATCATCCCGGGCGAAGCCATTGTCGCGCATCACAGCGGCAGTGTTGCCCTGTTTTCCGACCGGTTCCGGATTGAGCTGCAACGGCAAGGGAAGGGCATCTGGCTCGATGCCGACGTCTATTTACTCGCGCCACTGGCAGTCGATGCCGGCGAGCACCTGTTCGGCTGGATCGAACCGGGCGTACTTGGCGCCGGGGTCCTGGCTATTCCGCCGGACTCGCCGCTGATCGCGCCGATCCTTAATCTCTTCGAGCATCCTTACATTCCCGACTGGCTGCGGTTTTCCGATCGGTTTCGCGCGCATTGCCGCAAATGGCGCGAGGGTGAAGTGGATCTGGCGCGGCTGCCGTGGGGCGTCGCCGGACCGCTCGCGCTGACCGCTCTGGCGCGCCGCAACGGGCTGCTGGGGCAAGCACTGCCGCAAGATGCGTTCTACTCCTATGGCTGGCGTGAGGCTGATTGGATCTTCGATCCGGCGCGCGCGATCGAGGAGTTTGTCCGGCCTGGCACCAAGGCGCTCCATCTCTACAATTTCATGATTGCCAGCCGCAAGATGCGGCCCGCCATCGCGGGCAGCTTCATGGCCCGCTTGCAGGAGGAGGGGGCATGAGCCCAGCGCGCTTCGGGCTGCTGTCCTATCCGGGAATTGCCAATTTGGGCGACGCGATCCAGTCGCTCGCCGCGCAGCGGTTCTTGCCGCAGGTCGATGTGCTGATCGAGCGCGAGCGCATCTCGGCGCTTCCCGATGGCCAAAGCGCGCCGGTCAAGACGATCCTCAACGGCTGGTTCATGCATTCGCCCGACCACTGGCCGCCGCATCAGGCAATCGAACCGCTGCTGCTGTCGATGCACTTCGCCGAGCCCGGCGTCAGCCGGTTACGACGCTGGGTCCGCAGTCCGCTCGAGCGCATGTTGTCGGGTGCCGGTGCCGACTATCTCCGGGGCTGGGGTCCGGTCGGCGCGCGCGATCCCTATACGTTGGAGGAACTCTCCAGACGCGACATCCCGGCGTATCATTCGGGTTGCCTGACGCTGACCTTGCGGCCGCCGACAATGCCGCGCAGCGATTGCATTGTGGCCTGCGATCTTTCCGCGCTGGCGCTCGCCCAATTGCGGCGCACCGCCGTGCGGCCGATTGTCGAAGTCACCCATTTGGGCGGGGAAACCTTGAGCCACGCCGAACAGCAGGCGGCGGCGATGCACCTGCTCGAAACCTACGCCAGCGCCGCAGCGGTCGTAACCACGCGCATCCACGCCGCCATGCCTTGCCTTGCACTGGATACGCCGGTGCTGCTGCTTCACGGACAAAAGCCGTCGCGGCGGGTCGGTGACATCGCCGCTCTGATGCACGCCTGCCGCGAGGCTGATTTCCTGGCCCATCGCCACCACTTCGATTTCGCGAACCCCCCGCCCAATCCGGATGCATTTCGATCGTTTGTGCCAGGACTCGAACAATCCTGCCGGGCCTTCACTGGCTTCGATCAGGGGTCACTGACAGCGACCAGCTGAGGATCTGTGCGCTGAAGTAAGCCGTCGGCCAGCAGATAGGTCTCATCGCAACATTCAAGCAGTGCGAGCCGGTGCGTGACAATCACCACCGACAGGTCGCGAGGCAGGCTTGAGATTGCATCGATTACCGCGCGTTCGCTGTCATTGTCGAGCTGCGCAGTGGCTTCATCGAGCAGCAGCAGGTCGCGAGTGCGATAAAGCGCATGAGCCAGTGCGAGCCGTTGCCGCTGGCCACCCGATAGAGTCGCCAGCGCCTCGCCAACGTCGGTGTCCAGTCCCTTGGCAAACGCCTTCGCCATGGTTCCGGCCCCGGCGTGATCGATGGCCGCTAGGAACCGGGCCGTGTCGGCTTCACCGGTCCGTTCGGGAAAGGTCACCACTTCGCGCAAGCTGCGTCCCAGCAGCACCGAACTTTGCGACACGACCCCGATGCGGTCGCGCCAGGCTGCACTGTTCGCCGCAGTCAGCGGCTGGCCGTCGATCAGCAGTGTGCCGGCCTCGGGAACAATCGCTCCGCAGAGCAGGTCAAGCAGGGTCGATTTGCCCGTGCCGCTCGCGCCGACGATGCCGATTCGGGCACCGCGCGGGATCGTGAGACTCAGACCGCGCAGCGTGTCGGGCCGGTCATTGCGGCGCACAACTACGCCATGAAGCGTAATTTCCCGGTCATAACGCGGTGCCTCCGCGCTGGCCGCGACGTCGCGCAATGGGCGATGGAGCAGCGTCAGCACATCGGCAGTGACGTCGCCATGGAGGCGGATCAGATGGAGCGAGGATCGCAGGGTCGCCAGCGACGGCAGCAGCCGCAATGCACCAAGTCCCAGCACGCCGAGCGCCGGAATGAGCTGCCGACTGTTGGCGGGCACCGAGGGCAGCCAGAGCAACGCCAGCAACGCAAATATCAGTGCCGCAATCTCGAAGCCGTGCCGCGACGATTGCGCGGCAAGGATGGCCTCCGATTGCCTGCGCCGGAACGCGTGTTCGAGAACGGTGAAGTCTTGCAGCATGCGATCCTGCCCATTGATCAGGAAGACGTCGCGGAACGCGCTGCGGGCTTCGGACAGCAGCCGAGCGCGTCTTCGGGCCATGTTCGAAAGCCCTTCGGCCGAATCGCTCGGTCCACCCCGCAGCGTCGATACGGCGAGGAGCAACGGCACGACGAGCACAAGCATTGCGGCGACGGGATACAGCGCGACGATCGCCACGCTCAGCGTCAATACCGTCAGCAGTGCTGCGGCGCCCGCAATGAACGGCGCAAGCGCGTTGAAGCAGACCAATTGCAACCGGTCGAAGGTCGCAAAACCTTCCGATGCACCGCCGCGGATATATTCGGCATAGTCCTGATTCTGGAGGAGTCGAAACGCCTCGACCGCCAGGGTTTCAGTAATGGCATATTGGGATACCACCGTCTGACGCTGGGCCAGCAACCGCAAGACCGAGCCCGCCAGCGCCGCGATCAGGAATGGCACCATGGCCCCAACCCCGCCATTCGCCGCCCCTCCCGCCGACGGCAGAAGCGCGAACGCAGCGCGTTGCAGCAAGGCCAGCGAAGCAATGTCGAACAAGGCAGCCAGTGCGGTGAGGGCGATTGCAACGACCAGTCGTCTGCGGCTGGTTCCTCGTGCAAACCCGATGAGGCGTGTCAGGTCGCGAAGGCTGGCGATGAGTCCGTGACGGCTGGCGGCGAGGGGCGATCCGGCTGGATTTCGATCTCGCCCCATTCCGCTGCTCCACCGCCGCACCCTGGGCCGTCAAGTTCCTTCGCATGGCGCGAACCGTCTCGCAACCGACGAAACCCCTTTGAATGAAACGCCAAATGTGTAAGCGGGGAGCGATGCGGGTTGGGCCAGTTTCCATTACGGTCGTCATGCCGGTGTTTGACGCGCTGCCTTATCTCGATCCGGCCGTCGAGAGCATCCTTGCGCAAACATTCCGGGATTTCCGCCTGGCCATCTATGACGATCATTCGTCCGACGGGTCTTATGAACGCGCGCTCGAATGGGCAGCGCGCGACAATCGGGTGACGGTGACGCGGGGCGCGGTCCGGCTTGGACCCTGTGCGAGCTCGAACGCAGCCGCGGCGCTCGCCGAGACCGAACTGGTCGCTCGGATGGATGCCGATGATACCGCCGCGCCGAACCGCCTGGAATTGCAGTTGCAGGGTTTGCGCGACAATCCCGGAGCCGTGCTGATCGGTTCGACATTCGAGATGATCGATGCCGAGGGCAATCGCATCCGGAGAGCCACGCCAGGTCGGTTTCTAGGACGCGCGCCGCCCTTTGCGCATTCGACTATAATGTACCGCAAGCGCGATTTCGACGCGGTCGGCGGTTACCAACCCGAAACCGACTACTTCGAGGATTTTGATCTCTATCGGCGAATGTCCCTGCGCGGTCGCCTGCTGGTGGCCAACGCACCGCTGGTGAGTCTGCGCTTTGCAGGGCAGAATGCGCGGCTGCGCGATGACCGCGAAGTTGTACTGCGCAAGATCGACCGACTATATCGCGATGACCCGGACGGCCGCCTGCCCGATTGCAAGGTTTCGGACATGGCCTATTATTCGGTCGCGGTGCTCAGCATTCTGGCGCTGAAGCGGCCGCGCATGTTCGGCGAGATGTTGCGCCGGGCCAGCTTTGCTCATCCGCTGCGCGCCACAATGATCCTTGGCATGGTCGGGATCGCTGAAATTTCTCCCCGCCTAGCCCGGCTCTTGGGACATGCCACCGCCAGCGTCCGGGAGCGTGTAGCCGGCGGCCGCTTGACCGCGAACGCAGTGCTCGAATGGTCACCGAAGGCTTGAAGCCAGCCGCCGCGCCAGGCAGGCCGACCGTTTCGATTGCCCTCTGCACCTGCAACGGTGAACGGTACATCGAGCCGCTCCTTGCCAGCCTCTCACGCCAGACCGTGCTTCCCAATGAGCTGGTGATCGGCGACGACGCGTCGGACGACACAACCCTGTCGATCCTCCAGCGCTTTGCCCGATCTGCGCCGTTTCCGGTGCGCATCGCGGCACGCCGCGAGCGACTGGGCCATGCGCCCAACTTTCTTGCCACCGCCCGCGATTGCGCGGGGGAGTGGATCGCTTTCGCCGATCAGGACGATGTGTGGTTCGATTCCAAGCTGGCCGAGGCGCAGGCCGTCATCGCCGCCGATCGGGACCTCCTGCTGGTTAATCAGCGGGCCTTGCTGTGTGACGAAGAGCTGAAGCCGCGCACCAATGCGCTGTTTCCTGCAGATTCGCACCCTGGCAGGCACGACTCGCCGCACCGCCCGCTGCCGCTGGTCTGGCCGGGCTTTCTGATGACAGTGAAGGCACGGCTGCTCCATGATTTCGATCCGGACCTTCGGCCCTGGTTGCCAGCGGATGGTGCAAAGATCGGACACGGACGGTGGAGCTTTCTGCTGGCTGCGGCGCTGGGGAGTTATTTCGTCACCGACGCTCCCAGCGCCTGGTACCGTCGGCACCCGGCGGCGCTGACCGGGGACTACCGACCGATCAAAGCTGCGACCGATTTCCGCACTCGCAATCTGGCGACGTTGCAGGACCATAGCGACTATGCCGAGGCTGCGGCCGAATGTTTGGCGAGGCTGGCGGATTTGGCCGTCGAGCCAACCGATAGCCTGCGCTTCGAGGCTGCCGCGCAGGACTATTCCCGCGCAGCCCAGGCGCTTGGCCGCCGCGCTGGAATCTATACCGCGCCGACGCTGCCGGAACGCCTCGGCGCGATGCTGGCCGCCAATCGGCAAGGGGCCTATTTCGGTCCGTCCCTCTGTGCCGGTGGGGCAAGGGCGGCAGCTAAAGATGCTGCGGCGGCACTCGGGCTTTAGCCGCTGTCAAGGTTGATAGCCGTGCTTGCGCAGCAGCGGGGCGAATTGAGCAGCCGCATCGCGTAAAGCGGCGCTGCCCCGATAGGCCATGACCCGCTCCGGCGCGGGGCGCAGCTCGGGGGGGACGATTCCCGCCAGCGGAAGCCCCGCAAAGGCATTGATTGCCGCCTGCGTCGCCGCGCAGTCGGCGGCGTAGTCCTCAAACCGCACGGTCATTTGCCGATCGGGGGGAACCAACGCCAGCCCGCAGTCGATCGCGGTCTCGTACTCCGACCACAGCTCCAGTCCATCGGCGATGGTGCGGCAGCGACCGGGTTCCGCCCGGCGCAGTTCGCGTGCCACGAGACTGGCCGCCACGTCCACACCGTGGCGGCGGATGCGCAGCAGCCGAGCCTCCGGAAAAAGTGTCAGCCAGACCGGCAGGACCAGCGAGCTGCGCGGATCCTTGAAGCCCCAGGCGAAGGGCATATGCGCTCCGATGCTGGCGCGTGCGCGCAGGATGCGGGGTCCCAGGTAATTCCAGCTGCGCGGCCCGCGCATCCGCCGGTCCAGCATTTCCGCCAGCCGTTCGACGCTGTCGGCATCGGCCATCATCTGCAATAGCGGAGCGGGCCGGTCCCAGCTGGCTCCGGCCTTGCGCAGTATCCGTTCGTTCAGCGCATGAAAGAACAAGGCCTCGGCGTGCTTGCCCAGGCGATGCCCGATGAACAGCCCTTGCGACTGGAGCGTCCGCGTCAGCATCGAGGTACCCGAGCGGTGCATCCCGAGAATGATGAGCGGCTGGGTCATGTGCTTGCCCCTTTGCATCCCGACGCGGACCCCTTGCGAGGACACAGCCGAATGCCCGGCGAGACTAGGCGAATCTAGCTTGAATACAACCGCCTAGCGCCTGCGGATGCCCCGCCGCAGGACCTACTCCCGTTCGAGGACTGGTCAACGGAAGACGGTGGCGGCCGACGCGCTGGAAATCCCGACCGGTCGGGCGTTCCGGCACGATGGACAGTCTGACCGTGCGCGCCTAGGGATTCGTGGCGGCAGAGCACGACGCTTTGGGCGGTCATCGATAGATACCCTCGCGCGGCGTGAGCCGGGAAACGCCACAGGAGGCCACACGATATGCCCGACCTGCGCGCGCGATTATCCGAGCGTTTCGACACGATCCGAGAAGCCCTCTCAAGCCGGTCGTCGGCAAGATCGTGGATGTGGAGCAAGCTGGGACCACCGCTGGGTTGCTTCCATACCGCAAACAATACCAAGGCCGACCGCTTCCCCGCGATCTTTCGCGAAGTTGGGGATCGGCTTGGTGGCCTGGAAACCTGCCGCGTGCTGTCCTTTGGTTGTTCGACCGGCGAAGAAGTTTTTTCGTTGCGGAAACACCTGCCGCGGGCAGAAATCGTGGGGATCGACATCAATCCCTCAAGCATCGCCCAAGCCAAGCTGGCTTTGTCGAACGCGGGCAACGACCCCCGCATCTCCTTTCGTGCGGCATCCAGTTGCGTGGACGAGCCGCCCCAAAGCTTCGATGCGATTCTGGCCATGACCGTATTCTGCTCTGGCCGATTGCGGCTCGAGCAGCCCGAAACCTGCGCCGGGTTGTTGTCCTTTGCGGCTTTCGATGCCGAGATCGTCGGGTTTGCGGAACGGCTGAAACCGGGCGGGTTGCTCATCGTGGGAAATGCCAATTTCCGGGTCGATGATACCTCGGTTGCCGATAAGTTCATGCTGTTCAAGCGTCTTGGCGAAGACGCCGTGCCGGGGCTACGGCGTCCGATATACGGACCGGACGAGCGCTTGGTAGTGGGGGCTAGCGATCCTGGCGCCATATATTGCCGGGTCGGCTGATCCCGAGGCCGGCCGTTGCCGTCCAGCTTGATTGAAACCTGCTATTGCCCCCTCCGGCAGCAGCGCCGCACCGAGCGGGACAACTGCCGGAGGAAGCGGAGCGAGCCCTATTGCTTGGCAATCGGGATAGGCGCGTCACCCGCCGAAAGCACGTTGTCGCCGTACGAGCTGATCGTCGCGCCCAGCAGGATATCGAGCGACTTGGGTGTGCGAATGATCTGGTTGCCCGAGATTTCGGCCCTGTTGCCCGCGCCGGTCACCCGGATGCCGGCCACGCCGCTCTGGACGATGGTCGAGTCATAGACCCGCGCTGCGCCATTGCCTCCGCTCGAGGCGACCTGAATCCCAAACGTGTTGTTGAAGAACGAGACGTTTTCGACCGTTACGCTGATCGGATTGGTTCCATTGACCTGGATGCCGGCGCTGGTCGGGCTGTTGAATCCGTGGATGAGCGAATTGCGGACCAGCACGTCGCGGGCCGAAAGGACGTTTATGCCGTGAACCGAAGTGCCGTTGGACAGCCCTTCGATGTCGAGACCGTCGAGAATGATCCGGTCGGTGCTTGCCGCATTGACGGTAATGCCGCTGGTGCCCGAAACCAGCACGCCCGCTTCGACGCTGTCAGAGCGGATCGTCAGCGACTTGGTAATCGTCACCCCGCCGAAGCCGCCGGGATCGAGCACGTTGATCTCGCCGCCCGCCGCGGTCTTGCTGATCGCGCCCGCAAAAGTCTTGCACGGCGCGGTGCGCGAGCACGGGTTGGCGTCGTCGCCGACGCCCGAAACCCAGGTGCGGGTCGCTTGCGCCATCGCCGGGGTTGCCGCCACCGTAAACACTGCGGCGAGTCCAATCGCCAGTTTTGCCCAAATCTTACGCATTGTGCTCTCCATGGTGTGGTTCCGCTGGGCGACCCGCTCAATGGCCAACGGAAGCTTCGGTTGAGCGCCTCAAGCCGGGAATTGTCGTGTTGCGATCAACCCCTGCCCCAAGCGCCGACTCGCGCCGGACGGGCGAGTGCGGCGCGAGGCTAACATGGCTAACAAGCAGTTAAAAGCGCGCAGCATCACGCGCGCGTCAGAGTCGCGCAGGCCGGTCGCCGGCCTGTCGTTCGGTCATCGATGCGCCGCCGGCCGCTCCCGATGGAGTTCGAAAGCGGCCGGCTGAAGCTAACGAATTACGCCAGAAACCTACTGCAACGCGGTCGGCGTCGGTAAGTCGGTTATCGTGCCGTCTAGCACATTGTTGCCATAGGACCTGACCACCCCGCCCGCCGTTATGTTGAGCGCCTTGGGCGTAGCGAGGATTTCGGTGTTGGAAATATCGGCGGTGTTGCCCGCAACGGTGACGGTAATTCCGGCGATGGCGGTGACGTGAATCATGGTGTTGTAGATTCTTGCTTTTCCGGTGCCGTTGGTGTTGAGCACCGCGACCCCGGTCTGGCAGTTGATCAGGAATGAATCGTCGAGCGTCACCCGGATCGCCGTGGTGGTGTTGATCTTGACGCAATTGCCGCCAGCCGCGTTGAAATTGCGGATTGAGGTATTGCGGATTACCACGTCGCGCGCCGAGAGGATGTTGACGCCGTTGAGCGCCGTACCCACGCCTTCGAGATCGAGCCCGTCGAGCACGACGCGGTCGGTCGAGAGGGCGTTGATCGTGATCCCGCTGGTCCCTGCGGAGGTAAGCACGCCGCCGGTCACGCCGTCAGCCTTGATCGTGATCGCCTTGGTGATCGTCACCGCGCCGAACCCGCCGGAATCGAGCGCGTTGATCTCGCCGCCCGCAGCGGTCTTGCTGATCGCGCCCGCATAAGTCTTGCACGGCGCGGTGCGCGAGCAGGGGTTCACATCGTCGCCAACCCCCGAAACCCAAGTGCGGGTCGCCTGAGCGAAAGCAGGGGTGGCGGACAGGGCGACGAGTGCGGCGGAGGCCGACAGAAGCTTGATATAAATAATACGCATAACGAACTCCATGGTGGACTTCGTTGGACGACCGCTGAACCAACGAGCGATTGGATTGGTGTTCTGGATCAGCGCCGTTGCGCTTGATATCCAGACCCTCGAAAATCGCGGAGTCGAGCACCGCGAACGATCAGAATAGCACCAATTTGGAGCAAAACAAGCGCGGTGCGATACGGCGATTGGCTCTAATCGACCAGCATGATCTCGGCGATCTCGCGCTTGCCGCCGACGCGGTGCAATTGCACGATAATATCGAGGCTGCGGCGGACATATTTGACCACGTCGTCCCACGCCATGCGCGTGCCGGTTTGCAGCACCAGCAACGCCAGCTGGTCGATTGCGCGCAAGGGGCTGTCGGCGTGGATGGTGCTGAGCGAGCCGGGGTGGCCAGTATTGACCGCGCGCAAAAAGGTGACCGCTTCGCTCCCGCGGATTTCCCCCAGGATGATCCGGTCGGGCCGCATCCGCAGCGATGCGATCAGCAGATCCTCGGCCGAAACCTCGGCTTCGCCGAGCGAACCGCGCGCCGCGACCAGCCCGACCGCGTTGTCATGGACCAGTTGCAGCTCGGGGGTATCCTCGATCAGCAGCAACCGTTCACCGCGCGGAATCTCGCGCAGCAGGGCGTTGAGGAACGTGGTCTTGCCCGACGAGGTGCCGCCCGAGATCAGGATGTTGCGGCGTGTCCGTACCGCCTCGCGCAGCAGCAGGATCGGGTCGGTGCCGGCCTCGAGCGGCGCGGCATTGGCTTCGGCCTCGCTGGCGGTGGTCATGGCGGTGGCGGCGAGCGCGCCGCTGCGCTGGTAGTCTTCGAGCGCGAGCCCCGCGACGACATGCTTGCGCAGCGCCAGCGCGATCTCGCCGCGCGTGGCGGGCGGAATGACCACTTGAACCCGTTCCCCCGTGGGCAGGCTGGCGGCCAGCAGCGGGTGCTCGCGGTTGACGCCTTGCGAGCTGACAGCGGCGATCTGGCGGACCAGCCGGGCCAGTACGCTGCCGGTCAGTTCGGGCGCATCGAGCCGTTCGGGCGGATGCCCAAGCGTTTCCAGCCACAGCTCACCCGGCTTGTTGACGTAGATGTCGGTGACCTCGGGCCGCGCCAGATAGGGCGCGAGCGGCGCGAGGTAGCTCTCGAGGTAAATGTTCTGCGGTGGCGCGTTCATTGCTCGACGGTCGTAAAGTCCAGGTCCTTGGCAACGAACACCGAGACGCTGGTCCCCTGACGCACTTTCAACGTCGGGCGGACGCTTTCGGAATTGGGCTGGACCAGCTGCTGGGTGCTGCCGGGCAGACCGAGGATGACCGTGCCGTTGGTTGCCTGGCTGGTGGCGAGACCCACCCCGATATCGAGCGTCGACTGCAACAGCGCCGCGCCGAAGCGGGCGAAGAAGTGGCTGTTGACGCTGCCTTTGACCCCTGCGCGCCCGAGCGGATCGGCGGCCGGCGAGTCGATCGCGATCTGCACCCCGTCGGGGCGGGTCAGCCGCTGCCACTGGATGAAGGCGCGGTTTTGGCCCTGGCCAAGGTCGGACTTGTATTCACCGAACAACCGGCTGCCGCGCGGGACCAGCACATGGCTGCCATCGAAGCTGCGGACATCGCGCGACACGATCGCGCGGGCGAAGCCGGGGCGGTTGGAATCGAGTGCGGTCTCCAGCACTGCCTGGATGACCGCGCCCTGCGGCACGGTGGTGGCGGGATTGGCGAAGCGCCCGGCCCGAACCCGCGTCCCCGCCAGCGAATTGGCGGGCGCTGCGTCGGGTTCGGGCAGGGTGGGCGCCGCAGCGCCTTGGGGTCGGTAACCCACCGAATCCGGGTCGTTGGATGGGACATAGACCGGGGGACGAACGATTGGCGGCCCCGGAATATAGCCCGGCTGGGCGACGCGCGGCATGCTGGGCACCCCCGGCAAGGTGTAGGGCAGGGTGCTGCGCGGCGGAGCCATCGTCGCAAAGGCCGGTACCGAGGGGTCGAGCTCGCCATATCCGCCGGGAATGGCGAGCGCAGGGGGCGGGGCGATCACGCCGGGTCCATAATCGAGGGCGGGGGCCGTCGCGGGGCTGACGATCCCGCTGCGGCGCGCCTCGAGCGTGGCGAACAGCCCGATTGCCGCAAGTGCCAGCACTCCGCCGAACACCCACACGCCACGGTTGCTGACCGCGCGGGCGACCAGCGGGCGGACATCGTCCTGGGTGGGAGGGGGCGGTGAGGCGGGCAGGGCGGGGTCCATGTCTGTCGCTTCCTATTTGCGGAGCCGTTCGGCCTTGGCCGTCTTCTTGCCGATGCGGAACACCAGCACCGGGTTCACCCGGTCGATCGTGAATATCCCGGCGCGCATATAGCCGTCGACCATCTCTTCCTCGCCCAGCGAGTTGAGCGCGAAGACCGCAGGCAGCGCCTGTTCCTCGCTCCATTCGAGATAGGTGTGGACCCCGTCGTCGCTGATCCGCGTGGGCCGCAGGACGCGGGTGCCCGATAGTCTGTAGCTGTTGGTCATTGCGCCCGGCGCAGGCGTGGCGGTCGGCGTGTCCGGACCATAGGTGAAGCGCAATGTATAGGCGGCCTCATTGGCTGGCCCGACCTGGACGTTGAAGCTGTACTGCCGCAAATTGGTGCGCACGGTCAGCGCCGGATTGGCAGGCGCGCGCAGCGTCCGCACCACGATGCTGTCGGTGCTGCCGGACAGCGCGATATCGATCGCCTCCGGATCGCCGACTTCGACCCCCAGAATTCGTTCGCCCGGGGCGAAGATGATCGACAGGCTGTTGCCCGCAGCAGTGCGCAATGGAACCACGTTTCCGGCGGCATAAGCCACCGTTGCAATGCGCGGGTCGCTGTCCAGCGCCTGCGCCGCCGCCGCGCCGGGTGACGCGCAGATCAGCATCAGGGCGAGCGCGCGCGTCATTGCAGCGGCTGCGCGGGCTGGAGCCGGACCGGCTGGCCTGGCAGGGCGACGGGCGCGGTATTGCTCAACACTTCGGCATCGCGGCGATAGCGCAGGACCTGGAAGCCCAGCGGATTGATCATCCGGTCGGCCGCGCTCATAGCCGCGCCGCTGAAGCGGTATTTGATCACCGCCGCCCATAATTGCGGAACTTGCCCCTGCGCGCCGGGATCGGTGCGGATCGTGCTGAAGCGCACCATGGCGGTGTCGGCGGTGAGCGACGAGACACTGCGCACCTGCACTTCGATCAGCGCGCGGCGCGGCAGCGTGGCGAGCGGGCTGACCGGGTTGGCGCCCTGCATATTGGCGACATAGCGCGAGCGCGCCTCACCCGCCGACCACAGCGCGACCTTGGTATAGGTGTCCTTGAGGCTGTCGATGTCGAAGCCTTCGCGGGCGATGACATATTGCACCAGGAACGAGCGGACCAGCGCGGTATCGGGCGCAATCGTCTCGCGCTCGAGCGGCTTGACCGCCTGGACATAGCCGGTCTGGCGGTCGACCAGCAGCGTATAGGGCACCACGGTCTTGAGCGGGGTCAGCGCAACCAGCGCGATGGCTTCGAGCAGCGCAATCGTGGCCGCGACGCCGGCCACGATCCACGCCAGTTTGCGCGATGCGGCGACCTCACGCGCGCGGTCGTCCGACCAGCTTGCAGCATCGCGGTAATAGTCGGCCAGATCGTCGTCGCGCATCTCGGTCATGTTCTGTCGTCCCTGCGCCCGGCTGAAGCCGAACTGCGGCGATGGTGCCGCGCTTCACTGCTGCGAAAACTGCTGCCCAGCGCGTCGTGCGCGCTGGTGGTGGCACTTGCCGCCGCGCCCCGCGCCATCGATCCGCGAGTCAGGCTGGGCTGCTCGATCAGCCGCGGGCGATCCGAAGTGCGATCTTCGCGCCGCAGCGTCTGGGCGACTGCTTCGGCGACGACGAAGGCGCGCGACGGCGGTTCCTGATTGGCCAGCGCGGGTTGCCGCGATTGTCCAGCTGCGAAGGCTTCGCTGCGAGGCGCACTCGGCAGCACCAGCCTTGGCAAGCGCATTCCGCCGAAGAACACGATCTTGGCAACCATCGCCAGCATGCCGAAACTCGCGATGGCAAAGGCCAGCGTGATGACCACCAGTTCGGTCGGGGCCGAAGGGGTCAGCACCATCGCGCTGCGCTGGGTCAGCGCGTCGTTGAGCCACGGCTCGAGCACCGCCAGCTCGACCCCGTAAACCAGCGCCAGCGCGAGCGAGGCCAGCGCCGTCGCCCCCAATCCGCGCAGCCAGCCGAAGAACAGGTCGCGCGTCCCTGCAAACAGCAGCAACCCGGCCATCAGCGGGGCGATCGCCAGCAGGAAGCCCGCGCCGAGCCGCACGATCGCCAAAGGCCCGATCAGCCCGGCGAGGAACGCGATCCGGCCATTGGCCAGCCCTTCCTGGTCGGCGAGTGCAATCCCGCGAAAGCTGTCGCCGATGGCATCGCTGCGGTTGGTGCCGCCGGTGTTGCGCCCGGTGCCATAGACCGTCAGCGTGACGATCCCGTCGTCGGCGTTCTGCATCCGCGCGACCATGTCGCGGTTGGTCCCGCCAAGCCCCGAGGCCGGGCCGACCGTGGCGGCGATCTCGACCGGGCCCTGCATGACGAGATCGTAGCCCAGCGTGCGCCACGCCGGCCAGCTCGTCGCCAGCGTCAGTACGATCCCTACTTTCAGCACATCGCCGAGCACGTCGCGCCCGCTCATCGCTTCGCCGGTCAGCAGCCGGAAGCCGAACAGCGCGACGAAAATCGTCAGCAGTCCGGTCAGTGCAATCGATACCACCGAGGCCGGATTGGCCAGCGCGCCATAGCCATAGGCGCCGATGCCCTGCGCCTGGCAATCGATATGGAGCAGCGTCTCGGCAACGAACCGTTGGCCGGTGAAAATGGGTCCGCAGGCCACTATGCGCGCTCCAGCAAGGGAGCCATCCAGTTGCCCGGGTCGATCCCCGTCCGCTCGACCAGCTCGTCGAACAGCCGCACCGTCGCCTCGCGCCCCGAGAGGATCGTCAGCAAATCCTTCTCGCCGGTCAGATTGAGCCGCGCGACCACGCTTTCGTTGCCGTGCTTGATCAGAAAGCAGTGCGAATTGTCGGGCAGGGTACGCACCAGCTCGTATTCGTGCGGGGTCAGCACGAAGCCGTCGATGTAGTCCTCGGCCCGCGCC
Organism: Novosphingobium sp.; assembly: GCA_031421295.1. Classification (GTDB taxonomy): domain Bacteria; phylum Pseudomonadota; class Alphaproteobacteria; order Sphingomonadales; family Sphingomonadaceae; genus Novosphingobium. Next base: position 17,073 of record JANOOJ010000088.1, read on the forward strand.
TTGGGATTGATCATGAAGATCTGCGTCGCGGCCTGTTCGATGATTGCGCTGGCGATCTTGCTTTCGAGCGCATCCTGCGCGCTCTGCGTGGCGAAACCGACAATCCCGTTGCGCTTGCGGATGGTCTTTTCCCAATCCTTGATCCGCCGCACGAAGACCTCATCGTCGAGCGCTTTCCAGCCCTCGTCGACCACGATAATCGCGGGGGTCCCGTCGAGCCGTTCTTCGACGCGGTGGAAGAAATACAGCAGCGCGGGGGTGCGCACCACCGGATCATCGAGGATCGCGGTCATGTCGAAGCCGACCGTCGCGGCGGTCAGATCGGTCAGATCCTGCTCATTGTCGAACAGCCAGGCGCGTTCGCCCTCGCCCCACCACGGCCGCATCCGGGCATAGAGATCGCCCGCGCGCGGACGCTCGGCGCCGCGAAACAGCTCGACCAGATGGCGCAAGCGGCGGCGCGGGCGGGCTTGCGCGAAATTGGCATCGATCGCATCCTTGAGCGCTTCGGCCTCGGTGACATCGACGCCGCCCGCCAGCAGGCTCAGCCATTCATTGAGGAACTGGCGGTTCTCGGGCCTGTCCTCGATCTGCAGCGGGTTGAGGCCCGAGGCCGCGCCGGGCCGAAGCCGGTCGTACTGCCCGCCGATCGCGCGGATGAACAGCTCGGCCCCGCGATCCTTGTCGAAAAACACGATCCGCGGCGCGAATTTGCGCGCCTGCGCGAGCAGGAAGTTGAGCACCACGGTCTTGCCCGAACCCGACGGGCCGATGATCGTGAAATTGCCCAGATCGTACTGGTGGAAGCTGAAGAAGTAGGGCCCCGCCGCGGTCGTTTCGAACAGTGTGACCGCATCGCCCCAATGGTTGCCGCGCGGACGCCCGACCGGGAAGTTGTGGAGGCTCGCCAGCCCCGCGAAATTGGTGGTCGAAACCAGCCCCTTGCGCGCGGCATATTTGAAATTGCCGGGGAACTGCGCCCAGAATGCGGGCTCGAGCGCGATGTCTTCGCGCACCGCGACGATCCCGAGATCGGCCAGCGCGGCGGTGACTTCGGCGACCTGGGTATCGAGCGCGCCCAGCGAGGCTGCACGGATCGCGATGGTGGTGTGATGCTCGCCGAACCCGGCGCGGCCGGCGGCAACATCGTCCTTGGCCTGGGCCAGCTCCCCGCGCAGCGACAGCGCCTCGTCCTCGGTCGAGCGCATCCGTCGTAGCGCGAGGTTCATCCGCCCCAGCGCCTCGCCGCGTTCGACGAAGGCGAAGGACTGGCTGACCGTCATCTCGAACGGCATGCGGTAAAGCTCGTCGAACATCCCCGGCAGGGTCTGCGCGGGGTAATCCTTGATCGAAACCACCGCCCCGAAGCTACGCGCCACCGCGCCCGCCGCACCCAGCTCGAACGCGTCCTGTCCGAAGCTGGCGCGGCGGAACGGCAGATGATGGCCGATGTCGCCGTGCGGCAGTCCCACCGGGCGCATCTCGGCATTGTAGAGGTAGGAGAGGAATTCGAGCGGCTCGGAGCGGTGCCCGTCGTCGGTCTCGTAGACCCTCAGCAAACGCGGCGAATAGCTGCCGAGCGAGGCGATCAGCGCCTCGGCCCCGGCATCGAGCGCGCGTTTTTCCGCCGCCATGGCCGCGGCGCGATCGGTGGTGGTGCGCGCGGCCAACCCGCGCAGCCGGTCGAGCACGCCGACCCGGCCCTGCATCGGCCGCCGCACCAAAGTCAGGAACAGCTCGTTGACGTACATCTCCCGCGCCGCCAACCGCGTCCGCCATTTGGCGTCGAGGCTCCGCGAAAATTCATCGGGGAAGCGCGCCTCCAGCGCCGCCTCGGCCTTGCGCCGAACGACGTGGTGGTAAATCGCAAAGCGCGACGATCCCACCGCCTGCAACATCGCATCGCGCAGCTCGGCGCGGTAGTTGAGCTCTTCGGTATCCGCTGTCTCGAACAGCAGTCCGCCCAGCCGGATCGTCTGCATCAGCAAGCCGTCGCGCGTCTCCAGCGTCACGTCATCGACGTGCCGCGCATAGGGCAAATGCGTGCCCGCCGACTTCTCGCGCGCCCGGACGCGCGGGTCGTGAGTTACGGGCGGTAGGAGTTGCATCCCCACACCGAATAGTTTTTCACGCGCGGGGTCTTGCTGACCTTGGCGATCCACAGGTCGAAAAAGCGCGGCTCCCGCAGGCAGAATACCACGCCGACGAGGTGGACGATGAGCGCCACCGCCAGCGCCCAGAACGACTTGAAAATCAGGAAGAATTCCGCCGCAACAACCGCATTGGCGACGAAGTAGCTATAGGTCACCCCCGCAAACATCTGCGGGCGGGTCAGCGCCACGAACACCGTATCGCGTTTGAGGCCCCCGGCCATGCGCTCGCGCTCCCTAACCGCCCGCCGCAGCGGCGCGGATACCCGCAACGATGCTCGCCGCGCCGAACAGGATGAAGCAGCCCAGGATCACCACCGCGCCGTGGCGCCAGTTGATCCGCCCGGTCAGCATCATGAACCCGACGGCGGCAACGGCAATTACCGCCGCGACCGTCGCCACCGTGCCCAGCAGCGTCCCCTGCAACCAGTTGACCGCACCGATGATCACCCCCGAGCCCTGCGGATCGGCAGGAATGGCCGCAAGTGCCGGTGCGGCAAAGTTTCCGGCAATCAAAGCGGCGATCAGCAAGACAAATCTGCGCAGCACGGTGATTCCCTCTAAACCTCTAAATCGACGGAAGAGATTGGCACAGCCGGGGTCCGCGCGCCATAGGCTTTGTCGCACGGGGGTGGGCGGGTTTGGGACAGACAAGGTCGAACCCGGGCCAGGTAGCCCTCCCCCTGGAGGGGGAGGGTTGGGTGGGGGTGCTCGACGCTGGCGAAGACGCTCGACATTCGCCTCGCGGGGCCCCCCCCCCCCCCCCCCCCCCCCCGCCGGGGGGCCCCCCGACCGGCACGCGCCCCCCGGGGGAAAGGGGGTTGGGAAGGGAGATTTGAAGAGGGGGGGGGGGGG
>JANOOJ010000089.1:0-10081 GCA_031421295.1 Novosphingobium sp.
ACGATCGAAATAATCCCGGCGCTCGCGTTCTTGCCGAACAGGGTCGATTGCGGGCCACGCAGAACTTCGACCCGCTGCACATCGGGCAAGTCGCCGATCTGCGCCGCCGAGCGCGAGCGATAGACGCCGTCGATGAACACCCCGACCGCCGGTTCGATCCCGGCGTTGTTCGCGCCATTGCCCAACCCGCGGATGATGAAATTGGTGTTGGCCGAACTTTGCAGCTGTCCGACCCGCAGCGACGGCACCAGCGTCTGGATGTCGATCAGATCGCGCACTTGCGCGCGTTCGATCGCCGCAGCGGAAGTAACCGAAACCGCGATCGGCACTTCTTGCAGGGTCTGCTCGCGCTTGGAAGCGGTCACCACGATGTCGTTGCCAGTTTCGACAGTGGTATCGTCGGCTGGCTGAGTAGTCGCGGGCTGGGCTTCTTCCTCCACCTGCGCAAAGGCGGCGGAAGAACAGGCCAGGCTGGTCGCGGCGACCCCGGCATAGAGGGCTGCGCGGCTGGGTATGGCGATGCCATTGAAAATCGATGTCATGTAAAAGTTTCCCTCTGCCCTGTGATTTGGCTTCCGTCGTGCTGCGGATCGCCCTGTTGTTGATCGCTTAAGTAGAAATTGCCGATGCCGCCGACAACGGCTATTTGCATTGCTGTCCGCTTGGCACGCGGGCTGTGGCTATAGCGACACAGTGGCGCGCCGCCTTGCTGTTTGCCGCCGCTTGCGCTAGGGGCGCGCCAATGTTGCGGCGCAGCAAGCGCCCTCCCCCATCCTATCGAAGGCTGTCATGTCCGCTCCACTGCGTAATATCGCGATTATCGCCCACGTCGATCATGGCAAGACCACGCTGGTCGACCAGCTGTTCCGCCAGTCGGGCACTTTCCGCGACAACCAGCGCGTCGAAGAGCGGGCGATGGATTCGAACGACCTCGAAAAAGAGCGCGGCATCACCATTCTGGCGAAGTGCACCTCGGTCGAATGGGACGATCATCACGGCACCACCACCCATATCAACATTGTCGACACCCCCGGCCACGCCGATTTCGGCGGCGAGGTGGAGCGCATCCTGAGCATGGTCGACGGGGTGATCCTGCTGGTCGACAGCAGCGAAGGCGCGATGCCGCAGACCAAATTCGTCACCGGCAAGGCGCTCGCGCTGGGCCTCCGGCCGATCGTCGTGGTCAACAAGATCGACCGCCAGGACGGCCGCGCGCAGGAAGTGCTCGACGAGGTGTTCGACCTGTTCGTCAGCCTCGACGCCAATGACGAGCAGCTCGATTTCCCGGTGCTCTACGCCTCGGGCCGCAACGGTTACGCCAGCGACGACATGCACGCCCGCGAAGGCGATCTGACCCCGCTGTTCGCCAAGATCGTCGAGCATGTCCCCGCGCCCGAGGCCGATGTGGACGGACCTTTCAAGTTCCTCGTCACGCTGCTCGATCGCGATAACTTCCTGGGCCGGATCCTGACCGGCAAAGTGCAAAGCGGCACGATTCGGGTCAATTCGCCGATCCACGCGCTCGATAATGACGGCAAGATCGTCGAAACCGGTCGCGCCTCGAAAATCATGGCGTTTCGCGGGCTTGAGCGGGTTCCCGTCGACGAAGCCCGCGCGGGCGACATCATTTCGATCGCCGGGCTGACCACCGCGACCGTGTCCGACACCATCGCCGATCCAACGGTGACCGAACCGCTCCATGCCCAGCCGATCGATCCGCCGACGCTGTCGATGCGTTTCGCGGTCAACGACAGCCCGTTCGCGGGGCGTGAGGGCACCAAGGTGACCAGCCGCATGATCCGCGACCGGCTGGAGCGCGAAGCCGAGTCCAACGTCGCGATCCGCGTCACCGAAAGCGCGGACCGCGACAGCTTCGAGGTCGCCGGGCGCGGCGAGCTCCAGCTTGGCGTACTGATCGAAACGATGCGCCGCGAAGGCTTCGAGCTCGGCATCAGCCGCCCGCGCGTGCTCTATGGTGAGGACGAAAGCGGCAAGCGCACCGAGCCGTACGAAACTACCGTGATCGACGTCGATGACGAATATGCCGGCACGGTGGTCGAGAAGATGGCGACCCGCAAGGGCGAGATGACCGATATGCGCCCCTCGGGCGGCGGCAAGACCCGCATCACCTTCTCCGCGCCGAGCCGGGGCCTGATCGGCTACCACGGCGAATTCCTGTCCGATACGCGCGGCACCGGGATCATGAACCGGCTGTTCGAGAAATACGGGCCTTACAAGGGCGCGATCGAAGGCCGCCCGGTCGGCGTGCTGATCTCCAACGGCACCGGCGAAGCGGTCGGCTATGCACTCAACATGCTCGAAGAACGCGGCGTGCTGTTCGTGCGCCCGCAGGAGAAAATCTACGAAGGCATGCTGATCGGCGAGAATGCCAAGCCCGACGACCTTGAAGTCAATCCGATGAAGTCCAAGCAGCTGACCAACTTCCGCTCGACCGGCAAGGACGACGCGATCCGCCTCACCCCGCCGCGGGTGATGACGCTCGAACAGGCGATCGCCTATATCGACGACGACGAGATGGTCGAAGTCACCCCCAAGTCGATTCGCCTGCGCAAGGCGCTGCTCGATCCCAACGAGCGCAAGAAAGCCGGGCGCAAGAAGGCGGCTTGACGATGCCCAATGCCTGACTTACTGTATCTCAATTGAGATACGCAAGGTGACGCATGGCAAATTCTTCGATGCTCCATGTCCGGCTCGATGAGCAAATCAAGGAACGCGGCAACGCGGTGCTGGCGGCGATGGGTCTGTCGGCGGCCGATGCGGTGCGGCTGCTCTATCATCGGCTGATCGCCGACCAGGCTTTTCCGCTCGAACTCAAGGTGCCCAATGCCGAGACCCGCGCGGCGATGGCCGAAGCAGAGGCAATGATGGCCGAGGGCAAAGCGCGTTTTGCAAATGGTGCCGAGCTGATCGACAGCTTGGGTGCGTAAAGCGGGCGACAAGCGGGCGCGTCAGCCTCGTGCCTGCAATTACAGTAAAGCGTTTTCGAAGGACTGGGAGCGACTGGCGCGCTCGGGCCGCTACGACATGGCGCGGCTCAAGCAGGTCTTGCTCGACCTGATCGCCGCCGACGCGCCGCTCGGTCCCGAATGGCGCGACCACCCGCTCAAGGGCGACTGGTCCGGTCACCGCGAATGCCACATCGGCGGCGACTTCCTGCTGATCTACACGCTGGACGATTCGATGGGGAAAAGCGGGACGGTGATCTTCGTGCGCGCGGGCACGCATGCGGAGCTGTTCAACGAGTGATCGGGTGGGTGCCTACTCCGGCAGGAACCCTAGCTCACAGACCATCGGCCTCACCCCACCGCGCGTCATGACGCTCGAACAGGCGATCGCCTATATGGACGACGACGAAATGGTCGAAGTGACCCCCAAAAGCATCCGCTTGCGCAAGGCGCTGCTCGATCCGAACGAGCGCAAGAAAGCCGGGCGGAAGAAGGAAGCGGCGTAAAACGCCGGGGACACGGCATTCCGTGTCCCCTTCCGAGGGTGTGCCCGGGGACCGCTATTGCATGTCCCCTCCGATGGTGACGCCGGAGTCGACCTGGCGCAAAGAAACTGGCGCAATCGTCAGAAAGTAGAAGCCTGCCCCTAGGGTGGGTCACGCTTGCGAAGCGGCCAAACCTTTCCCGAACTCTCCACCAAAGCGGGTTGAGCCCAGGACATGGCATTCCGTGTCCCCGTTCGGCGGCGAAAGGTCACACGAAGGTCACACCAAAATGGAGCCCCGCAGGAAGGTTGCTCGCGCGATGAGCGAGGGGGATATTCAAGCTGAGAAGGAGCGAGTTGGAGGATGGCAGATTGTGGGTGTGTAGGAAAGTGGACCCGGGGACATGCTATTGCGTGTCCCGTCCGGCAGTGCGTTTTGCGGTGTGTTTTGGGGTTAAGTAAGCTGTCACTGTAATGTGCCTGTAATGTGCACTGTAATGCCTGTAATGCCACCCACTGTAATGCCACCGTAATGCCCATCGTAATGCGCAATATGATCGGTTTTGACTCTAAACAGCGAATCGATGTAAGATGAGGTAAGGGAATCAATTTCTCATGGGTCGTACTCAAACCTAAAGGAGAAAGACCGTGGAAAAGAAAAATGAGCGTAACCAGGCTGCAATGAAAATCATGCTCGAACGTGGCGTGCTGTCGGATCGGATGACCCTCAATGATATTGTCGCAGTGGCGAGCGAAATGGAGGGATTGGGCGACGCCGATGACGTGGCCTCCTGGACCCTGATCAGCAAGGACTTTGTCTATAAAGGTGGAGCGATAGCCGAACTCGGCGAGGAACTTGTCAATCGCTAGTTGGCCAAACGCGATCGGAGACGGCGTATCGCGCGCCGTCGCCGATCGTCTCGAAATCATTGGAGCCGATCGAGGCGTCCTGCAAATTGATAGTTTCAAATTTGTGTCAGAATGCATTATTGCAACTGGCACAATTGATACAGAACCCGCTCGAGCTCTGAATAGACGGCTTTGCCGTCTGTTGTTTGGATCGACTCTCGATATTGCACTGGTCCGCAATCCACTTAGCGTGGCTATGTATGCGCTTCCGCTGTTGTTCGCCGTTGATCCACCGCCGGGGCGTGATCGCGTGGCGAATGATTTTCTGGCGCTTCACGCTGAGGGTGCAATTGCGATCCCCAGTTACCCTGCCTACCGCCATCACGAAATGGATTGGATTGCAGCGCGTTTGAGCGGCGGCAACTATTCGATTGATCCAATTGGACCATTTATCACCAACTTCCTGTGGTTGACCCGCGATCACATCTACGCGTTGACGCACCTGCACTTTTACAGAACAATGTTCGGTCAGGTGCCTGTCGAACTTGACGTCAGAACAATCGCGTTACTCGAATGCCTCATCGCGCGTGCGCATGGCGATGACGATATCGACCTTATGTTCGAATTGATCATGTGCTACGTGACGACGCGCGGGTATGATGAGGAGCAGGCGCGCCTGTATGACGCGCTGATAGCTGCCAAACTGCCACGGTTGATCGACCGTTCGGGAAACCTGTCTTACCAAGCCTTTGCTGAGACCTATCACCCGCTTCTTGTTGCCTGGATGCTGCTTGTGCGCCGTGCCGATATGTTCGACCCGCAGCCGGCAAATCCCCGACGCGGGCGCTTTGACAGGTTGTCTGCGGTAATGTCCGCACTACCGCAGGGTGATTTGCTCGGCTTTTTTGCAGCCTATGCGAGCGTTATCGAACTTGACGGACCGCATCCGTTGATCGATCCAATTTTTGACATTCACGGACAAAGATTTGTCAGAGCCGTCGAGGTATTACGGTAACGTTGGCGTCGCATTATGGTGGCATTTCGGGCATTTCGGTGACACTTTCCTTAATCCCAAACTCCGCCAAACTCGCGAGCATGTCGATCGAAGCTCGTGCCGTGCCGCACTGTTGCGAAGGGACACGGAATGCCGTGTCCCCGGAGGTAAGATAAATGGCCCGTCTTGCCCGCGTCGTTCTGCCCGGAATCCCGCACCACGTGACTCAGCGCGGCAACGGGCGGCAGCGGACGTTTTTCGAGGACGGCGACTATGCGCTCTACCTCGATCTGCTCGCGACCGCAGCGGAGCGGGCGCAGACGGAAATTTGGTCCTACTGCCTGATGCCCAACCATGTGCATATCGTGCTGGTCCCCTCCGACGAGAGCGGGCTCGCCCGCACCTTCGGCGAGCTGCACCGGCGCTACACCGGATTCGTCAACGCGCGCCGCCGCACCACCGGGCACCTGTGGCAGGGCCGGTTCGGCTCGGTGGCGATGGACGAGGCGCATTTCGTCACCGCGCTGCGCTATGTCGCGCTCAATCCGGTGCGGGCGCGGCTGACCGGGCGGGCCGAGGACTGGGCGTGGTCGAGCACCCGCGCGTTGATCGCCGGGGTGGACGATCGTGTGGTCAAGGTCGCCCCGGCGCTTGAACGGGTCGGCGATTTCGCGATGTTCTTGGGCGAGGAGTTCGACGAGGCGCAGAGCTACGCGGCACTGCGCAAGGCAGAGAGCGTGGGGCGGCCGATCGGATCGCCGGACTGGCTTACAGCGATGGAGCAGCGCAGCGGGCGGGTTCTGGCACCCGGCAAGCGCGGGCCGGTTGCGGTAAGTCGATAGGGGACACCGTATTCGGTGTCCCCTATCTGCGCGAGCAAGGGGGACACGCAATAGCGTGTCCCCTTACCCGCCTTCAATTCGCCGCGAGGCTTAGAACTGGAAGCCGAGTGTCGCGCGGAAGCTGTGGAAGTTATAGCTCGTATCCGACGGACGGGCGTTGACCCCGCCAGCCAGCACGAAGGCGTTGGTCGCGCCTGCGGTACCGTTACCGATTCCGATGAAATACTTGTCATCGTCATAGCGGTTGTACAAGTATTCCAGGCCCAGCGAAACGCTGCTGCCCAGCATCACTTCGGCACCGCCGCCCGCCTGCCAGCCCCAGACCATGTCATCGGCATTGTTCGGGGTGAAGCTGTTGACGATGTTGGTGGTGGTGAAGCTGTGGTCGATTTTGGCATAGCTGCCGCCGCCGGTCGCATAGAACAACCCGCCGCCGCCGCCCGGCGTGATGCCAAGACGCGCCCGCGCCGAGATCGCATAGTCGATCCCGCGGGTGAAGCTGTAGCCAGCCGGGGTGACGGTGAATGCGGTGGTCGAATCGGTCGCGTTGGTCTTGCTGCCTTCGATCAGCAGCCCACCGACGACATTGCCGAAGCGCTTGTCGAAGCCGACGCGGACGGCATATTCGAGATCGTCGTCATCGCCCACGCAGGCGGTGTTGACCATCGAATTTGCAGTCGAGCTGCCGTTGCAGAAACCCGGTGCGAAGGCATTGGCGCCGGTGACGGTGGTGACGACGTTGTCGGTGCCCGCATCGCGCTGGGTGTCGAAGATCACCCGGTCGGTGCCATCGCCGCCGCGGGTTGCAAGTCCGACTGCGCCAGAGACATAGACGCCGTCGAAATCGCCCGACTTGTCACGGTCCTGCGCGAAGGCGGGGGAAGAAAGCGCGGCCAGCGCCACGGCCGGCAGAGCAAAATAACGAAACGATTTCATAATGTGGATTCCTCGGTCATTTTCGGTGCGAGGGCGATAAGCCTTCGACGCAGCTACGTTCGGCAGCCGAAAAAGACGCAGGCCGGGCGCGAATTTCCTCCACTCGTGCCTGAAGCGGTCGAAACCGTTGCTGCACTGCAACACAATCTTGCGCGCAGATGAACGAAACCGGCGTTGCAGATGCTGGCCACCGCCCAGCCGAGCGGCTAAGGCGCGGCATGGATGTCGCCGATCTTCGCATCGCCCTGTTCAGCGGCAACTACAATTACGTCCGCGACGGGGCCAACCAAGCGCTCAACCGGCTGGTCGGCTATCTGCTCGAACACGGCGCGCAGGTGCGGATCTATTCGCCGACCGTGGCCGAGCCGGATTTTGCTCCGACCGGCGATCTGGTGAGCATCCCTTCGGTCGCGATCCCGCGCCGCAAGGAGTACCGCGTCGGACTGGGCCTCTCCCCCGCCGTGCGGCGCGATCTGGCGGCGTTCAAACCCAATGTCGTTCACACCTCCGCGCCCGACATCATCGGCCACCGCGCGGTGAGCTGGGCCCGGCGGCGGAGGCTTCCGGTGCTCGCTTCGGTCCACACCAGGTTCGAGACCTATTTGCGCTATTACAACCTCGCCGCGCTCGAGCCGGTGATGCTGGCGATATTGCGCCGCTACTACCGGCGCTGCGATGCGCTGGTTGCCCCGTCGGAAAGCTTCGCCCAGGTGCTGCGCGACCAGCGAATGAACTATGACATCGATCTGTGGTCGCGCGGGGTGGACCGCGAGCTGTTCAATCCGGACAAGCGCGATCTGGCCTGGCGGCGCGAACTCGGCATCGGCGACGATGAATTCACGATCGGCTTCCTTGGGCGGATCGTGATGGAAAAGGGTCTCGACGTCTTTTCCGACACGATCGACGAGCTGCGCCGCCGCAAGGTGCCCCACCGCGTGCTGGTGGTGGGCGAGGGCCCGGCGCGCGAATGGTTCGAGGACCGCTTGCCGCAGGCGGTGTTTACCGGCTTCCAGGCGGGCGACGATCTGGCCAGCGCGATTGCCAGCATGGATGTGCTGTTCAACCCCTCGGTGACCGAAGCCTTCGGCAACGTCACGCTCGAAGCCATGGCCTGCGGCTTGCCGGTGGTTGCCGCAGCGGCGACCGGGAGCACCAATCTGGTCGAGGACGGCGTCTCGGGTCGGTTGGTCCAGCCCGGTGCAGTCCACAGCTTTGCCGCGGCGATGCGCGCCTATTCGGCCGACCCGCAGCTGCGCGCCCGCCACGGCGCGGCGGGCGAGGCGCGCAGCCTCGATTTCTCATGGGACCAGATCAATTCGGTGGTCGCGGACACTTATGTCCGGCTGGTCCGGCAGAAGGCCAAGTCGCGGCGTTAGCTCAGCGCAGGGTGCCGTCGGCCACCTTGCGTCGCGCGTACCACGGCAGGAACAGCGCAATCACCCAGATCGTCACCTGCAGCGGGAGCACCATCGGCGTTTTCCAGAGCAACTGGTAAGCAGCGAGAACGATGACCCCAAGTAGCGAGACCACGAAAGCGCTCACCGCCAGTCGTAGCCGCGCCAACAGCAAGAGCGAGCCGGCAAGGCCGCCCCACACGCCGAACGCCCAAGCGGCATTCGACCAGGTCGGCGCGGCTTCAATCGCCGCGCGCATCGCCGGATCGGCCTGCGCCATCGCGGCGGGATCGCGCGTCATCGTCAGGACATACATGTAACAGCCGAATGCGTTCCATAACATCGCCAGGATGCCTACGATCCAGAGGTCCGAGCTCGCTTTCGCGACCGGTGCGCTTGTAGCCATGTTCCCCTCCATCTGTTTCGATGGAGGGGAAGCTATCACGCCCATTGGAGCGCCGCAAACCGCAGCGCTAAAGCCGCTCGATCTTGCGCGCCGCCTCGTCGAGGATTTCGGCGACCTGATGAACCGTCTCGCGGTCGAACTCGCCCGACTGGGCGCGGGAGCGCAAGGCGTTGAACAGATTGCCCACGGCGCGGCCGATCGGCGGCGCGCGATGCCCCTCGTCCGTTTCGGACATCGCTTTGAGCCGGGCGATCAGCGCATCGGCCTCCTCGGCGCGTTCGGTCAGCTCGGCGGTTCCCGTCGCACTGACGGCATAAGCCTTGCGGGTGCCGTCGGCTTGTTCGGTAACCGCGCCTTCGTCGGTCAGCAGGCTGAGTGTGGGGTAAACCACTCCCGGGCTTGGCGCATAGGCACCGCCGGTCAGATCCTCGATCGCCTTGATCAGCTCGTAACCGTGGCGCGATTGGTCGGCGATCAGCTTGAGCAGCACCAGCCGCAGCTCGCCCGAGCCGAACACCCGGCCACCGCGCCCACGCCCGCCAGAGCGTCCGCCCCGTTCACCGCCCCAGTCATTGCCCCAATCGCTGCCCCAGCCCCGGCCCCAGCCGCGACCGGCGGTGAAAGCGAAGCCCATCGGCCCCATTGCGCCCATAAAGCCCTTGCGCGGGCCACATCCATGCATTCTCATGTTCTTGACTCCTTCATAATACGTCTACGATATATCTTGTGACAGTCTTTGCAAGAGCCCCTGCAAATTTCGCCAACTCGGCCTATCTTCACCGCGATGACCGACCTGTTTCCTGACGACCTGCCCGCAACCCGCATCGACTCGCTGCGGGAGGATGCGCCGCTGGCCGACCGCTTGCGGCCCACTTCGCTTGGCGAAGTGATCGGGCAGGAGCATCTGACCGGCCCGGAAAGCGCGATCGGGCGGATGGTGGCGGCGGGCAAGCTCTCGTCGATGGTGCTGTGGGGGCCGCCGGGGACCGGCAAGACCAGCATCGCCCGGCTGCTCGCCGATGCGGTGGGGATGCGGTTCGTGGCGATCAGCGCGGTGTTTTCGGGCGTCGCCGATCTCAAGAAGGCCTTTGCCGAGGCCGAGCTGGCCGCCAAGGCCGGGCAACGCACGCTGCTGTTCGTGGACGAGATTCACCGCTTCAACCGCGCCCAGCAGGACGGCTTTCTGCCGTTCGTCGAGCGCGGCACGGTG
>JANOOJ010000090.1:0-8672 GCA_031421295.1 Novosphingobium sp.
GGCCAGAACAGAGCGGCATGGCCCGCCGAAGCCAGCGACAGCGGCTCGTCGGTGGCGACTGGCGCAGCGCGAAACCGGACGACGATTTCCTCCTCGCCATAAAACTCGCTGCCCCCGGCGGCGAGTCGGCAGGTCTGTAGCAACGCGCCATTTGCGACCGGTTCGCCCGCCGCAAGCGCGCGCAAGGTGGCGAGCGCGGTCATGCCCCCAGCCCGCCCGCGATCTGGCGCAGCACCGCGAGTTCGTCGAACACCGTGGCATCCTCGACGATCGACCCGGCGCGGATGTGGTAGTGCGACACCGCGAGAATTTGAATATCGCGTCCGCTCGGTGGCCCCCACACGCCCGCGCCCTTGTGGCTGCCCGCGAGCGACCAGCGCAAAGCGACTGCGATGTCGCCGGCCGGCAGCGGGCGGGCTGCGACATGTTCGAGCCGCCACGCGACATTGTGAAGCGCGCCGAGCAGCTGGGTCACGCACCCCACCCAGAAGCCGCGCCCGCAGCCGGTCCGGTTCGACGGCCAGCGCAGCTCCACGCTCGGCGAGAGCGCTTGTGCCGCCTGCCCGAAATTGCTGTCGCGAAACGCCGTCGCCAGCATCGCCGCCGGCTCGCGCGCCGGATGACCGTCGGGGATAGCGACGTCGGCTTCGCTGCGGGTCGCGGCAATCGCTGCCGCCCGCCACGCGTGACGCGACTGGTCGCCTTCGCAGTCCGCTTCGGCCTGCTGGCGCGCGACCGCCCATGGATCCTGGCCGATCTGCCATACGGCGCGCAAATTATCGCGCACCAGCCATTCCTCGACGATGCGGTTCTCGGTGCAGGCGCAATCGGCGATTGTCATCACCCCCGCGCCGCGCATCGTCGCTGCCCCGAGCAGCCCGTCGTCGCCCTGGTGGGTCGACCGGCTCACGATGCGATGCGAGCTGTAGAGCCGCCCGTCGTCATCGGCGCTCCAGATCACATCCTCGCCGATCAGCCTGCGGTCGGGCGTGGCGCTTAGCGTGGTAATGGTATTCTGCGTCACCGCTTCGCGGCCGACGACGGGACCGGCCATGGTGTGAATTTGGCAATCTTCCGAATAATGCGTCCGGCACAGCCCGACGTTCTTTTCCTCCCAGATGCGGTGGGTGCAGCGCATAATGTAATCGACGAAATCGCGGTAGACCGGCTCGAACCCCGGAAGCATCTGGCGCTGCGGGCCCGGCTCGAGCAATTCCGCCAGCGGTCTGCCGACCGGCGAGCGGACCTCGGGAACGTCGTTCCACTGCATCAACTGGCGAGCCCGGCAATCATGCCGCAGCCTTCTTTCGCACCACCGTTTCGGGCAGCATCATCCAGATCACCCCGCCCGCGATGAAGCCCACGGCGGAGAGCATCATCGCGCTTTCCAGCCCGTAGGCCTCGGCAATCGCGCCGGTAACCAGCGGTGCGGTCATCGAGATGATCCGGCCCCAGTTGAAAATCGACATCGCGGTCGAGCGCAGGTGCGCCGGATAGAGTTCCGACATCCATGGTGCCCAGGCCACCGAAGCGGTGATCATGAAGCCCCACAGCGCGCCGCCGAGTTGGAGCGCGAACGGATCGCGCAGCACCGTCAGGTAGAGTATCACCGAAAGCCCGCCGATAAAGAACCCGATCCCCGACAGGCGGCGACCGTAGCGATCGCTGAACCAGCCCCAGAAAAACCCCCCGATCATCGCCCCGATGAACTGCCAGTAGACGATCTTGGAGATCAGCTCGGGTTCGTACTGTTTGACGTCTTTCAGGTAGGTTGTGACCCAGCCGGCGAAGGCTTGATAGGCAAAGAAGTTCATGGCCATCAGGAAAAACAGCAGCAACGTCGTGCGCCGCAGCGCAGGGCGAAACATTTCCACTATCGGCAGTTTGCCCTCGATTGCCCGGTACTCGCCCGCACCCCAGGCCAGCATCCTGCGATCGTCGGGGACAAACACAAACACGAACGGCGCGATCACCAAGGGCGGGATCGCGCCCCACAGGAGCAGGGTGTGCCAATCCTGCTGGCCCGTCTGGGTCCCGTAGGCCCAGCCGAGCGCGACCACCGAAAGGTTGTAGGTTCCCTGTCCAAGCGAGGCGAGCTTGCCGCGCCAGGTGTTGGGGAACAGCCCCATATAGGTGGCGATCAGAACCGGAAAGATCGCCCCGAGGAAGAAACCAAGCACAAACCGCTGGAGCAGCAGGCCAAGATAGCTGCCGACGATCGTCCCCGCCGCCCCCGCCAGTCCGAATCCGGCGATGACGAAGAACAGCGTGCGGCGGCGACCGAACCGGTCGGCGATCTGCCCAAGCACGATCGCGCCCACCATCGCGCCCAGGCTCTGCGCGGTATAGGCCGAACCCGCCTGGGTCAGCGTCAAACCTAGCGACTCCCGGATCTGGGGCCGCAGCACGTCGACGGTGTTCCAGGTCCAGCCGTAGAAAAACTCGGCTACCATGAGGAATGCGAAAGCAGTCCAGCGCCGCGACAGCGACAGATCCTCGGCGCGCGTCCTGGTCAGTTCCACTCCGGTATCTCCCCGCAAACGCCCGGGAGTGTGAATGCTTTCGCAGGCAATGACAAGTGCTCATCGGCGCGCAGAAGTTTGATGGCCAGCCCCGCAATCGCGGCCATTCAGCCAATCTTGCCATTGACTGCGATTGCAAAAATAGTTTATCGATGTATTCGGGTGAAAGCGCCGTCGATCGGCCGCAACCGTGAGGGGAAAGATCATGCAGATTCGGGACAAGGCCGCTGCGTCGGCAATTGCCATCGCCATTTCACTCGTCGGGCAGGGTGCCTGGGCGCAGGATGCATCTTCGGAGGACGCCGGAACGGGCGACATCATCGTCACCGCGCAGCGTGTCGAAGAACGTCTCCAGGATGTGCCGCTGGCGATTACCGCATTGAGCGGCGCGACGCTGGCTGAAAAGAACGTGACCGACATCACCCGTCTCCAGGACCTCGCGCCCGGCCTTCAGGTCGGTCGGTCCGGTTCGGATGCCCGCCCCAATATCCGCGGCATCAATACCGAAGCAATCGGGGCCAATTCCGATCCTCGCATCGCATTCTACGTCGACGATGTGTACCAGTCGCGGACCAGCCAGGCGCTCGCCGCCTTCGTCGATCTGGAACGGGTCGAAGTGCAGCGCGGCCCGCAGGGCACACTCTATGGCCGCAACAGCTTTGGCGGCAACATCGCGCTCTACACTGCGAAGCCCAAAGTCGATTTCGGCGCGGGCGGCAGCATTTTGTATGGCTCCTTCAACCGGCTCCGTACCGAAGCCTTCGTCAACGTGCCGGTTTCGCCGGTCATCCAGGCGCGAGTCGCCGGTATGTACGAGCGCGCCGATGGCTATGTGAAGAACACCTCGACCGGTTCGGATCTCGGCGACGAGGATCAGTACTACATTCGCGGATCGCTGCGCATCGCACCGGGCAATGGTGACCTCGAGGTTCTGTTGCGGGGCTCTTACTGGAAGCAGACCGGCAACGGCATTTCGGCGTTCGGCTACAAGTCGATGGGGACCCCCTACGACCCTGCACTGGTGCGCGCGGCAGGTGGGACGCTGACCGTCGGCGGACGGACCATTACCTTCCCTGCGGGCTTCAACGGCGGTAGTGCATTTGGGATCAACTCGTTCATCAACTCGCGTTTCCGCGACAACATCGTCGATGTGACCGTCGGCGGGGTCGGGGTCGATCTGGGCGTGCCGATCGAGAGCGATCCGTACAAAATCAATTTCGACACCGTGACAATCCGCGACACCGAGCAGAAAAACTTCACTGCGACGGTCAGCTACGATGGCGGGCCGATCACGGTCCGCTCGATTACCGGCTATAACAAGTTCTTTGCGGTGCGATCGTCGGACAACGACTTTTCGCCCGCGCCGGTCGCGATCGATTACAACCTGACCCGGGTTTCGACCTTCAGCCAGGAAGTGCAGTTCCTGTCGAACGACAAGACCAGCCCGTTTCAGTGGATTTTCGGCGGATACTATTTCGACGACAAGGTCGAAGAGCGCTTCTTCAGCGACAACAACCTCGCGTTCTTCACCACCGGTACCGGCCCGCTATACCCTGGCGGTGCCATCGGGCTGCTGCCGACAGGGTCCATCAGCGCGACGCGCGACGATGCCTTCTCGCCGGTCGAGCTGCGGCTCAAATCGCTCGCGACCTTCGGACAGGCGTCGTACAATCTGACCGAGGCATTGCGGGTTACCGTGGGCGCGCGCTACACCAGCGACCAGAAGCGCTACGCTGCTGGCGTGACCAATGGCGTCCTGACGCCCAAGCCCGTCGGCGTAACCAATTTCGCCTTCGCGCTTGAGCAGCCGGTCAACTTCACGTGCGGATCAACCACGACGGCGCAGGGCACGACCCTCGCGGCGCAAGGCGCGACGACCGCCGCAACCTTCATCCAATGCGGTCGGTCGACGTTCGATTTCGCAACCTTCCGTGGTGCGATCGATTACAAAGTAACCCCCGACAATTTGGTCTATGCTTCGGCTTCGACCGGGCGCAGGTCGGGCGGGTTCAACAACGTCCTGGTCGATCCGGCCAACCCTTCGTTGGGCGTTATCGCGTTCCAGCCGGAAAAGGTCACGGCGTTTGAAATCGGTACCAAGAACCAGTTCCTCGACCGGACGCTGACCCTCAACATCGCGGCCTTCTACAACAAGTTCGCCGGGCTCCAGGTGCAGCGGCAGGTTCCGGCCCCGAACGGCCTGACGACGCTGTCGATCATCGAGAATTCGGGCAAGGGCCGCTCCTACGGGGTCGAGGCCGAGGTTGTGTTCAAGCCGGTTTCTGCGCTGACGCTCGGCTTCAGCGCGGTCTATCTCAATTCGAAATTCACCGAATATGAGACCGGCACCGCAGCGAACGGACTTGGTGCCCTGCTCGGCTGCCCGGTATCCCCGGCCACGCGCGACTATGCCTGCGAGGCCGGCGGGTTCAGCCCCAACGGCTTCCCGTTCCCCAACGGATTGAGCAATCCCGATCGTTTCCGGCTGGTCACGGTGCTGCCCAACGGCAACCCGGTGTTCAACTATATCATTGCGGGCGGTCCGAAGGGCTTCGAAGCCAATATTCCGCTGAGCCCGCGCTGGACGATCACCGGCAGCGCCGCCTACGAGATCGACCTCGGGATGGGGACACTGACCCCCAGCGCGCAGGTCTACTACAACGACGGCTACGACAATCTCGATCTCAACCTGCCGATCGCCAAGACGCCGTCCTACACCAAAACCGACCTCAGGCTGACTTTCGCTTCCGCGAGCGGCAATCTGACGCTTCAGGCCTATGTCGAGAACCTTGAGGACACCGCCGTGCTCAACCGTACCGCAATCGGCGCGAACCGTTCGATCAACGCGTCCTACGGCATGCCCCGGACGTATGGTGTCCGGGCCGGGTTCAAGTTCTAATCCGATAGAGCGGCCAATCCCGCAACAGGGGGAAAAGGGCGGGCAGCGATGCTCGCCCTTTTTACTTTGCGGCGATCCGGGCGGTTTCGCCGGGCAGCAGCTTGCCCGCGAAATTGCGCACTTCGGGGGGCAGGTCCGGGTCCTCGATCCGCTCGACAAGCATCGCAACGGCCGCCTCGGTCATCCGCCGGACCGGCTGGCGGACGGTGGTGAGCCGATAGCTCGACCATTGCCCCGGTCCGACCCCATCGAAGCCGACGACCGAGAGATCGCGCGGGATACTAAGGCCAAAGTCCTGCCGCGCGGCGTCGAGCGCGCCGATCGCCATCAAATCGTTGGCGCAGACGATCGCATCGAGCGCGCCGTCAGTCAGGGTCAGCAGTTCGGCCAGCCCACGCTTGCCGCTTTCGTAGTCGAACGAGCCGGCCACCAGATGGCTGGTCAGTCCCAACGCATCGAGGCGCGCGCGCGCGCCGCGAATGCGCTCCCGGCCGACCGTATTGTCTTCAGGACCGCCGATCAGTCCGAACCGCTTGTGACCCGATCGGACGAGTTGATCGACCAGCTGCCCCTCGCCCGACACCGAATCGCAGCAGACGCTCGGCACCAGTTCGCCTTCGCCCAGCCGGTTGTAGAGCACCACCGGCACAGCATTGCGGGCGAATTCGCGAAGCTGCTCGGGCCGGAGCTGCGCGGCGGCAATCACCCCATCCACGCGAAAGCGCCAGATTTGTTCGAGCACCGCATCGATTTCGTGTTCGACATCGAGCGCAAACAGCAGCACCCGCAGGTCGCGCTCCGACAGGCGGCGGGTCAGTTCGAACAGGACTTCGGGATAGTACAGATTGGTCAGGCTCGAAATGATCACCGCGACAAGGCCCGTCCGCTTGGTGATCAGTCCCGATGCGATCGCACTGGGCCGATAGTTCAGCGCTTGGGCTGCGGCCAAGACCTTGGCGCGCGTCGCAGGGGCGATGCTCGAACCGGGGCGAAAGCAGCGCGACACCGCAGATTGCGAAACACCGGCACGAAGGGCTACGTCGTAAGATGTCGCGCGGCGAACAATGTCCATACATCCCGATAGCTGCAAATTGGAGCAGCAACAATCGTCGCCGCGTCCATCAGCTTTGCGCCCGCGATGGCGCAGAGCCCGATCGGTCCCAGAGCGCACACGGCCACAATGACGCCGATCCTGATCTTGCCATTCTCGGCGCCGGCAAAGCCGCTCAACATTATGTCCGGACACATCAGTATCTGCCCGGCAGTGAGCTGATCGGGGCTCGGACTGAGATTGGCCATCGCATAGGGTCACGCCAAAGACAGTTTAACGTGGGCCACGGAGACAGTGGATCGGAACCCCTCCGCAAGAACCCGAGCGCGACAAGCGTCGGTCTCGCTCAGGCCCAGCACTATGAACACGTGATCGCAGCGACGCTTCGCGGAGATCTCATCGAGCGTCTACCCCATCACACAGCGCCCTCTACGGTGCTTGCATCCGCTTGCAATCTCGGCTTCAATGTCACGATGATTGCAGGGATGGACCAGTCGCACGAATCAGCGGGGGTTGCGGTGCTCCGCACCGTTGCCAGCACTGACATCGAGGCTGTGATGGCGCTTGCAATTTCGGGCGGTAGCGGGCTGACCAATCTGCCTCCCGATCGCGATATGCTGGCCAGCCGGATCTCTGCGAGCGAGAAAGCGGTCGCCGATGCGGACGCGCGCGAGGCAGGCGCGGCGATCATGCTGGTCGTCGAGCGCGATTCCCGCGTCGTCGCGGTGTCGGGCATCTTCCCGCGCGTCGGGGCCGAGTGGCCGTTCTACAGCTACCGGCTGACGCGTCAGGCGAACCGCTCACTGGCGGTCGGGCGGCTGAAAGCCCAAACCCTGCTCAACCTCGTCAACGATTTCGACGGCGAAGCCGAGATCGGCATGCTGTTCGTCGATCCGGCGATGCGTGGCGGCGCGCTGGGGACGCTCGCGGCGCGCGGGCGCTATCTGTTCATCGCCGCGCACCGCGACTGGTTCGGCCGGCGAGTAATGGCCGAGTTGCGCGGGTGGCAGGATGCCGATGGCCGCTCTCCGGTGTGGGAAGCGATCGGGCGGCACTTCTACGACATGGATTTTCAGGAAGCCGACCGCACGGGCGCGTTGACCGGGAACCAGTTCATCGCCGATCTGGGACCGCGCTACCCGCTGTATCTGTCGCTGCTGCCCGCCGCCGCGCAGGCAGCACTGGGGCAGCCGCACGACGATGGCCGCCCGGCGTTCGAGATGTTGATCGCGGAAGGTTTTCATGTCGGCGACTATGTCGATATTTTCGACGGGGGGCCCACCGTCGTGGCTGACATCGATGCGGTGAAGACCGTGCGCGACGCGCAGCGAGTCGCAATGACGGGAGTGGCCCCGGGCGGATCGCGCGCACTGGTCGCGGTCGGCAGCGGCGCCGATTTTCGCGTGGCGCGCGGCGACGTAGATGCGGCGGGACGAGTCGATCCCGCGCTTGCCGATGCACTTCGACTGGTTCCGGGCGATACGATGCTGGTGGTCGCGGCATGACGCACGATCCGACCCTGCCCTTCGCCCTGCCCCAACGTCCACCGGTCACCCGTATCCGTCAGCGCGAACTGGTAGAGCTTCTGACAGGACCGCCTACGCGCACCCAGCCGATAGCCGGTTATGACGCACAATATGGCGACATCGTCGATTACATCGTCCGGATCACCGAGGAAATCTGGCGTGATCGCGCGATCGGCCGAATTTACGAAACCTATGACGCAGGCTGCACCATCTATGGCGCTAGCAGCGTTGTTCGATCGGTCGAGCAGGTTGTCGCGGCGACGCTGGCGTCGCTCAACGCCTATCCCGATCAGGTGACCGATCACGTCAACATCGCGTGGCGTGGCGACGAGACGGCGGGTTTCTACACCTCACACCTCGGCTATTCGAGGGGCACCAATCTCGGCGCATCCGAGTTTGGGCCCGCAACCGGAAAACGGGTGATGAGCTATTTCGTCGCCGACTGCATCAGTCGCGACAACCGCATTCACACCGAATGGCTGATGCACGACAGCGGCGCCGTGCTCTGCCATCTCGGGCTCGACCTGCACGAGACCGCGAAGAAAATGGCGACGGACCCGCTCGCCGACATATTCGTCGTGTCGCCGCCGACGCGTCTCGATGGTCAGGCTCCTCGTCCAAGCTATGATGGCCCGACCGACACGCCTGAGGGCTGGGCGCGTCATCATTTCGAT
>JANOOJ010000091.1:0-2899 GCA_031421295.1 Novosphingobium sp.
ATCGCCGCCGCGCAGACCGGCCATCATGCCGACGGGCGCGAGACCTACGGCCATTCGCTGGTGGTCGATCCGTGGGGCGAGGTGGTGCTCGATATGGGCACCGAACCCGGCTTGGGCTTCGCCACGATCGACCCGGCGCGCACCGCGCAGGTCCGCGCGCAACTGCCCAGCCTTGCGAACAAGCGCGAAATCCCTAGATCAGATGCGATATGATCGTGTTCGACCTCGAATGCGCCGATGGCGCGCACCGCTTCGAGGGCTGGTTCAAGTCTTCGGAGGATTTTGCGGGCCAGCAGGATCGCGGGCTGGTTTCCTGTCCGCATTGCGGCTCGGCGCAGGTTGCCAAGGCGCCGATGGCCCCGCGCCTTTCGCGCAAGGGCAACCAGGCGGTGGCGATCCGCCCGGGCAGTTTGTTGCCAGCGGCTGAAAAGACCGCCGAGAAA
This sequence comes from Novosphingobium sp., assembly GCA_031421295.1. Lineage (GTDB taxonomy): Bacteria > Pseudomonadota > Alphaproteobacteria > Sphingomonadales > Sphingomonadaceae > Novosphingobium. The sequence goes on from JANOOJ010000091.1 coordinate 444, forward strand.
TCGCCCGAAAAGTCCGAACTCGTGTCGTCGCCTAACTTTCCGCCCCAGGTGGTTGCCGCGATGCAGGCGCTCGCCAAGGTTCAGGCAGAAGCGATCAAAACTTCGCGCTGGGTGGGTGACAAGTTCGCCGATCAATCGCGCGCGATGCATTATGGCGACGCCGACCACGCCACGATCCACGGCCAGGCCACCCACAAGGAAGCGCGCGACCTGCTCGACGAAGGGATCATGGTTGCCCCGTTGCTGATCCCGATTGCTCCGCCCGACGAGATCAACTGACATTGCACCGGTCTCGCTGCGCCCCTAAAGCCACCGCGTGCGCCCGTAGCTCAGCAGGATAGAGCATCAGATTCCTAATCTGGGGGCCATGGGTTCGAATCCCGTCGGGCGCACCATGTTTTCGTTATACTTCAATCAATAAGGCCAAAAATTGGGGTAAGATCGGGAGTTATGAGTCCTGAGCCCAGGACGATCGCATACCGGAACAGCGCGCACCCATTGGGTAGTTTCGACGGGCTTGAGCCGTATATTGCCAAGTGTTCGATACTCGGGCTCAATAGTCCCATTGGACCGGGGATGATTCGAGCATGTTGGACGCGTCTGCGCACACCGCCGATGCGGCGCCCCTGTATAATCCTGTTGCGACGCGCAGCGACTGGAACTCGATGCGGTCGTCCGTACTGGAAAATCCCGGTGCGTTTCATGGCAATATCGCTGCGCGGACCATGCACTGGTTCATCGCTGACCTCGGCTTGGCAGGTGCCTGGGTAAGCCTGGGCCCCGATGACCTGTGGTCTGGCTGGGATGCGCAGACCGGCGATCCCCCTGACAGCAACGCTTGCGGCCAGTTTCATGCCGTGGACTACCGCGTTCGATCCTTCGGCAGCGCCGCATTGGCGATGGTTCGTGGGCGGAAGAACCAATGCCTGTTTCAGCGAGGTCGATCGCCATGTGCTTGCGGGGCATGGCGACGAGACTGCCTTGATTTTCGAAGGCGACCGGTGGGACATGTCGGCCAACGGCGGCAATGGCGCGCCAGTCGATTGCTTCAGCGTTTCGCGCAAGGAGTTGATGCTGGAAACGGCGAAATGCGCCCTCGCGCTGGAGGCACTCGGGCTGAAGGCCGGCGACCGCTTGGCGCTCAACATGCCGAGCATTCTTCCCCAGATTTACTGGACCGAAGCGGCCAAGCGGCTGGGCATCGTCTACACTGCGGTATTTGGCGGGTTTAGCGACAAGACCCTGTCGGACCGGATCTGCGATGCCGGTGCTCGCGTCATCGTAACGTCCGACGGCAGCTACCGGAATGCGCAGCTAGCGGCGTTCAAGAATGCTTATACCGATCCGGCGCTCGACAATTTCGTGCCGGTGACGATTGCTCTGGCGATCCTGGCCGAGGCCGACCTGGGTCTTCCCCAAGGCGATGCCGCGACAATCCTGGAAACCGTTCGCGAGACGCTGGCGGGCGAGGTGACGGTCGAGCGATCGGATGTGATGCGCGGGGTCGGCCGCGCACTTATCACGCTGGGCAAGGACGGCCGGATCAGCGCCACCGATGCAGCTCGGGTACGGATTGCCATCGCCTCAAGCCTCGTCACCCTGCCGCCGCGGGTCGAAACGGTCATCGTCGTGCGTCATACTGCCCAGCCCGATATCGTCTGGCGCGAAGAGCGCGACCGCTGGAGCCACGAGCTGACCGACGCGGCGCTCGATACATTGCTTGCCAAGGCGCGCGACGCCGGGTTCGCGGTTGCCACTCAGGCCGAATTGCTGGAACTGCCCGGCCCCGATTTCGTCCGCGCCATTTGGGCCGCCTCGAAACCCGTGCCGGTCGACGCCGATTACCCGTTGTTTTTTATTTACACGTCGGGTTCCACGGGCAAGCCCAAGGGGGTCGTTCACGCGCATGGCTATGCGGCCGGTGTTGCGCACACGATGAAGGTGTCGTTCGATGCGCGTCCGGGGGACACGCTGTTCGTCGTCGCCGATCCGGGCTGGATCACCGGGCAAAGCTACCTGATCTGCGCGCCGCTGATGACCCGGGTGACCAGCATCGTTTCAGAAGGATCGCCGGTTTTCCCGCATGCCGGACGGTTCGCCTCGATGATCGAACGCCACGGCGTAACCATCTTCAAGGCGGGCGTGACCTTCCTGAAATCGGTCATGTCGGACCCGTCGAATCTGGCCGATCTCGGACGCTACGACATGGGCAGCCTGCGCGTGGCGACCTTTTGTGCCGAGCCGACTTCGCCATCGGTGCAGGCTTTCGGGATGCGCCACGTGGTGCCGCAATATATCAACAGCTACTGGGCGACCGAGCACGGCGGGATCGCGTGGACCCATTTCTATGGCAACAACGACTTTCCGCTGAAGCCAGACGCGCATGCTTATCCTTTACCGTGGATCGTCGGCGAAGTCTGGGTTGAGGACGCCGAAGCCGCCGCCACCACAGCACC
>JANOOJ010000092.1:0-1969 GCA_031421295.1 Novosphingobium sp.
GATCGATTTGCGCCCGGTGAGCGCGTTGAGCAGCGAGCTTTTGCCCACATTCGAGCGGCCCGCGAAGGCCACCTCGGGGGCATCGGGATCGGGCAGAAACTTGAGCGCAGGCGCGCTCTTGAGGAACTCGACCCGGCCCGCAAACAGCACGCGCGCGCGTTCGGTGAGTTCCGCAAGGCCGTCGTCATCGGGCATTACTTGGCTCGCACCTCGGCGCGCTTGGCGTCGTCAGCATCCTTTTCCGTCTGCGCCTTGAGCGCCGGATGCTTGGAGTAGAGGTACCACTGCTGGGCGATGGTCAGGATGTTCGAGGTGATCCAGTAGAGCAGCAGCCCGGCCGCAAACGGGGCCATCACGAACATCATCATCCACGGCATGATCGCGAAGATCTGCTGCTGCATCGGGTCCATCTGCGCCGGGTTGAGCTTGAACTGCAGCCACATCGTGACGCCGAGCAGGACGGCCAGGATGCCGATTGCCAGGAAGCTGGGCGGGGTGAAGGGCAGCAGCCCGAACAAATTGAGGATGTGCAGCGGATCGGGCGCGGAGAGATCCTTGATCCACAGCGCGAAGGGCTGGTGGCGCATCTCGATCGAGACGATCAGCACCTTGTAGAGCGCGAAGAACACCGGGATCTGCAGGAAGATCGGCAGGCAGCCGGCCAGCGGGTTGACCCCTTCGGCCTTGTACAGCGCCATGACTTCCTGCTGCTGCTTCTGCTTGTCGTCCTTGTAGCGGTCCTGCAGCGCTTTCATCTTGGGCTGGATCGCCTTCATCGCCGCCATGCTGGCGAACTGGCGCTGGGCGATCGGGAACATGATCGTCCGCACGATCAGGGTGAGCAGGATGATCGCGACGCCGAAATTGCCGACCAGCGAAAACAGCTTGGTCAGCAGCCAGAAGATCGGCTTTTCGAACCAGCGGAACCAGCCCCAGTCGATCGCGAGGCCAAACTTGGCGATGCCAGCCGCTTCGTAGCGGTCGAGCACTGCGCTTTCCTTGGCCCCGGCGAACAGCCGCGTGGTGCGGGTCAGCGTCTGGCCGGGGGCGATCGCGCTGTCCTGATAGACCAGATCGGCGCGGTAAATGCCGCCCCCCAGTGCGCGGAAGTCGCTGGTGGTGGGGGCCGCATCGGGGATCAGCACGCTCATCCAGTAGATGTCGGTGAAGCCAACCCAGTCGGCCTTGCCGCGATTCGTTATCAGTCCGGCCTCGCGGATGTCGTCGTAATCGTTGCCGAAGTTCACCGCGCCCTCGAACCCGCCGATCGGGCCGGAATGGACGTTGTAGGTGTCGACGCTGGCGGTCTTGTCGGTACGGTTGATCAGCGCGAAAGGCTTGACCGTGACCGGTGCGGCACCAGCGTTGGTGACGCTCTGCGTTGCGGTGATCAGGTAGTCCTGGTCGATCGCATAACGGATCGCGAAATTCTGCCCGGTCGGGCTGGTCCAGGTGAGTGTAACCGGGGTCTGCGGGGTCAGCCTGGCTCCGGCGGGCACGGCCCAGACGGTCTCGGCGGTGGGCAGCGCCGCGCCGCTGCCGACCCAGCCGAACTGGGCGAACTGCTGCGCCGGAGTGCCTGCAGGCGAGAAAATCCGCGCTCGGCCATCGGTCTTCTTGAGCGTCGCGGTGTGGCGGTTGGCGGTGAGGTCGTCGAGCACCGCGCCGGTCAGATTGATCGTACCCGACAGGCCGGGCGCGGCGACCGGCACGCGGCCCGCAGGATTCAGCGCTGTCTTGAGGTCCGTGGCTTCGAGCGCGATGTCCGCCGCATTGGTCAGCCCGCCTTCGCGCGTTGGCTTGGCCGGCACGGCAAGGTCCGCCGCAGCGGGCGCGCTGGCCGGAGCACTGGCAACCGGCTTGCTGGCGTTGGGGTAGAAATACTTCACCCCCGCGTCCCAGCCGAACAGCAACAGCCCGGTCAGTACGACCGCGAGGATCAAATTGCGCTGGTTGTCCACGGAGGCGT
>JANOOJ010000093.1:0-6827 GCA_031421295.1 Novosphingobium sp.
TACACCGCCGCGCGCCAGTGGGGCAAGATTGCGGGCAGCGACCGATGAAGGGTACGGCACCGGTCGCGATAGCCAATAATTAAGCACTATTCGGCTATCGCGCTCCTGACCGGTCGGCATCTGCTGGCCCCGTCGGAGTGAACCGTGACCGTAACCCTTAGCCGCTGGCTCCGCACTACCGTTCTTGCCGCAGGCATCGTCTTGCCCGCGCTGGCGCTGTCGGGCTGCGGGCAAAGCCGCGATCGCGAGCTTTCGGAACGGCTGATGGCCGCGCAGAACGCCGCCGATCGTGCTGAAACCGCCAGCGCCGCCGCGCAGCGGGCCGCTGCCCAGATCGCGTCGGGTAGCGGTGCCAGCCAGGTGGTCCTCGCCGACGAAATGCCAACCGATGACGAAGCCCAGACCGACGACGAGAAGGCTTCGGAAAATTCCGATTCGGCCATTTTCGATAACGATATCATCTCGCCGCCCGCACCGCCCGCGCCGCAGCCGATGCCGCCTCCGGCCTGAGACGAGAACGAAGTTCAGAAGGTCTGAACTATCGATCACCAAACCCGTTCATGCTGAGCCTGTCGAAGCACTGCCCTTCATTTTGAGGCTATGCACAACTGCACGAAAAAGGACGATCCTTCGACGAGCTCAGGACGAACGGAGCTTGTTGCAGATCTCAGATGTTACGCTCGACACCCCGCAGCCTGCATGTCGGCCCTTGCCTCGGCCTGCGCCCCCGCGCATAGGCTGTGGCATAGAGTAACCTCACAAGAGGATCGCATGAGCGACGAAAAGGGCGCGGCTCGCCAGACCGGCGGCCAGAACAGCAAGATGAACATCGACAGCGCGCTGGTGCGTGAGCTGGCCGAACTCCTGACCGAAACCGGCTTGACCGAAATCGAGGTCGAAGACGGCGGCCGCAAGATCAAGGTCGCGCGCAATGCCGCGCCGGCTGCGGTTCATGCCGCTGCACCGGTCGCAGCCGCTCCGGCCTCGGCTCCCGCCGCCGCTGCTGCACCTGCTGCCCCGGCAGTCGATCCCAACGCGGTCAAGTCGCCGATGGTCGGCACCGTCTATCTCTGCCCCGAGCCCGGCGCGCCGAACTTCGTCAGCGTCGGCCAGAAGGTCGCTGCGGGCGAAACCCTGCTGATTATCGAGGCGATGAAGGTCATGAACCCGATCACCGCGCCAAACGCGGGCACGGTGACTGCGGTACTGGTCGAAACCGCGCAGCCGGTCGAATACGACCAGCCGCTGGTCGTCATTTCCTAAGCATGGGCATTTCCCGCCTGCTGATTGCCAACCGCGGCGAAATCGCGCTGCGCATCCACCGCGCGGCGCATGAAATCGGGATCGAGACCGTCGCGGTGCATTCCACCGCCGACGCCGATGCGATGCACGTCCGGCTCGCCGATCACGCCGTCTGCATCGGCCCGCCTGCGGCCAAGGACAGCTACCTCAACGTCGCAGCGATCATCTCGGCGGCCGAAATCTCGCACGCCGATGCGATCCATCCGGGCTACGGCTTCCTGTCTGAAAATGCGCAATTCGCCGAGATCGTCGAAGCGCATGGCATCACCTGGATCGGACCCAAGCCCGAACATATCCGCACCATGGGCGACAAGATCGAAGCCAAGCGCACCGCTGGCGCGCTCGGCCTGCCGTTGGTGCCGGGATCGGACGGCGCGATCAGCGAAATCGGCGAAGCCAAGAAGATTGCCGAAAAGGCCGGCTATCCGGTGATCATCAAAGCCGCCTCGGGCGGCGGCGGGCGCGGCATGAAGGTCTGCCACGGGCCCGACCAGCTCGAGACGCTGATGCAGCAGGCCGGGTCGGAGGCAAAAGCGGCGTTCGGCGATGCCACGGTCTACCTCGAAAAATACCTCGGCAATCCGCGCCACATCGAATTCCAGGTGTTCGGCGACGGCAAGGGCGAAGCGATCCATCTGGGCGAGCGCGATTGCTCGCTCCAGCGCCGCCACCAGAAAGTGCTCGAAGAAGCCCCCTCGCCGGTGATCACCCCCGCCGAGCGCGACCGGATGGGCGGGATCGTCGCCAAGGCGATGGCCGATATGGCCTATCGCGGCGCGGGGACGATCGAGTTCCTGTGGGAAAACGGCGAGTTCTACTTCATCGAGATGAACACCCGGCTGCAGGTCGAGCATCCGGTGACCGAGGCGATCACCGGGGTCGATCTGGTGCGCGAACAGATCCGCATCGCCGATGGCAAGCCGCTCTCGGTCAAACAGGAAGACATCGAGTTCAAGGGCCACGCGATCGAGTGCCGGATCAACGCCGAGGACCCGTGGACCTTCGCGCCTTCACCCGGCCTCGTCACCAATTACCACGCGGCGGGCGGCATGCACGTCCGGGTCGATAGCGGGCTTTACGCCGGGTATAAAATCCCGCCCTATTACGATTCGATGATCGCCAAGCTGATCGTCTCGGGCCGCACCCGCGAGGGCTGCATCATGCGCCTCAAGCGCGCGCTGGAGGAAATGGTGATCGGTGGGGTCAAGACCTCGATTCCGCTGCATCAAGCGCTGATGACCGAGCCGGATTTCATCAGCGGCGATTATACGATCAAGTGGCTGGAGGAGTGGCTGGCTAGGCGGAGCGCCTGACCGGAACCGCGCCATGACCGGCACCGGCCTGAAGCGGCGCGCCGCGCGCGCGATCGAACGGCAGCTCGACTACCAGCACAGGAGAGCGCAACACCTGATCGACCGGGCCGACCGGGTCATGGCGAGCATGGCGCAGCACTCGGCCGCGGTGCGCGCCCGGCTCGAGGCGATCCGCCCGATCGCGCCCGACGCTCACGTGCTTGAGGTCGGCTCGGGCGCGCACGGGCTGATTTTCTTCTTCGGCACCGAGAATGGCATCGGCGTCGATCCGCTCGCCGACCACTATCGCCAGATGTTTCCGGCTTGGCAGGACCGCACCCGCACCATCGCCGCGCCGGGCGAGGCGCTGCCCTTCGCGGATGCATCGTTCGACGTGGTGCTGTGCGACAATGTCGTCGACCATGCCGAGGATCCGCGCAAGATCCTGCAAGAAATCGTGCGAGTCATGGCGCCCGGCGCGGTGCTCTATTTCGAAGTCAACATCCACCACTGGCTCTACCACGCCGCCGCGACGCTCCACGCCGGCTGGCGCGCGCTCGGCGTGCCGTTCGAGATCACGCCGTTCGCCGATCACACCTATCACTTCACCCGCAGCGCTGCCGCCCGGCTGTTCGACGGCCTGCCGCTGCAGTTGGCAAGCGAGGCGGATACCATTGCCGAGGAAACGCGCCGCCAGCGCTCGGCCAAGCTCGGCCACCCGAGCGACCTGCTCAAGCGGGTGTTCTACAAGAATGCGACATACGAAGTGATTGCGATGAAGACATCCTAGACTTGCGCGCCAAGCCTACTCCAACGGCACCCCAGGCAGTTGCTTTGCCGTGCGGATCGTCAAACTCGTCTTCACGCTCGCCACATTGGGCGCAGGGGTCAGCTTGCTGGTCAGAAACTCCTGGAAGCTCTGCAAATCCTTGCTGACGATCTTGAGGATGAAGTCGATCTCGCCGTTGAGCATGTGGCATTCGCGCACTTCGGGCAGGCCCTTCATGTGGTCCTCGAACTGGCGCAGCGAATCCTCGGCCTGGCTTTTGAGGCTGACCAGCGCGAAGACGGTGATCGCAAAGCCGAGCTTGGAGGCATCGAGATCGGCGTGGTAGCCGCGGATCACGCCGTCTTCCTCAAGCGCGCGGACCCGGCGCAGGCACGGCGGCGCGGTCAGCCCGACGCGGTTGGCCAACTCCACGTTGGTGACACGGCCTTCATCCTGCAGCTCGGCCAATAGCCGCCGGTCGATCGAGTCGAGATTAGCCATAGTGTCCGCCCTAATCGTCCCGCAGCCCGTGCGGACCGCAAACCCCGGTGATAGCAACAATCGCAAGCCTTGCGGCTATCATGCGCTAATATTGTTGTTTCATACCGCAATCGTCCCGCTTTGCAACGCAGCAAACCACCGCGCTTTCGTGGCAGCCGCAAGCTGCTAAGCACCACCCTCCATGCATTTCGACGATCGCCTTGCCACCGTGTTGCGCGTCCGCGCCGACAGCGAGACCGTGTCACGCATCCAGTACCGGCAATTGCTCGATCTGCTCGGCACCAGCCCGAGCGAGTTGCAGGGCGAGCAGATCGACACCGCCTATGCCCGGCTGGCCGATCTTACCACGGCCATCCCCGCGCAGGACCGAGCTGCGATGCTGCGCGAAGCGGGGATGCGGTTGCGCTCGCCGCGGCTGGTGGCGGCACTGGCCAGCGACGACACCGCGATTGCCCTGCCTGCGGTGCAGCGCGCGCAACTCGGCGAGGAAGAATGGCTCGATCTGATCCCCGCGCTCCCCGTCACTGCGCGCGGGATCGTCCGCCATCGCCGCGATCTGGGGCCGCGCGTCGAAAGCCTGCTCGAACGGCTCGGCATTCGCGATCGCGGGTTGCCCGGCGCGACCGTGGCCGATGAGGCGAGCGCCGGGATCGGCGCAATCGTTCGCCGGATCGAAGCCTATCGCCGCGCGCGGCAGGACAATGACAACAACCTTTCCGGTGACGCCCCGCGCCTGCCGCTCGACGAGCAGCACATGCTGCGCGTGCCGACCGGGCTGCGCGCGTTCGATTTTGCGACCGATACTGCCGGACGGATTGTCTGGGCCGATCCCGGTGCCGCGCCGATGGCGGTGGGCGTGCAATTGTTCGCCCGCACCTCGCTGGGCGTGGCGGGCAATGCCGAGCCCTTCCTGCGCCGCCAGCCGATCCGCGCGATGCAACTGGCGCTGGAGGGCAGCCCGGGAATCGCGGGCGACTGGCAGCTCGACGCTGCACCCTCGTTCGATCCGATCAACGGGCGCTTCACCGGTTATAGCGGTCGCCTGCGCCGCCCCGCGCCTGGCGTCGAACTTGCCGCCGCGATTTCCCCGCCCGACAGCGAGTCCGACCGCATCCGCCAGCTGCTTCACGAGCTGCGCACCCCGGTCAATGCGATCCAGGGTTTTGCCGAGATCATCCAGCAGCAGCTGTTCGGCCCGACCCCGCACGAATATCGCGCGCTCGCCGCCAATATCGCCGGGGACAGCGCGCGCATTCTCGCTGCCTTCGAGGAGCTCGAGCGGCTGGCCCGGCTCGACAGCGGCGCGCTGGAAATCGAGCGGGGCGAGTGCAACCTGTCTGCAATCGTTGCGAGCACGATCGAGCAGCTTGCACACCACACCGGCCCGCGCAGCAGCGGCTTTGCGGCGCAGATCGACGATGAAAGCCTGACCGCCACAATCGCGCCGCTTGAGGGCGAGCGGATCGTCTGGCGTTTGCTGGCAACGCTCGCCGGGGCCTCGCGCCCGGGCGAGGTGCTCAAGCTCCGCCTGCGCCGACGCGATGCGGCCGTCGCGCTGACGGTCGCCCTCCCAGCATCGCTGGCGGAGCGCGACGATGCCGCGCTGTTCGGCGCCAGCGTCGGCGCGGTCCCGCAGGCGATCTCGGCGGGGATGTTCGGCGTCGGCTTTGCCCTGCGGCTCGCGGCGACCGAAGCGCGCGCGGCGGGCGGTGCGCTGGAACGGCGCAAGGACAAGCTGCGATTGATCTTGCCGGGGTTGACCGGGGCAACGGCTGGTCATAGCCAAGGCGTGGCAGGAGGCGGCGCAGCGCCCGCATAATGCACAGGGGAACTTGAGGCACTTGGCGGATATTCGCATCACCGATCCGCCTGCATCGGCAGATCTGGTCCGGTTCCGCAAGGACTTCGGCCAGCGCTTCATCGTCACGGTCGATACCGAAGAAGAGTTCGATTGGTCCAAGCCGCTCGAACGCAGCGGCCACAGCCTCGACAGTATTCCCCGTCTGCGCAAATTCCAGCAGTTCTGCGAGGGTTCGGGCGTCGCGCCGGTCTATCTGGTCGATTATCCGATCGCTACCTCACCCATGGCCGCCGAAGTCCTCAAGGACGCGCTGGCTGCGGGCAAGGCCGAGATCGGCATCCAGCTGCATCCGTGGGTCAGCCCGCCATTCGACGAGGAAGTCAACGAGTTCAACAGCTTTACCGGCAATCTTCCGCCCGAGCTTGAACGCGAGAAATTCCTGCGCCTGCGCGATGCGATCGAGCAGAATTTCGGCGCGGTGCCGCAGATCTACCGGGCCGGGCGGTACGGGGTCGGACCGGCCACCGCCGGGATCCTGAGCGACGCCGCGATCGCCATCGACACTTCGGTGCGCGCGCATTTCGACTATAGCTCGACCGGCGGCCCTAATTTCCGCAACCATCCGGTTGAGCCTTACTGGCTCGATCGCAAGGCCGGGCTGATGGAGCTGCCGCTGACGACGGTCTATTGGGGTCTGCTCCGCCAGCTTGGACCGTGGCTTTACCCCCGGCTGTGGCGTGTGCCGCAACTGCGCGGCCTCCTCTCCAACGCGGGCCTGATGGAGCGCATCCCGCTGACTCCCGAAGGCGTGACCCAAGAGGAAGCGCTCCGCGGGATCGACATCGCCATCGATTCGGGCCTGCCGGTGCTGGTCTTTTCGTTCCACAGCCCGTCGGTCTCGCCCGGCTATTCGCCCTATGTGCGCAGCGAGGACGATCTCGACCATTTCTACGACTGGTGGCGCGCGGTGTTCGAGTGCCTGAGCCGCCGCGGCATCGCCCCGACCAGCGTCAAGCAGATCATCGCTTCGGTGGAGCTTGCCTAGCCTCATCCGCCAAGCTACCCGGCGCGAGGCGAAAGTGGGCCTGTAGCTCAGTTGGTTAGAGCTGGCCGCTCATAACGGCTAGGTCGCAGGTTCGAGTCCTGCCGGGCCCACCATCGC
>JANOOJ010000094.1:0-7194 GCA_031421295.1 Novosphingobium sp.
CAAGGACGCGCAGCTCCGCGAACTGCAACACCGGGTGAAGAACAACCTCCAGATGATCACCGCGCTGATCCGCATGGAAGCGCGCAACATTGCGGATGACGAAACGGGAGCCCGGTTCGATCGCCTGGCGGGCCGAATCCATTCGCTCGCGCTACTCTACGATCAGCTGTCCGGCGACGGCATGGGCGATACCATCGATCTGGGTGCCTACATCAGCAAGGTCGCCTCAGCAGTTATGGAAGCCCACGCCGTCGAGGGAATCCGGCTGGAACTCAAGGTCGATAGCTGGCCGGTCTCGATCAATGTGGCGATGCCGACCGGGCTGGTGGTCAACGAACTGATGACCAATGCGCTCAAATACGCGTTTGCGGGGCGCGACGGCGGCACTATCAAAGTGACGGCACTGGTCGATGACACCGGTTGCCGCGTGGTTGTCGCCGATGACGGGATCGGGCTTCCCGAAGGTGCGAGCTGGCCCGAGCCGGGCAGACTCGGCGCGGTGATCGCCCAATCGCTCCAGCAAAACGCCAAGGCCCGGTTCGAAGTTCATTCAGCGCCGGACGAAGGCGTCCGCGTCGAAATCGTTTTCGCGAAAGCCGAAGCGGCCCCCGAACCGGCTTGAGACCAACAAAAGTTCATGACGCGGTCCGGCGCAGGGATGCGCATTACCGCATGGATCAGCTTCCCGCGCTTTTGCGCGGTGAGCCGTAAACCTTACTTCTTGGCGGCAGCCTTTTTGGCCGGGGCCTTTTTGGCGGGAGCTGCTTCGGCCCCCTCGACTTTGCCCGGGGCAGGCTTTTCGGCCTTGGGTGCGGCTTCCTTCTTCGGAGCGGCGGCCTGCTTGGCTGGCTTGGCTTCGGCAGCAGGCGCTTCCTCAACCTTCACCGGAACTTTCTTCGCTGCCGCCTTCTTGGCGGGCTTGGCCGCCGGAGGCGGCGCGGTTTCTTCGGCTTCGATCGCGGCCTGGAGCTCGTCCTTGGTCACGGTCCGTTCGGTGACTTCGGCCTTGTCGAACAGGAAATCGACGACCTTGTCCTCATAGAGCGGGGCGCGCAGCTGGGCGGCGGCGAGCGGATCGCTGCGGACGTATTCGAGAAAGCGGTCGCGGTCTTCGGCGCGGTACTGCTGGGCGGCCTGGCTCAGCAGCATCTGCATTTCCTGATTGCTCACCTCGACGCCGTTGGCCTGGCCGATTTCCGAGAGCAGCAGGCCGAGGCGCACGCGGCGTACGGCGATCGAGCGGTATTCTTCCTTCTCGTCCTCGATCTCCTTGAGCGCGGCGGAAGGATCTTCCTCGTTCTGGGCTTCCTGCTCGAGCTGCTGCCAGATCTGGGCGAATTCGGCTTCGACCATCGAAGGCGGGACGTCGAAATCATGATCGGCGGCGAGCTGATCGAGCAGCGCGCGCTTCATCTGGGTGCGGGTCTGGCCGGCGGTTTCCTGCTCGAGCTGACCGCGCAGCAGGCCCTTGAGCTGGTCGAGGCTTTCGAGCCCGAGCGACTTGGCGAAATCCTCGTCGATCTTGGTATCGCCCGCAACTTTCACCGACTGGACGGTGATGTCGAAGGTGGCGGCCTTGCCCGCGAGGTTTTCCGCGCCGTAATCGGCCGGGAATGTCACGGTGATCTGCGTTTCGTCACCGGCCTTCACGCCGATCAGCTGTTCTTCGAAGCCAGGGATAAAGCGGCCCGCGCCCAGTTCGAGCGGCTGGCCTTCGGCAGTGCCGCCATCGAACGCCACGCCACCAAGCTTGCCGAGAAAATCGATGATCAGCTGATCGCCTTCTTCCGCCTTCTTGCCCTTTTTGGCATCGACATAGCTCTTCTGGCCCTCGGCGATTTTCGCCACGGCTTCGTCGACTTCGGTGTCGGCGACAGGGACGACGAGCTTTTCGAGCTTCAACCCGTCGAGACTCGGCGCAGCGATGGTCGGCAGCACTTCGAGCGCGACTTCGACCTTGGCGTCCTGGCCCTCTTCATAGCCCTCGCCCAGCGAGACCTGCGGCTGCATCGCGGGACGCAGTTTTTCCTTGGTCACCAGTTGGTCCATCGCCTCGCGGATCGAGGTGCTGAGTGCTTCCTGGTGAAGCGCCGGGCCGTGCATTTTCTTGAGCAGATTGGCGGGAACCTTGCCCGGGCGGAACCCGGGCATTTTGACCGTCGGGGCGATCTTGCGCACTTCGCCGTCGACTTTGGCGGCGATGTCCTTCGCCAGAATTGTCACGGTGTAGCCGCGCTTCAAACCCTCGTTGGTGGTCTCGACAATCTGCATGACAAATGAAGCCTTCTTGTACGTTTACGCTGCGCTTGGGCGGAAGGGAGAACTGGTGCGGGCGAAGGGACTCGAACCCCCACATCTTGCGATACTGGTACCTAAAACCAGCGCGTCTACCAATTCCGCCACGCCCGCGACCTGACGAAGCCTGAGAATATCAGGCGCGCGCCTTAGGGGCACGAGGCCAAAAGGGCAAGACCGCTGGTGGATGGAACGCTTGGGCCGGTCTGCTCGTTCCACAACCGAAGGAGACTATCATCATGGCCAGCCAGCCCGCCACTCAGCCCGATACGATCGAACCGCAATCGCCGCCCGAAGCGCCCAGCGATCCCACGCCGATCGAACAACCCGGCACCGAGCCCGATGAGGTTAATCCGATCGACCCCGATATCGTCCAGCCGGGCAGGGGTCCGGACGAGGTTTGAGATTTAGCCCCTCCTCTTCGGGGGAGCGGCTCAGCCTAGCCCGAAAGTGCGGACGAACATTTCCAGCCAGCCGCCAGAGACCTTGGTTCGCGCCCCCGGCTGGACCGGGCATTCGAGGCAATAGGCCTGCGCGCCCTTCGCGCCGAGCAGCCGTTCAACTTCGCCCAGCGCCTGTCCCACAAGCCCGCGCTGGCGCTGTGCCGCCATCGCCGCAAGGTCGTAACCCGCAGCCGGACCGGCGTCCTCGTCATCCCCGGCAATCCGCTCGATCAGCGAGGCATAGGGATCGGCGTCTTTGCCCAGATACTGCGCATGCCACTCGCCCGGCTCGAGCTTGGCGGCCTGCGCGGCCCAGGCCAGCGCATCGTCAAGCCCGCCGAACTGATCGATCTGCCCCAGCTGGCGCGCCGTCCCGCCATCCCACACCCGCCCTTGCGCGACCGTATCGATCTGCGCGGGCGTCTTGCCGCGCGATTGGGCGACCAGCCCGATGAAACGCGCGTAGCCATTCTCGATATTGGCTTGCAGCATCCCGTCGACCTCGGGAGTGAAGCCGGTGAAAATGTCGGGCTGGCCTGAGAGCGGAGTGGTCCGTACCCCATCGCCGGTCACGCCGTATTCGGCCAGCGCGCGCTCGAAGCTCGGCACGACCGCGAAGATACCGATCGAGCCGGTGATCGTCCCCGGCTCGGCAAAGATGCGGGTTGCCGGGGTCGAGACCCAATAGCCGCCGCTCGCTGCAAGATTCGCCATCGACACCACCACCGGCAGCCCTGCCGCCTTCTTGCGCTCGATCGCCGTGCGAATTGCTTCGGACGCCGTGACCGAGCCCCCCGGCGAATCGACCCGGACCACCAGCGCCGCCAGATCGTCGGCGTCGGTCTCGTCGATCAGCTTGGCGATGCGGTCGCCGCCTGCCGTGCCCGGCCCGGCCTTGCCATCGACGATTTCGCCCGCGATGGTCACCACGCCGATCGCCTTGCCCGGGGTGTCGGGTTCGTTGGCGGCCAGCCATGCTTTCAATGTGCTGTGGGAAAAGGTGCCGGGCATCTCATCGACGGTATCCGCCCCTGCCACTTGCGCGACGCGCTTGCCGAAGGCGACCCGGTCGCCGATCCGATCGACCAGCCCGGCGGCCTTGGCCGCTTCCGCCGCATTGCCGTTCGAGGCCTTGATCCAGCCGACCGGATCGCTGGTGACCAGCGCCACGTTCATTTTGGGCCGTGCCTTGGCGACATCGGCCTGCCAATCGGTCCACAGCGCCTGATAGATCGCGGTGCGCGCCTCACGCGCCGGGGCGGACATATCGTTGCGGATATAGGGCTCGACGTAGTCCTTGTAGGTGCCGACCTTGTAGATATGCGCGTTGATTTTGAGCCTTTCGAGCAGGCGGCCGAAATAGAGATTGTGGCCCCCCGGCCCCATCACGAAGGCTCCGCCGAGCGGATCGACCCACACTTCGGTGGAATGCGCCGCCAGCAGCAGCGCATCGTCGGCGTAGCCCAGCGCATAGGTCAGCACCGGCTTCTTGGCGGCGCGCACTTCGTCGAGCGCCGCGCCGATTTCCTGCAAATGCACCAGCCCGCCGCCCGTGAACTTCGACAGATCGAGCACCACCGCCTTGATCCGGTCGTCCTTCGCCGCTGTGCGGATTGCACGCACCAGATCGCGCGCGCGGTATTCGGTCGCGGGGGCTTGCCAGGATAGCAGCGCCTGGAACGGATCGGCGACCGAAGGTTCCTCGACCACCGCGCCCTTGAGATTGAGCAGCAGCGCGCCCTCGCGCACCTGCCCCGCGCTCGGCCGCGTCGTCAGCAGCGCATAAAGCCCGAAGAAGAACAGCAGGAGCAGCAGCATCACCATCCCGTCCTTGATGGCGACAAGCAGATGCCAGACCTTGCGGGCGAAAATCATGCGGATTCCTTTGCAGCGCTGGACGCGAGAGATAGGCAGCAGACAGGCAGAATGCCAGCCTCCAATCGGTGGCTAGCGACGAACGGGAGGTCCAGACTCGGCGCTTCGCCACTGGACGGTTGGTTAAATCCAACCTATGGCGCGGACGATGGATGAATTGCTGCGCAAGATCGAAGACTTCTGCAGGGCGCATAGCCTGTCGGAAACGCGATTCGGCGAGCTGACGCTAGGCGACAAGCCGTTCGTTTCCCAGCTGCGTTCGGGCCGCGACCTGCGCGCCAGCACGGCGGCACGGCTGCACAAATTCATCGACGAATATGGCGGTGATGCCCCATCCCATCTAACCCGCTACCCTCCGGGCGCGGCGGCGTTTCCGCATCGCCATCTGCTCGGGATCGCCGGGCTCGCGCCGCATGAAATCCTGTTCCTGCTCGACGAAGCCGAACAATGGGTCGAGCTCAACCGTCACGCCCAGAAACGCGACGACCGGCTGGCGGGCCTCACCATCATCAATGCCTTCTTCGAAAACAGCACCCGCACGCTGCTGAGTTTCGAGATCGCGGGCAAGCGGTTGGGCGCCGACGTGGTCAACATGCACGCCGCGCAATCGAGCGTGAAGAAGGGCGAAACGCTGATCGACACGGCGATGACGATCAACGCCATGCGCGCCGATGCGATCGTGATCCGCCACGGCAGTTCGGGCGCGGTGCGGCTGATCGCGGACAAGGTCGATTGCCCGGTACTCAACGCGGGTGACGGGCAGCACGAGCATCCCACGCAGGGCCTGCTCGATGCGCTGACCATCCGTCACGCCAAGGGAACGCTCAACGGCCTCAAGGTCACGATCTGCGGCGACATCCTGCACAGCCGGGTCGCGCGATCGAACATCCTGTGCCTGACCGCGCTGGGGGCCGAGGTGCGCGTCTGCGCCCCGCCTGCGCTGATGCCCGCCGGGATCGAGGCGATGCGGGTTGCGCCCTTCCACGATTTCGACGCCGCACTGGCCGGGGCCGACGTGGTGATGATGCTGCGGTTGCAGCAGGAGCGGATGAGCGGACAGTTCATCCCCTCCCCCCGCGAATACCGCCACCTCTATGGCTTGACGCTCGAGCGGCTCGCGAGGGCCAGGCCGGACGCTTTGGTCATGCACCCCGGCCCGATGAACCGCGGGGTCGAGATCGACAGCAATGTCGCCGATCTTGCCCCAACACCAACCGGGGCACGCTCGGCGATCACCCGCCAGGTCGAGCTGGGGGTCGCGGTGCGGATGGCCTGCCTCGATGTGCTGACCCGGCGCGAGCGCGGCGTGGAGGGGTGGGCCCCTCCCGGGCAGGGAAAACAATGACCCCGGCTGCGCTGACAATCACGAACGGCCTGCTGGTGCTGCCCCAAGGCACACCGGTCAGGGGCGCAATCCGCTGCGAAGGCGGAAGGATCGCCGCTATCGGGGATGTTGCGCTCGAACCGGGGGATACCGTGGTTGACGCCAAGGGTGCGCTGATCGCACCGGGGCTGGTCGACCTGGGCGTGTTTGCGATCGACAAGCCGGCGTTTCATTTCGGCGGGATCACTCGCGCCGCGCTGATGCCCGACCAGTCTCCGCCGCTCGATCATCCGGCGCGGGTGCGGTTTGCGGCGCAAAGCGGCAAGCCCGATCTGTGGGTCCACCCGCTGGCCGCCGCCACGCGCGGGCTGGAGGGCAGCGAGCTCGCCGAACTTGCCCTGATGCGCGATGCCGGGGCCAAGGCGGTCGCCACCGGACGCCAGTGGATCGGCGATTCGGGCGCGATGCTGCGGCTGCTGCGCTATTGCGCGATGCTCGGGCTGACGGTGATCTGCCATGCCGAGGATGGCGGGCTGACCAGCAATGCGGTCGCCACGGCGGGTGAAAGCGCCACGCGGCTCGGGCTGCCCGCAGCCCCGGCCGAAGCCGAAGCGCTGGCCATCGCCCGCGACCTTGCGCTGGCCGAGCTGGCGGGCGCGACGATCCATGTCCGCCAGGTCACCACGGCTGGTGGTCTCGCGCTGATCCGCGCCGCCAAGATGCGCGGGCTGGCGGTAACCGCAGGGGTTACGCCCGCGCATTTCATGCTCAGCGACATCGCGGTCACCGATTTCCGCACATTTGCGCGTCTCTCGCCCCCGCTGCGCAGCGAGACGGACCGTCGGGCGGTGCTGGCGGGGCTGGCCGACGGGACGATCGATGTGATTGCTTCGGGCCACGATCCGCGCGGCCCCGAGGACAAACGCTTGCCCTTTGCCGATGCCGAGCCGGGGATGGCGGGAGCCGAGACGCTGCTACCGCTGACGCTGGGGCTGGTGCGCGACGGGGTAATCGACACCGCCCGCGCCTTCGCGCTGCTCGCCACCAATCCGGCCAGGCTGCTCGGCGTGAATGCGGGCAGGTTGGAGGTCGGTACCGAGGCGGACATCGCGCTGATCGATGCCGACCGGCCGTGGATCGTCGATTCGGACAAGATGGCGGCGGCGGCGGGCAATACCCCGTTCGACAAGCAGCCCGTGCAGGGCCGCGTCACCGCGCTGTTCAAGGGCGGAACCCGCATCGACACATAGCAGAAGG
>JANOOJ010000095.1:0-4716 GCA_031421295.1 Novosphingobium sp.
ATCATCAGCGCAATCGCAGCCAGCACGATCAGCGTCGGCAATAAGGGCAAGCGCCGCAACATCAGCTGTCGTGGCGGCTTTCGCCCGCGTCACGCCGGTATTCGGCGGCGAGCAGCGCGGCTTTGGCGGCGCGCAATCCGCCCAGGACAGCGGCGATTGTCAGCGGCACCCACAGCACGACATGCACCCAGAACGGCGGCACCCATGTCACTTCGACCCAGATCGCCAGCGCGACGATCGCCGCACCGATAATCAGGGTGAGGAACGCGGCGGGGCCATCGCCGACATTGAACCTGGTGATATCGAGCCCGCAGGCCCGGCACTTGGGCGTGAACCGGGCAAACCCATCGAACAAGGTGCGTCCCCCGCAGCGCGGACACAGACCGAAAAGGGCAGCCGCGGCGATGCCGGGCTGCCCCTCTGATTTCGGTTCGGCATCAACCATCAGTGCGTCGCGTAGCCCCAGCCGCCCCAGACGTAGATCGCAACGAACAGGAACAGCCACACCACATCGACGAAGTGCCAGTACCACGCCGCCGCCTCGAAGCCGAAGTGCTGGCGCGGGGTGAAATCGCCGTTGTAGGTGCGTTTGAGGCAGACGATCAGCATGATCGTGCCGATGATAACGTGGAAGCCGTGGAAGCCGGTCGCCATATAGAACGCCGAACCATAGGTGTTCTCGCCGAAGGCGAACGGCGCATAGGCATATTCATAGGCCTGGATCGCGCTGAACAGGATGCCGAGCAGGATCGTCGCCCACAGCCCCTTCTTGAGGCCATCGCGGTCGCCGTGGATCAGCGAGTGATGCGCCCAGGTCACCGTGGTGCCCGAGCACAGCAGGATCAGCGTGTTGAGCAGCGGCAGATCGAACGGATCCATCACCGCCTCGATCGCCTTGGGCGGCCATTGCCCGCCCACCGCCTCGGCGATGGTCGAGGGAAACAGCGAGAAATCGAAGAACGCCCAGAACCAGCCGACGAAAAACATCACTTCCGACGCGATGAACAGGATCATCCCATAGCGCTGGTGCAGCTGGACCACCGGGGTGTGATCCCCGGCATGCGCCTCGGCCACGATCTTGGTGAACCACTGGAACAAGGCCGCCAGGAGGATGGCCATTCCGACCCAGGGCAGGAACTTGCCGCCGGGCATCTTGTGCATGAACAGCACCATACCGGTGGTGAAAGTCAGCGCGCCGATCGTCGCGACGAACGGCACAACGTCGGGCGGGAGGATGTGATATTGATGGTTCTTGGTACCGGCCATGGTTGCAATGGTCCCCGTGCTCGAACGAAACGGCGGTTGCCCGCCCGATTGAAGTTGTCCCGCCCTTATCCTGCCGGATTGGCCCGGTCCAGAGGCTTGGGCCGAATTGCGGCAGCCTGATCCGCCGCTCTGTGGAAGGTGTAGCTCAGCGTGATCTGCTCGATCCCCTGCGCTTCGGGATCCTTGAGGATCGCGGGATCGACATAATACTGCACCGGCATATCGACCGACTGGCCCGGCTGGAGCGTCTGCTGGTTGAAGCAGAAGCAGTGCATCTTGTTGAAATAGATGCCCGCGCGCTGGGGCTCGACGTTGAACGAGGCGACCCCGGTGATCGGCACATCGCTATCGTTGCGGGCCTTGAAGAACGCCAGGCTGCGCTGCCCGATGCGGACCTGCTGGGTGACCTGCTGCGGCCCGAACGTCCACGGCAGCCCGCGTTCGACATTGCCGTCGAAGCGGATCGAGATGGTCTTGCCCGTCACCTGCACCGCGCTGGCCTGCGCTTCGGTGGCGCGCTGAGTGGTTCCGCCCAGCCCGGTCACCTGACAGAACAGGCGGTACAGCGGCACTGCGGCATAGCCCATGCCGAGCATCGCCAGCGCCCCGATCAGCGCGATCAGCCCGACCTTGCGGTTGTTACGATGGAGCGCGGTCGCGGTCATGGCTCAGCCCTGAAATTTGACCATGGTGATGACGAAGAACAGCACCGCCAGCCCGCCGAGCACGAGCGCCATGGCGATATTGCGGCCGCGCTGGATGCGGCGGCGGGCCGCGTCGAGATCCTGGGGTTCCTGCATGGTCATGCTCCCTGCACCTATAGCCAGCGGTCTGCAACCAGCGCCGCGAACAGCGCGAAAAGATATAGGATCGAAAAGCCGAACAGCCGCTTTTCCGGCTTCATCGTATCGCCTTCGGCCGCGCTGGTGCGCAGCCCGACGCGCAGCGCCAGCACGAGGAAGGCGCTCGACAGGATCAGCGCGGCGATCCCGTAGACCAAGCCGGTGCCGCCGATCCACCACGGCGTCAGGCTGAGCGGCAGCAGGGCCACAGAATAGAGCAGGATCTGCCGCCGGGTTGCCGCCTCGCCCGCCACCACCGGGAGCATCGGGATGCCGACCTTCGCGTAATCGGTCTGGACGAACAGCGCGAGCGCCCAGAAATGCGGCGGGGTCCACATGAAGATGATCGCGAACAGCAGCACCGGCATCGCTGTGATGTCGCCGGTCACCGCGACCCAGCCGATCAGCGGCGGGAACGCGCCTGCGCCGCCGCCGATCACGATGTTGAGCGGGGTGCGCGGCTTGAGCCAGATGGTGTAGACCACCGCGTAATAGACGATCGACAGCGCGAGGATCGCTGCAGGCAGCACGCCCACCGCCAGCCCCATCACCAGCACCGACCCGACCGACAGGACGATCCCGAAATCGCGGGCCGAGGTCTTGTCCATCCGCCCGGCCGGGAGCGGACGCTTGGCGGTGCGCTTCATCCCGGCATCGAGATCGGCCTCCCACCACATGTTAAGCGCCGCCGCGCCGCCTGCGCCACAAGCGATGCACAGGATGGTCACGAAGCCGATCACCGGGTTGATGGACACCGGCGCGGCGAGCAACCCGCACAGCCCGGTGAAGATCACCAGGCTCATCACCCGGGGCTTGGTCAGCGCGAAGAAATCGCGCCAATCGGTGGGGAGCGGGAGTCGCGAGGCGGTGGCGGAGGTCATGAGTCCGGGCGGCCTATAGGCGGGTGATCGAGCCGTGCCAAGCCGTCGTCCCGGACTTGATCCGGGACCGCTGGCCTCCGGGCTCAAGCTCGCAGTGATGCGGGCAGCGATCCCCGCTTTCGCGGGAATGACGTCACCCAAGCCGCCCCAGCCAATCCACCAACAAGGCGTTGACCTCCCCCGGTCGCTCCTGCTGGGTCCAGTGGCCGCAGCCTTCGAGCACGTGGCCTTCAACCTTCGGCGCAAACATCCGGGTCAGCCCGACCGGATCGGCCACCGCGCCGAACAGCGAGGTCGCGGGATCGCGGGTGCCGCCGATGAACAGCGCCTGGCACTCGATGCGGCGGCCCTTGAACTGCTGGAGCCATTCATAGTCGCGTTCGTGATTGCGATAGCGGTTGAGCGGGCCGCGAAAGCCCGACGCGGCGAACTCAGCCTCGTAGAAATCGAGGTCGGCAGAGGACAGCCAACCGGGCAGGCCATCGGGTTCGGCCGGGTCATACAGCCCGTCGAGGAACGTCGCGCCATGCAGCTTGTCCCACGGGTTGCCCTCGGGCGCATCGCCCGAGATCGAAACCATCATCCGCCGGACGAAGGCGCGCGGGTCGGCCTCAGCCTCGGCCTCGGCGACGCCCTCGGCCTGGAAGTATTCCTGGTAGAAGAACCGGCCCTTGCTGGTGAAGTGCTCGCGGAACACCTCAGTGAAGGGACGGCTGGGCACCCCCGCGAAAGGCACCGACAGCGCCGCCACCGCGCGGAACACACCGGGCCGCGCGAGCGTGGAATTCCACACGATCGGCGCGCCCCAGTCGTGCCCGATCAGCACCGCCTGCCCATCGGGCGACAGCGCCTTGGTCAGCCCGACCAGATCGCCGACCAGCCGCTCCATCGCGTAGGCCTCCACGGCAAGCGGCTTGTCCGAACCGCCATAGCCGCGCACGTCGATCGCGCAGGCGGTGAACCCGGCGGCCGCAACCGGCGCCAGCTGGTGGCGCCACGAATACCAGCTCTCGGGAAAGCCGTGGACCATGATCGCCAGCGGACCGTGACCTTCGATCGCGCAGCGCAGCGTGACTTCGCCGGTATCGATCATGCGGAACTCGGGCATGGCTCGCTCCAAACCAAAACGCCCCGGCTTTGTGAGCCGGGGCGCAATGTTACCTCACATTCAAAACCGCGTTCAATGATGCGCCTTGTCGTCGATCACCGGGAGCGTCTCGAACTGGTGGAACGGCGGCGGGCTCGACAGCGTCCATTCGAGCGTGGTCGCGCCTTCGCCCCAGTAATTGCCCTCGGCCTTCTTGCCCGCGACCAGCGCGTAGCCGATGTTGACGAAGAACACGATCATCCCGACCGCCACCGTGGTGTAGCCGATCTCGGACGAGATCCGGTTCCAGTATTCATAGGCCGGGGCATAATCCGGATAACGCCGGGGCATGCCCTGCGCACCCAGGAAGTGCTGCGGGAAGAAGATGATGTTCACGCCGATGAAGAAGATCCAGAAGTGGATATGCGCGAGCAGCTCGGAATGCATTCGCCCGCTCATCTTCGGGAACCAGTAGTAGAAGCCCGCGAACAGCGAGAACACCGCGCCCATCGACAGCACGTAGTGGAAGTGCGCGACGACGTAATAGGTATCCTGGAGGTTATCGTCGATCCCGCCATTGGCCAGGACCACGCCGGTCACCCCGCCCACGGTGAACAGGAAGATGAAGCCGATCGCCCAG
>JANOOJ010000096.1:0-9448 GCA_031421295.1 Novosphingobium sp.
CGACGCGCGCGAAATCACCCTCCACAACCCCGCCGATTACCCCGATCCCAGCCGGATCGAGCAGATCGACGAGCCGTGGATCAAGGCGGTGATCTACACCCCCGACGAATATCTCGGCAGCATCCTCAAGCTGTGCCAGGACCGCCGCGGGGTGCAGACCGATCTCACCTATGTGGGCGGCCGCGCGCAGGTCAGCTACGAGCTGCCGCTCAACGAAGTGGTGTTCGATTTCTACGACCGCCTCAAAAGCATCAGCCGCGGCTATGCCTCCTTCGATTACGAGCAGATCGGCGCGCGCGAAGGCGACCTCGTCAAGATGAGCATCCTCGTCAACAACGAGCCGGTCGACGCGCTCTCGATGATCGTCCACCGCGGCGTCGCCGAAGAACGCGGCCGCCACATGTGCGAACGGCTAAAGGAGCTGATCCCGCGCCACCTGTTCAAGGTGCCGATCCAGGCGGCCATAGGAGGCAAGGTCATCGCCCGCGAGACGATCCAGCCGATGAGGAAGGACGTGACCGCCAAGTGCTACGGCGGGGATATCTCGCGGAAGAAGAAGCTGCTCGACAAGCAGAAGAAGGGCAAGGCGCGGATGAGGGAGTACGGCAACGTTTCGATCCCGCAGGAAGCCTTCATAGCCGCGCTACGGATGGGCGAAGAGTGATCCGTTCGTCCTGAGCTAGTCGGGCCGTAGGCGACCATACGTCAACGATGCAGATGGAGGTAGGCTTTATTCCATATGCAGCTTGTCGGTGGCGCGAGCGGTTTCATAAGAGGAACCTCACCGAGTTACAGTGCCAGCTTACTTAAACTGGTCCGAAAGCCAAGTTCTCCAAAGCTGTTCAACCTTGTCGAGGTTGGACCGATCACGGGTTAGAACAATGGATTTCAACACCGCACTCACCGGATCGGAACCCCTGATGACATCGCCGATGATCGAACCGAGTATCCTGGGGTTGTTCGTTTTGAACTGGAGGAACTTCATTGTTCCGTAGGATTGCGCGGAATAGGCCGTAGCTTCGCCAACAGTCCCTGAGCTATTGATTTGGACTGAAATTGTGACCGCATTTTCCGAGCCGCTGGCAGACTGATTCCCGGGATTGGAACTTCGGTACGGGTGTCGTTGGGTCAAAAAGCTCGACAGTGGCTTTATCGCATTGGAATTATATGCCCGCTGCAATTGGACGAGGCGTCTTTCCTTGTCCGCATCACCCTCACAGGAAATCGCGACAGCTTCGTCCATCCAGTCGGGTAATCCGCTTCCATATGCGGCGTCGATCGGGGGAAGGGGCCTGACTTTCGATTCGGCCTCTGTGACATAAAGATTCAACCAGGCATGGCACAACTCGTGCTGCAGAAACCCACCTTCAGACATACTTGCTTCGTCGCTGTCTCCAAAAGACCGATCCAAAACCAATTTGACAAATGCCTCGGAATCTTCTGTCCTGATATTAGGGTTCATTTTCTTTAGGCTGTCGATCAAGCTGATTTTAATAAGGTCTTGTCGTTCTGAAGGCGTTGGTATTGTTATGGTGTAGAACTGATTTTTCGTATCTGCATAATCGGCGTATTTGTATAGGTCGCTGCCCAAAATCAGCATGATTCTGCCATCGGCACGCCCGACATTTGTCTCAAAAATATCGCGTGAAGAATTGAAATAACTGAACGTCTCTGGGAAATAATCTTTCTTTGCAATAACAATTCCGCCGCGAGTTTCTGCGCACATGACATCCGTTTCTTCGATCGACTGGCACCATTTATGGGCATTTTGCTCATGAACTTCAGAGAAGACGGAATAATCGTAAACTTGCCCTTGGATGGGATAGCATATTGAAAACATAGTCAAAAACGCGATGAATAGTCCCACTTTAAAGAAAGATAGAACGCGCATGTTGGGGACTCCAAAAAATATGCTTGTCGTAATATCTAATTTATATATGAATTGCAATGACTCGACACCTCTCGAGTATCGTTCGAGTCGATCACACAAAGGAGGCGCGCTATGAAAAAGACACTCAAAGGTTTCGCTACCATTGCATCGACACTGTCGCTCGGCTTGGCCTTTCCGGCGGTTGCTTCGGCGCAGCCGGCAGCGCAGGCACTAGCGCCCCAAGGCGTGACCATCGAGATCGTAACGGAATACTTTGGTATCCAGGTCACAATTTGTATAGGTCAGCATTGCTAGATTCGGTGTCTATGGCTGCCTTGAGACCACTTTCGCAACGGCATGGCAGATTCGTCTGCCATGCCACTTCTCGATCCCTTTCGATGAGGTTGATGCTCACGCGGCCATTGCTCGGTCTAAGCATGCTCATGCATTGCGGTGGGTGTCATGCGGCCGAAGATGCCGCTCCCCCGCCGCACAAGCTTGAGGCAGTCGCAATACATCAGGAGGCGAGTCCCGCCGCCGCTTTGCCAAGTGCCAAGCCGCAACTGACAACGCAGTCGTCAGCGACAGCTGGTCCGGCACAGGCCAGCGATGGAGGCGGCGGTGTTAGAGCAGTCTCGTCGGCGCCAGCCCCGGGTTCATTGGCAGGTAAATTCCGCTTGGTGATGAAATTCGATCCTGACGTCAAAGTCACGCCAATCGGTGATGGCAAGGGCGGCGCGACCACCCAGCCGGACGGCAGTCAGGTATCACTGTTAGAATTCTATTCCCGCGACGGCAAAATCGAGAGTTGTATTCAATCCTCATTGGATGGGGTGAGGTTTGCGAAACAGCCGGTCTGTAGCGGCAGCAGCGATGCCATTAAGTTCAAGTTTTCCGACGGGAAGGCTGTGCTCGACGCTTCCATGGAGGCTGAACTCCGTCCTGATGCCAATGGGGAATACAAAGGGCCGCTGTTGCTGCGGATTATCATAATTCCCGACGGTAAGCATATTGGCGAACTCATTTTGTCGCGAATCTGAGCACTTGCTGTTCGTGGTGTCGCTGCTCAGGGAGCAACTGTCGGAGCGTGAAAATGGACTCCAGAGTTCGATGGGCAGCCGCCCTTGTGGCGGCAACTTCTCACAATGCATACGCTCAGACACAGGCGGACCCGAATTCTACCCCAGCCCACCCCATTTCACAGTCCACAAGCTCACCGAATGGCGATGAACCGCCGCCTTCGCATTCTGTGGCGAAAACGATTGACGGAGTGGTGCTTCCGGATGAGGTGCAGCTTGAGCTGGAAGCAGAAATAAAAAAGAAGGCTGATGAAGTCAAGGCTGAAGCAGAGAGACGGCCTGGCGGAGAAGTTGAGGCGGCGGTTGAAAAAAGGGAGATCCTTGTCAAGGCCGAACTCCCTCGCGGTTCCATAATGAGCGATGTGCGCCCGGAGAGTACTCTGAGTACCGCTGATATTTTATCCACTGGTGCTGTAACAGTTGCCGACCTAATCAATGTACTCGCACAGAGATTAGATGGAGGGCGGAGTCGAAGTGATGGCGGGCCGGTAGTATTGCTAAACGGCAAGCGTGTTACAAATTTTGCAGAGATTGCGAATATTCCAACAGAAGCGATCGAAAGAACTGAAATCTTCTCTGAAGAGGTCGCGTTACAATATGGATATGATGCGGAAAAAAAGGTCTTAAATATTGTTACGTTTGAAAATTTTGCCGCGACTGTGGATTCACTTTACGCTGCGCTGGCGACTGAAGGTGGTTACGCGTCCCTAAATAATAATTTCCAATACGTGCGAATTACAGGTGATACACGATTTATTTTCGATGCGAATTTTCGCTCATCGGGAAATCTTCTTGAAAGTGAGCGTGACGTTGAGCAGCTTGGCGGCGTCACGGGTCAGGGCCAGTTTCGCAGTCTGTTGGCAAGCTCCAAAAGATACTCGCTCAACGGCGCGGTAAGCCGCCCCTTGCCTGGGGCGAAGATTTTAACGCTAAGCGCGAGTTTTTCAAGCGAACTCAACGACGCCTTGGTTGGTCGTTCGGCTGCCGGGGTATTGAGACGCCACTACGTCGGGCGCATTGGGCGGGTTGCCGCGTCGCTTGGCGGCTCCAGTGGCAAATGGATTTGGACGGCCAATGCCGCATTTGACCTGGGCGAGAACAGCACATTGACGGACAGCTCGTCGTCGGTTCGTGACCAAAGTCGATCGAGCCGAAGGAATTTCAGCGCCGACCTGAAAATGTACGGGCCGGTGATGCAATTGCCTGCGGGCCCCTTAACTCTGAGCCTCCGGGGTGGCGTCGAGGTAAGTGAATTGACAAGCCGTTCATCGAGCGGCGGAGTCGTGCTTTTTGGCGCTACATCGCGCGATCGCGGCAGTGTCCAGGCGAGCATTGTATTGCCGATTTTAGATCGCAAGCCCGTCGGATTGGCGTGGCCGGGGCAGCTCTCACTCAATTTAAATGTGGAGTTCGCTCGCCTTTCTGACTTGGGCGGTTTGAGAACTTTCGGCTACGGCCTAAGCTGGTCGCCGACCGATGCCCTCGCCATCGTCGCGTCCACTTCCGTTCAGCGCGGTGCACCGACGCTCGAGGAATTGCGGGCTCCCCTTTTGGCAACGCCCAACTTCAGCACCTACGACTTTGCTCGCGGCGAAGCAGTCGATGTAGTCCGCTTGACTGGCGGCAATGCGAACCTGTCGAAAGATAATCGTCGCATTGTTAGTGTCTCGGCGATTGTCGCGCCTTTTTCAGGTGCCGATTTCAAGCTTCGAGCCGCATTCGTCGACGTGCGACTCGATAATCCGATATTCGGCATCTCGGCTTCGACGGATCTGATGCAGGCGGCATTTCCCGACCGCTACCAACGGGACGCGGCGGGACGCCTTGTCAGCATTGACAGTCGGGCTATCAATTTCAAGAGCGCCGACCAGCAACAATTGCGCATTGGAATCGACTTCTCCCGCCCTCTCGACAAGACGCCCGCCTGGCTTCGCGGAGCAAAGTTTTTCAGCAGGCCAGTCGGGAGTGACCTGCCGGAGAGCACTGGACCAGATCGCATTGTAATCAATGCCGAGCCGGGTAGCGCGCTGGCGAAAGGGGTCGAAGGCTTGGCAAGTCGATTGACCTTTAATCTTTCCTATGTCCTCCGATTGAAGGATGTTGTGGCCGTGCGTGAGGGGTTTCCGGAGCTTGACTTGCTGGACGGCGTGGGGGTGGAGCAACGCGGAGGCAGGTCGCGGCACGAGATTGAGTTGCAGGCAGGCGTCTTCAAGCGTGGAGTGGGTGCACGCGTCGTGGCGAAATGGGAAAGCTCAATCATTGCCCGTCGCATAGCCTCCTTGTCGAACGGGGGCGTTGAAGACTTGAAATTCAAAAGGCCTTTAATATTCAATATTAGCTTATTTCTGAATTTTGATGAATTTAAAGAATTAAAGTTACCTTCATTATTCAGTGGAAGTCGTGTGACTATTGATGTTTCCAATTTGCTTAACATACGCCAAGCAGTGGAAAATGAAGATGGAATCGTTCCACTAAACTATCAATCCGCATTCTTCGATCCGCTAGGCAGAGTTGTCAGTATTAGCTTCCGAAAGAGGTTTTAATTTGGAGAACTGGAGTGACTGCCGGTCGATGCGGCGGACTTCGAAAAACTGCGCGAGAGCATCGCCCGGCTGCGGCTCAACGACGCGTCATTCAGCTTCGAAATGGAATCCAGCGCCGCGCTCGGGTTGACCTTCGGTCTGCTTCGCGTCCGGGTTCCGCTGCGGCTTCTTGGGGATTACGGACGGGATTACGGGATTACGGGATTACGGTGACAGTTTACTTAAATCCCAAAAGCCGTTCACTCACTCGAGCCACACCGCCGGACGGGGACACGCAATAGCATGTCCCCGGGGGTAGTGCCGCACCCTCAGCGCGCAATCTCACCCCGCCATCCGCTCAACCAACGCAAGCGCCGCCTTAGTTGACCTACGGTCGTTGGCCTACGATCGCCTCCGGCTCGACAGGCTCAGGACGAACAGACCCTTCGGCCCGACAGGCTCAGCACGATGCTTCGATAATTCGACAAGCTCGGCACTCAGCATGCGCGGGCCAGTTTTGGCACTCACCACTCCTCGATGGTTAATCCCGGAATGTCCCTGAAGTCCTTGGCATTGCGGGTCGCCAGCGGGAGGCCGTGGGCGAGGGCGAGGGCGGTCGCGGCGATCAGGCGGTCGAGCACTTTGGCGCGATTGAAGCCGATGCTCTCAAGGATGCGAGCGTAGGCAGCCAGTTCCGCCGCATCGAACGGGATAACGTCGAGTCTTCCGGTCATGGCATCGAGGCGATTGCGATAGGCGGTGGTCTCCGCCGGATCACGATAGACTCCGCCTTCGAGTTCGGCGGCGGTGAGGATCGAGATGTAGGGCGCGCTGCCCAGCGCCAGTGCCCGCGCCTGAACGGCTTCATCGCCGTCGCGCAGGGGGATGGCAACGCTGGTGTCGAGCAGGATCGATGGCATTACAGCCCGGGCCGGTCAGGAAATTCGAACGGATCGCGCTCTTGCACTTTCGGCGGTTTGGGGAGCTTCTGCAATTCTCCGAGCATCGCGCGGAACCGGGTGAGCCGCTCGGCTTCTTCGGCGGGGGTGGGGATGCGCTGTGCGGTGATAGTGTCACCATGGCGGCTTATCGCGAAGTTGTCCCCCGGATCGACCGCCAACGCATTGGGCATCCGCAACGCGACGCTGTTGCCGGACTTGAACGCCTTGGTGTGGACGGGCTTGTTCATGGGTTGGGTATATACCGGATATACAGTGCTTCGACAAGTTCACTTCGGCAGGTTCAGGCGTGCGGTGGAAGTGCTAGCCTATCCGCCCCGCCGCGACATGCGCCAGCCATTCTTGCGCGGTCTGATCGCGGGCGGAGACCGGGTCGGTGCTGGCGGCCACCGGGTTTGGCGCAACCTCCGGCGAGCCGCGTGCTGCGACCAGATCGGCGTGGGTCGGTTGGTTGATTTTGCGTCGCGGCAGGCCGAGCGCCTGGTCTCCGGACAGCAGGAAGTCGGTCAGTTCTCGCAGGCTCATGTCGCTTGCTCCTTCTGCTCGTTTTCCGGCGCGTCCCCGTCGGGCGCGCTGGCCGC
Source organism: Novosphingobium sp. (assembly GCA_031421295.1). Taxonomy (GTDB): domain Bacteria; phylum Pseudomonadota; class Alphaproteobacteria; order Sphingomonadales; family Sphingomonadaceae; genus Novosphingobium. The sequence goes on from JANOOJ010000096.1 coordinate 7,012, forward strand.
GCCGAACACCACGTCGATCGCCCACCACACCTTGGCGCGGCGCTCGGGGGCGAACCATTCGGCATAGTCTGCTTCGGCGGCGCGTTCGTCTGCGGCTTGGGCGGCGAGAATGGCTTCTGCCTCGGTGAGCGCCTCGCGCGCGTCGTCGGCGGCATCCGGGTCGGGGGCGTTTTCCAGATGCTCTTGGCATTCGCCAAGGTCTTCGACTCCGCGGGCGATCTGGGCGTCGGTCCCGGCGTAGCGGCGCTGATAGTCCGCCTCGGCTTCGGCGATTTCGCTCTCGCGGAAGGCGCGGTAGGCGGCGCGGGTCTGCGGGCCGAACCCGGTGAACCAGCGGCGGTGCATCGTCTCGAGCCGTTCGGCCAGCCAGTTCTCGTGCTCCCTGGCGCGGGCGTTTTCCTCGATCGCGCGGGTGCGTTCATAGTCCTTGGCCCACTGCTTCTTGAGCCGCGCGAGTTCCGCCTTGTCGACCGCGCTCAGCGCTTGCGCCTTGCCGCCGGTGAAGCGATCGGGCGCGCGGTTGCGGAGCATGAACATCAGCAGCCGGTCGTTGTAGACGGTGCGGGTGCCGACGATCTTGCCGTAGGAGTAGACCGGGGTTTCGACCCCGTGGAGCGCGCGGTCCATCGCGACGTCCTCGATCCGGCGCATCCCGATGTCGAGCGCGACGTCCCAGGCGGCGCGGAACCCGGCGGCCTCGGGGTGGCGGCGCAGGAGGTAGGCACCGTGATCGGCGCGGGCGACGCGGGCGCAGGCCGAGCGGACGCTGCCGGTTTCGGCCAGCGCCTCGATAAAGGCGCGCTGGACCTCGGGCTTCCAGCCGTTGGCGCGGTCCTTCGCGCGCGGGACGGCGGCGAAGTCGGGGATTGTCAGGCTGCGGGTCTGGTCGGTCATCGGGGGCGCGTCCTTGGGGAAAAGGCGCGGGAGCGTGACGGAAAGGAGCGATGTAGGAAAATGGAAAGCAACTTCACTTGGCGTTCAGGCCCGCGCTGGTTATAGGGCGGGCCATGCTGTCACGGTCCCCTGCAAAACTCGCCCTCCTTGCGCTCGCCACCGCTGCGATCGCGCTCACTGCCGGATGCGGGGGGGGCGGCAAGCTGCGCGACACCGCCTATGTCGCGCGCGATGTCGATACGCTTTATGCGGCGGCGAAGGACAAGCTCGACCGCGGGGAAACGCAGGTCGCCGCCGCGCTGTTCGACGAGGTCGAGCGCCAGCACCCCTATTCGCCGTGGGCGCGCCGCGCGCAGCTGATGAGCTCGTTCAGCTATTACGTCGCGGGGGATTACAACAAATCGGTCCAGTCGGCGCAGCGCTTCCTCTCGATCCACCCGGGCAACAAGGATGCGCCCTACGCCTATTATCTGATCGCGCTGTGCTATTACGAGCAGATCAGCGATGTGACGCGCGACCAGAAGGTGACCCAACAGGCGCTGACCGCGATGAACGAGGTGGTCCGCCGCTATCCCAACACGCGCTACGCCACCGATGCCCGGCTCAAGATCGATCTGGTCAACGATCACCTTGCGGGCAAGGAGATGGAGATCGGGCGGTTCTATGAACGCTCGGGCAAATGGCTCGCCGCCTCGCTCAGGTTCCGCAATGTGGTCGAGAAGTACCAGACCACCAGCCACTCGCCCGAGGCGCTGTTCCGGCTGGTCGAAAGCTATCTCGCGATGGGCATCCCGGAGGAAGCGCAGAAGGCGGCCGCCGTGCTCGGCGCCAACCATCCCGAGAACGAATGGTACAAGCGCGCCTTCGCGCTGATGAACAAGCACGCCCCGGGGACGGTGGCGAGCTGAGCGGGCGAGCTTTCTACCCCGCAGGTTGACATTGTGCAGCGGCGGGCGCTTGAAGATCGCCCATGCTTTCGCAGAAAACCCGCTATTCGATCCGCGCGTTGCAGCACCTGGCCGACACCTGGCGGCAGGGGCCGGTGCGGCTCGATGCGATTGCCGAAGCGCAGAATATTCCGCGCAAGTTCCTCACCGTGATCCTGGCGGAGATGGTCCGCGAAGGGTTGATCATCTCGCACCGCGGGCGCGACGGGGGGTACGAGCTGGCGCTGGCCCCGGTCGATATCCGCTATGGCGACATCATCCGGCTGATGCGCAGCAGCCTCGCGCTGGTCCCCTGCGCGGCGCGCAATGCGCATGAGCATTGCCTCAATTGCCTGCCCGAGGCGACATGCCGCCTGCGCGGGCTGATGCTGACGCTGCGCGACGAGATGGCGACGATGCTCGACCGGATCAGCCTGGCCGATCCGATCACGCTGGAACCGCCGTTCGATTGAGCGCGCGATCCGCCCGCCCGGGTCGAAGGCAGGCCCGACCGCTGGTGTCGATCGGGACGCGTAACGACGTAAGGGGTGACTCGCCTGTGCCACGCCGCTAGAACAGCGCGCGAACATGCTCACCCGGTTGTCCATCCGCAATAT